>JBGPTK010000007.1:0-38740 GCA_041490605.1 Terriglobia bacterium | reverse complement strand
GATGACGCTGTGTTTGGAGCCCGGGAAGTGCAAAACGCCGAGATCGAAGATTTCGTCCTGCTTCGCTCGACCGGTTTGCCTACATACCAATTGGGAGTTGTTGTGGATGATGTGGAGATGCGCATCACCCACGTGATTCGCGGCGCCGATCATCTTTCCAATACGCCCAAGCAGGCGCTGCTTTATCAGGCCCTCGGGGCCACGCCACCCATTTTTGCGCATGTGCCGCTGATCCTGGGACCGGACCGCACTCGCCTCTCGAAGCGCCACGGCGCCACCAGCGTCGGCTCCTACACCGAGGAAGGCTTCCTTCCCGAAGCGTTCCGTAATTTCCTGGCCCTGCTGGGATGGTCCACTGGAGACGACACGGAATTCCTGCGCACGCCGGAACTTGTCGAGCGGTTTTCGCTTGCTGGCGTCAGCCGCACCAATGCAATTTTTGATCGTGCAAAACTCGAATGGTTCAACCAGCAATACCTGCACAATCTGCCGGTTGGCGAATTGCTGCCTTATGTGGAAGCGGAACTCCGCCGCGCGGGAATCTGGCGTGACGAGTGGGGCGCGAGCGAGCGTGGCTGGCTCGAACGCACCGTGGACTTGATTCGTCCGCGCACACGCCTTGTAAACGATTTTTCCGGATGGGCCCGCGCGTTTTTCACCGGCGACTTTGAATATGATCCGGAGGCGCGCGAGAAATTCTGGAAGGACGAGCGCCTGCCCATGCTTCTGGGCAAACTCGCCGCCGCGCTCGCCGCTCTTCCCGAATGGAATCACGACGCCTGCGACCATGCTCTGCGCGAACTCGCCGCCGCCGAAGGGGTGAAAGCAGGCTTGCTCATCAATGCCACCCGCGTGGCGATTGTCGGCCGCGCCGTCGCTCCTCCGCTCTTCGATTCCATGCTGGCGATCGGCAAAGAAGGCGTGGTCGAACGCTTGCGCCGCGCGCTTCCGGTTGTCGCCGCCCGCTGACAAATCAAGAAAGGCGAGGCGCGAAATCTCCCCGAAAATCGAGTTCTATTGGATTGTTATCAGTAGAAAGCCCCGGCGAGATCCTTACAACTAAGGCTTCTTGCTGCTGAAAATCTCCGGATGGACGCTTCGGGAACTCGCGCCTGCGGCAGCAATCTGCACCGTCACGGAAATTGGAATCTTCACCGGCGGCAAGCAGGTCGTGTCGTTGCAGGGCTGGTAACGCAAAACCAGTGGAATCGTCATCTCGCCGAGCGGCGCATTGCTCCCTGCCTCCAGGCGCAGAAAAATCGGCGCGCGTCCCGTGTAAACCAGCAGCGGCGTCTGCGAGAATGAAAATTTCAGCGCTTGTTGAGGTGGATAAATCGTTTCGACTTGGCGCAAGCCGTTGGGCAATTGCGCCGTCAGCGTGGTAGGAATCAGAAAATCATCCGCTGGCTTATTGGAGTTGATGTGGTAGCCGTTTCGAATCTCCGCGATCACGGCCACCTGGAACGCGTGTCCGCGCGGGATTGGTTCGAGCGAAACATAAGGCTGCAGCTTCACAATTGCGGCCGCATTCTGTTGGGCGGAACTTTCTTGCGCGCGCCCCCCTGCGCCAACTGCAAGAATCGCGGCAAAACAGAGCGCGCAAGTGAAGGCCAAAGTTTTTCGCATTCGCATCTCTACACCGCCACCGGCGAGCCAAGCTGCTGCGTCAGAATCCGGCTCATCACCTGGGTCAGCGTCTCGCCGGTCTTTTCCAGCACGAATGCGTTTGCCGCATCGGACCAGCCGAGTTTGAAACTGGTGGTCAGCGCCGAAATCCAGATCTGCCGCACGGGAGTGTTCGGGCTGATGACGAAGCGGGTCTCGTCCTCATCCGTGAAAAGCATTTCGAGCTTTCCGCTTCCCCCTTCCACTTCAAAATCGTGCTGGTCGCCCAGGTCCAGCAGCCGTTTGCGCAGCGCTTCGAACGCCTCGTCGCATTTCTTCTGGAAATCGCGTTCGTCCATCATCTAGATCAACCCTTGAATTTCTTTCTTAAGCGAATCCATATTCACCAGGCCGATGTACCGCTTGATTATTTTCCCGTCGCGCGAAATTAAGACGCTGGTGGGAAAGCCGATGATCCCGCCAAACTTGTTGGCGATCTCGTCGTTTCCAATCAGGATGGGGTAGTTCATCGTAACCTGCTGGCCATCCACGTCGAATTTCTGATCGTGCACGAACGGCTCCACAACTTTCTTGCCTTCATCGTCCATGGCCACGCCCAGGATGGTGAAGCCTTTGTCCCCATATTTCTTTTGAAAATCGATCAGGCCGGGAATTTCCGCCTTGCATGGCTCGCACCAAGTGGCCCAGAAATTCACCAGCACCACCTTGCCCTTGAAGCTTCCCAGCGATACGTTGCGGCCATCCAAACTCTGAAACGTCACTTCAGGCTCGTCCGGGTAATTTTTCTTTCCTGTGTCTCCTCCCGCTGCGCTGGCGCCCTTGAACGACTTGCACGCAGGGGAGATGCCCGCAGCCAGAATTGCAATAGCTGCGAGAGTTCGAATTAGGGTTTTCCTCACCATCGCTCCGTTCACCATGAAAACCGGTTCAGGAATGCTAGTTTACCCGAGAGCCACGTCAGCCGGTTCACAAAAATAAGTCCGCCCACGAACAGCAACAATACACCGCTGAATACTTCCACCATGTGGATGTGGCGGCGGAATTTCTGGTAGAAGCGCAGGAATTGCCCGATGCCCAACGCCGTCAGGATAAAGGGAATCGCCAGGCCCGCTGAATACACCGCGAGCAGGAACACGCCTTGCGCGATCGTGTCCCGCGTTGCCGCCAGGCCCAGCACCGTGGCCAGAATCGGACCGATGCAAGGCGTCCATCCAAACGCAAAAGCAAAGCCCATCAAGAATCCGCCGGCAATCCCTGGCTGCCCGCCCACATTCCGGAAATGCAAGTCGCGATTCAGCCAGCGCGAAAGCACCGGCCCGATCAGAAAAATCAACGCAACCGAAACCAACTGCACTGGCTGAATTCCATGCGTGCTCCCCGAAAATCCCCAGGCCAGCACCGCCGCTGCCGCCACCAGTACGATCCCGATCGCCAATCCCACTCGCACCGGAATTTTCGCCAGCCAGCCGATCAGGTGCAGGCCAAAAAGAACCACCACTGCCCCCGCGAGTGGCGCCAGCATACTCCGATTTCGCAACAGAAATGACCCCACGGCGCTCGCCGATGCCCCGAAGGTGATGAACACAATGGAGAACCCGGATACGAACGCCAGCGAGGAAGTCAGCAGACTCGCGCGCGGCGTTTCTCCGTTCTTGAGTTGCTCCACTCCTATGCCAGAAAGCATGGAAACGTATCCGGGCACCAGCGGAAGTACGCACGGTGAAAGGAAGGAAACCAGACCGGCCACAAACGCAGCGAATATAGAAACGTCCATTGTCTCTTTTACGCCTTATTACTAAGGATTGGATGCCTCTGCTCGTGCCGAGAAACAGGGCCGAAACCATTATTTTCCCACACTCGCGTCCTCGGTGTCGCGGCTATCTCATCTCTAGTTTACGCCTGCCATGATTCCCGCCAAGTGTCAGCGAAACCATTCGATTTAGCCCATGGCCCTGATTGCCCTCCCTCTCGCTAATCCATTGACTTAACAAGATCTTACGTCGCTCTTCCCATTGGAATTCAACATGCCTTACTTGCGATTGCCGGTTGTGCGAAGGCCAACCGGATACCAACGAAACTTGGGAGGAATCCGATGACGCCGAACCAAATCACCGCCCTACGTGTGGCCATGGCCTTCGCCGCCGTCGCGCTCTTCGGTCGAAATCTATGGATGGATGTGGCCGCCCTTGGATTAACGGTTTCCGCCATTAGTCTCGATGCGCTGGATGGCCATCTCGCTCGCCGGCGAAAACTTTCCTCGCCCCTCGGCGCGCAACTCGACATTCTGGGCGACCGCGTAGTGGAAAATCTTTTTTTCACTTTTTTTGCCGTCACCGGATTGGTTTCACTCTGGGTTCCCGTGCTTTTCTTCGTGCGCGGAACTCTCACCGATTTTCTGCGTGGCATCGCGGCATTGTCCGGCCGCTCCGGCTTTGGCAAGGAGTCCATGTTGGAAAGCTGGTGGGGACGCAAGCTGGTTGCTTCGCGCGCGAGCCGCGGCGCCTATGCCGCGCTGAAATGTATCTGCTTCTGTTATTTGGGCGTGCAACTTACGCTCCTGCATCTTCCATCCCCGTTTCTCAATGGACGGGCCATGAGTTGGTTCGCTTGGACAGCTCAGGTTCTCGTCACCGCCACGATCGTGTTCTGCATCGTCCGCGCCGTCCCCGTCCTGTGGGAAGGCGGGCGCTATTTGGGCGCTCTTAGCCCCGCTTCGAAAACGGTGGGAGCCGCACGATGAATCTTGCTTCAAATTGCGCGGCGTTCTTTGACCTCGACGGCACTCTTCTTGCGCCGCCTTCGCTGGAGCGGCGATTCATTCGCTACATGATCGGGCGCGGCGAATTGGGTCCCGTGAATGGCTGGCGATGGTTTGTAGAATTCTTGCTGCGTTCAGGAAGCGATCGAATCGAAGCCACGGAAGGCAACAAGAAATATCTCCAGCAATTGCCAATCACGCTGGCGGGCGATTGGGCTGCTTCGAGCGCGTCCGAGTCTCTGCCGTTTTTCACCGAAGGGCTGCGCCAATTGAAATGGCACGCAGACCAGGGACACAGGATTTTTCTACTGAGTGGTTCGCTCGCTCCCCTGGTGCGCGCAATCGCGAGCCGGTTGCCGGCACAGTCTCAGAGCATCACCGTGTGCGCCACCGAACTCGAATCCTGCGATGGCCGCTGGACAGGATACATTCGGGATGAACTCATTTCGGGCGCTGCGAAGGCCCACGCGGCAATGAGTCTCGCGAAGCAATTCGGCGTTCACCTTGCCGGCAGTTTCGCCTATGCCGATCGCTTCTCGGACGCCGCAATTCTCGGCGCGGTTGGTTTCCCGGTGGCAGTAAATCCTTCCCGGCGTCTCCAGCGGCATGCGATCCGGCGCCGCTGGCCCATCGTTGAATGGGATCAGCAGGTTTCGCCGTCCCATTCGGCGGCGCCGGAGTTTTTTCCCCGGATGGAATCGACTCCACAATTTCAGGTGAAGCGATGAATCGTCAATTTAAATCGCCGCTTCGTTCGTGCGTGGAAGCCGCCGCGATTTCCTGGCGCGAGCGCGATACCGGTTCTCACTCCTCCATCTTTTCAACTTGGATCGAGCAAGTCCGCGGAGCTTGTGGCGCGTTCGAATGGGTCACCTTCGGCTATCTGGGAGTGTTGAACAGCCTGATTTTCCTCTTCCGCAAAAATCTCCCCGCCGCCCCGCGATATCTGTTGATTCACGCCTGTATTGCAGCCGGAATTTTGGCGCTCGCATGGGCCGCCAGCCGGTCAGGCAATTCCGCCCTTCGTTTTCTGCGCCATTGGTATGCGTTGCCTCTCTGGACTTTTTTGTTCGAAGAGTTGACGGGCTTGGTCCACATCATTTTTCCCAACTGGTTCGACGCCTGGCTGATCCGCTTCGATCATGCTCTCACCGGCGTCTACCCCTGGGATTGGCTCGCGCGGTTCGCGAACCCCGCGCTCAACGACTTCATGCAGTTCGCCTACCTGACTTACTTCTTCGCTCTGGTTGCGCTGCCGGCAATTCTCTATGCGCGAGGGGAACATCGTGAATTCTGGACTGTGATGACGTCCATGGCACTCGCGCATTACACCGTTTACACCATTGCGGTCCTCTTCCCAATCCAAAGCCCATTTCATGCTTTCCCCGCGCTCGAATATCAGGTTCTCCCGGGCGGTCCCGCCACCTGGGTGATCAATCTCGTCGAGCGCTATGGCCGCGTTCACGGCGCAGCATTCCCTTCGGCGCATGTTGCCGGAGCATTTGCCGCCCTGCTCTGCGCGTGGCAATACCGCCGCTGGCTTTTCTGGGTGCACTTGCCACTATTTTCCTTGATGGTGATTTCAACCGTCTACGGCCGCTATCACTACGTGGGAGATGGCCTGGCAGGACTGCTGACGGGAGCCGCGGGGTTTGCCGCTGCTCATTTCTTGATGAAATCGCGAGGCGCCGTGCCACAAATCCGCGCGCATGAATGAACTCTCTTAGCCGAAGCGGTCGAATTCAATCCATCGGCGGATGCCGCTGGTGCCACTCCGTCGATTGCTCATAGGCATGAGCAATTTGGAGCAACCGCGCTTCTTCCCAGGCGCGCCCGATCAATTGCAAGCCAATGGGCAGCCCCGTTCGCGTAAAGCCGCACGGCACCGAAATGGCCGGCAGGCCCGTAAAATTCGCGGGCCTGTTGGTTCGAATCAGCGCCGAGCGCACCGATTCCTCCTCCGCGCCGATCTTCACCATTTTCTCGCCGATGCGCGGAGCAGGCACGGGCACGGACGGCGCAAGAATCGCATCCACGTGCTTGAAAGCAGCCTCGAAATCGCCGAGCACTTTCTTGCGCGTTTCGAGCGCCGCCAGATAATCGACTGCCCGAATGGAATCACCCAACTCCAATCGCTTGCGCACGTCCTCGCCATACTCCGCGGCACGCGCGGGATAATAGCCGGCCAGTTCGTGAAAACTATTCGACTCGGCCAGCGCGATCTGCGTGCTCGGCTCAACTGAAGCGGAAATATTGGGTAGCGAAATTTCCTCAAACGTAGCGCCCAATTTCTCGAGTTGCTTCGCTGCAGCTTCGACTGCCTTCTGAACCTCGGCATCCACGTGCTCGAAGAAATACTCGCGAGGCCAACCCAGGCGCACTTTTCCCAGCCGCCGCCCTTTCAACGCGCCGGGATAATCCGGCACTTTTCTAGCTGCCGTGGTTGGATCAAGCGGGTCGCGCCCGGCGATTGCGCGCAACAGAATTGCAACATCCGCCACTCGCCGTGCCAGCGGCCCAACATGGTCGAGGCTTCGTGCCAGCGGCACAACTCCATAGCAACTGACGCGGCCAAGGGTCGGCTTCATGCCAACGATTCCGCACAGCGCGGCAGGAATCCGAATGGAGCCGCCCGTGTCGGTTCCCACGGACCCGAATCCAATTCCGGATGCGAGCGATGCCGCCGAGCCGCCGCTCGAACCGCCGGGAATGCGTTCGAGCGCCCAGGGATTGTGCACCGCACCGTAGTGAGGGTTGTCGCTCGAAATGCCGTAAGCAAATTCGTGAAGAATTGTCTTGCCGATCAGGATCGCGCCGGCCCGCGAGAGCCGCCGGGCTACCGTGGCATCAACTTCCGGAACAAAATCCGCCAGAATTTTCGATCCCGCCGTGGTGCGAATGCCGCGCGTCCAAATATTGTCCTTCAGTGAAATCGGGATGCCGTGAAGCGGCCCTCGATCGCGCCGCTTCAGCAGTTCCTGCTCCGCGCGCCGCGCGGCCTGCCGGGCGCCATCGGCCACGACAGTGAGAAATGCGTTCAGGCGCGGATTCAGCCGTTCGATCCGCGCCAGCGCCGCTTCCACCAGGTCAACCGGAGAAATTTTCCTGGTCCGCAGCCGCCGCCCGGCTTGCTCGATGGAAAGGAAAGCAATTTCCGATTCACGCATCGCAGTGTTCCGGACGCTTCAAAATATTTTGTCCTGGCGCCGCACGTTTCCCACCGAGCCGATATTGGCGATCAGCAGCACCAGCCGGTACTGATTCTCCGAGCGTACGTTCCCCAGTGTCAGCCGCCGGTACTCGAATCCGATTCCGCAGCACGAGCCGTTGTAGCTCAACTGCGCCAGTTGGTTTTGAAAAGCCCGCTGCGTCACGTCGTAGCTCATGCCGAAGGCGGTGTTCCACCCCCGGCGATTTAAATCCCCATAGCCCACCAGCGCGCGCATCTGGTTGGATCGCGGCTGAAATACATTTGGGTTTGCCGGCGAAGTGGGCGGGATATTGATCGTCGAAAAGTCCGCCAGCGTGAGAAAGGATTCGCGATATGGTTTCAGTTTGAGCAGCGTGCCCACCCCGGTGATTTGCCCCCGCTGCGGATCGTAGTCCACGCGGAGTTGCGCGTCGTAGGGGCCCCCGGGAGTGATGCGCAAGTCGCTGATGATCGGCGAAAAGCGCCGCGCGAAATCGGCGAACGCAAACGGGGTCAAGGCATCGAGAGTCTGAAACACGTTGCGTTGTCACGGAGCCAGCGCGCCGCCAAAAGTTGGATCGAGAAAATATTTTTGCGCGATGCGCCAACTCACCAGGCCTTGCGCATCGCCGTCCCTTCGTTTGCGATAGAGCCGCTGCGTCACCGAGTACTCCACTTCATTCGTGTCGGTCAGGGTTTCATCTTCATCGAAGCGCAGAAACCGGACAAAATCATTTACGCCGTTCACGTAACGGTAGGTGATGTCCGGCTCGATCGCGTGTTTCCATTTTGTGTTCGAGCTTCCCCATTCGCGCGCCAGCGAAGGCGGCCGCAGGTCCAGGGAAAATTCTTCGGTGGTGCGCACAAACGGTTCGTTGGAGAGGACGCCGTTCACCAGTTGCGAGCCATAGCGAGTGGAGCGCAGGGTGAAAGTAGGCGTCACGCTGAGCCACGGTCCCCAGTGCAGGGGCATGGTCACACGGGGCGCAAATTCCGTGCGCTGCACGGCGGCAGGCGTTTGAAACGATGGCGGAACATTGTCCGCGCGGTGGACGGCGTCGGCGAACAGATCGAAGCTGAAATAAACCGGCAGCCGCTGCCAGGGCGCCTGTTCGAACGAACTGAAACGCGCTTCCGGGGCCGTGCGCAGCACCACCGATGTCTCCGGCGTTCCGGTGGTGATGTCGTTGGTGCTCAAAAAGTTCTTGTAGCTCAACGCGGCGAAACTGATCGTGAATCCGCGGAATGTGTTCGTGACGAAAGCCGTGTTGCGCACCTCCGAGTTCACGGCCTGCGCGAATGTCTCGGCGAATGCCAGCCGGAAGGTCAGCGAACTCAGTTGATTCAGGTCCGCCACGGCCCGCCATCCCCCGGGCAAAAACGCGTCCAGGCCGAAGTGAGCCTCGTGACCGCCTTGCGTCACACGGACCCCATTTTGCACGATGCCCCGGTCGTGCACTCCGAAGTAGCTGGCATCAATTCGCACGTTCGGGTCTGGCCGAGCGCGGAAGTTGGCGTTCTGGCTCCATCCGCGGCGCGTCATGAGTTGGGCGCCGACTGTCGAGTCCATCCACTCCGTAGGCGCCCAATAGTACGAATCGCCCACGAAATATCCTTTAACGCTGCTGTCGCCCACTTCCGGAGTCATGAACCCCGACTGGCGCAGGCGCCGGCCGGCCGGCACGGTGGCATACGGCAGATAAATAATCGGCACGGAGAATAGCCGGAAGGTGGCCCGCTCGAGGTGTACTTCATGCTGAATCACAATGGTCGCGCGGGGCGTATAGAATTTCCACGTCGGCCGGTCCGGCGGACAAACGGTCAGCCAGGCCTCTCGAATTTTATAGATGCGTTCGTCCACGCGCTCGACTTCTTCCGCATAAAAAAGCAGCGGATTCGAGCTGACCAGCAGGTTAATGTTCGGCCGCCGGTGCGTTTTGAACGAGCCGTGAACATTGTGAAAGACGCCATGGCCGGTGCGCAGCTCAAAAGTTGCCGAATCGGCGTCCAGGTGCTGCTCCTCGCGGTCGAATTGCACGTGACCGCGGGCGATGGCTGTCTTCGTTTCGTCATCGAACTCCACGTGGTCGGCGCGCAGCCGGAAATCCCGGTAGGTAATGTCCACGTTGCCATCGGCGAAGAATTTCTTGCCTACCTGCCGCTGCTGGCCGGCTTCCAGCTTTACGATTCCTTGTCCGGCGGTTAATCGTTGCTGGGGACGCGGGATGGCCCATGAAACCGGCGCGATTGCGCACAACAGCAGAAGGAGCGCGGAGGCTCCCCCGCCGGGGCTTAATAATTTTCCGTGGCTGCAGGTTCGCATCGAAAAGGAAAACCGAGCCTAACACGCGCCACGGAATACAGGCAACGCAAGCGCAGCATTCGGACGCCGTCTCCAGTCACCCTCGATGCGATATTGCGCATCCGGGGTGTATACTCCGAAAACGAAAAGGAAGTTCCGGTTGGGCGCTCGCGCGGGGGCCGAAGTGTGCGTGACCCCAGCGGCAGCCTGCCGCCCGGTCTGCGCAATTCTTGAAAGGAATGGCCTCTTCGACTTGCGAGGAAGATCATGAAAAAACTGGCTTGGATCCTTGGTGGAATCATCGTCGTCATTTTGATCGGAATTCTTATTTTGCCCTCTTTGATCGACGGAAATCAGTTCCGGCCCAGGATCGAATCGTCCCTGGCAACGTCGTTGAACCGGAAAGTTGAAATCGGAAACATCAGCCTCTCGATTTTTTCGGGAGGCGCGGTGGTGGACAACATCTCCATCGCCGATGATCCCGCCTTCAGCCGCGATCCCTTCCTGAAAGCAAAATCCGTGAAGGTGGGCGTCGAATTGATGCCGCTGATTCTTTCGAAGCAACTGCACGTAACCGCCTTCACCATCGAAGAACCGCAAGTGAACTTGCTGCGCTCCGCGAAGGGAACCTGGAATTATTCGACGCTGGGCGCCACCAATTCGAAGTCCGCGGACCCTCCGGCGAAGGATGCGGGCAACAGCGGCATGGATCTTACCGTGCAAAGATTGACGATTGAAAACGGGAAACTCTTTGTGGGCAGCACCGGCCCGAACGCAAAAATGCGCGAATATGACGAAGTGAAGATGGAAGCAATCGATCTTTCCTACACTTCTCAATTTCCCTTCACGTTCAGCGCCAAGGCTCCCGGCAATGGCGCGATCAAGCTGGACGGCAAGGCAGGTCCGCTCAACCGGAACGACTCGCAGGAAACTCCGTTCGCCGCGAATCTCGATGTAAAAGATCTCGATCTCGCCTCCTCCGGATTTGCCGATCCCACGTCCGGGCTCGCCGGCGTGATCGATTTCACCGGCACGCTCAATTCCGATGGCCAGAGTCTCGGCGCCAAAGGCACGGTCAACGCCAAGAAGTTGCAATTGGTCCCTGGCGGTTCGCCCGCTCGAGTTCCCGTGACCGTTGAATTTGAAACCGGCTATGCGATGAAGCCCCAAACCGGAGCACTGAAGCAGGGTGATGTCCATCTGGGAAAGGCATTCGCTCACCTGACCGGCACGTTTAATGCAGCGGGTGAGGTTGCTTCCATTCAAATGAAACTGGAAGGCCAGAATATGCCCGCCGCCGATCTCGAAGGTGTGCTCCCGGCCTTAGGGGTCACTCTCCCTTCTGGAGCTTCCCTGCAATCCGGCGCCCTCACCGCCAACCTGACAATCAGCGGGCCGGTGAGCCGCCTGGTTACCACCGGGCCAATCAATCTTTCCAATGCGAAGCTCGCCGGATTCAGCCTGGGGTCCAAACTTGGCGGGCTTGCTGCTCTTACCGGATTGTCAAAAAATTCCGGTTCCGATACCACCATCCAGACCTTGAGCTCTCAACTCCGGGTCGCGCCGGAAGGAATCCGCGCGGATAGCTTGAATCTGGTCGTCGAGGGCATCGGCACGATTACGGGCAACGGCACGATCAGCTCAAATCATGCACTGAATTTCAAAATGCTCGCCAAGTTGAGCGGCATCTCGCAAAGCCCGCTAGGGACAATTGCGGGAATTGCAGGCATCGCCGGCCTCGGCCAGAAGCAGGGGATTGCCGCAAACATGGCCGCCAACGGAATTCCTTTCCTGATCCAGGGAACCACGTCCAACCCGGTTTTCGTTCCCGATGTCGCCGGCCTCACCAAAGGGTTGGGGAACAATGCGGCGGCGCCCAACCAGCAAAACCTTGGCGGCATCCTCGGTGACCTTTTGAAAAGAAAAAAACCGTAGCCTTCGTTTTCCTACCCTCCCGCGGGTTATCTATTTCGTGACATCGCGCGCCACTTTGCTGCTCGCTCCTCGCCCTCCGCTGCTACGATGTGCACGCTCGGCGAAGGGCTTTCGCCGAGAACGTCCGCAGCGCAAAACGGACCGGTGCTTCAAATCTGCCCTCAATGTGGTGCAGTGAGTTCCGCGAATGCATCCGCGTGCTCACTTTGCGATTCGCCTTTCACGCTCGGGGAGGAATCTTCGGCTGTGTCTTCGGCTGAGCAGAGCTCTGCCCGCTCGATCGAGTTCGATTCAAACGCTCGAACCGAATCGAAGCCGGGAAAGTCTGCTGAGCAGGAATCCGCCATCGCGGTTGAATCGGCGGAACCGGAGTGGCGTCTCGAGCTGGCTCGGCGTCTCCATGCGTATCGCGCGCGCCGGCGGCGGGCAGTTGACGACGACTCGCAGCCTCCGCTGCCGTTTTCGGATGAAATTGGAGCGCCGGATCCGGATTCCTTGCCTGAACCCCCACGCCCCGTCGCGCGGCCTGCCTGGCGGTCACGTCCGCGTGCACACGCCCGAGTGGAAATCCGTGTCGATCAACCTGAATTCGATTTCTCCGCCGCAGGCGACTCCCGGCAGCGCCCGGATACCTCTCAAGTGCCCGTGGCCGCACTAACCCAGCGCCGTTTTGCCGGCCTGTTGGACGCGGGATTTGTGGCCTTGGCGTACATCGGATTCCTATCGCTTTTCCGGTCGCTAGGCGGCCAGCTTTCCTTCGAGAAATTCGACTGGATCGTTTACGCGGCAACCTTCTTTCTGTTTTACGTCCAATATTTCGTGCTCTTCACTGTTTTCAGCGGGGATACACCCGGAATGAGAATTCGAGGACTCTCCGTGGTCAGCCTGGATGGCAGCTTGCCCGGCACGCGGCAACTTCTCTGGCGGAGCTTCGGCTATGTCCTCTCCGGCAGCACGCTGCTGATGGGCTTCTTGTGGTCCCTGTGGGACGAAGACCATTTCACCTGGCAGGATCGTATTTCGCAGACCTACCTCACTTCCGCCACTCCCCTGGATAATATTGAAACGATTGACGTTTCTCGAAGCCAGCACCACTTTGCTCACAAGTAGTTCCCAGCCAATACATCGAGCGGCACCCAGCGCTTTGGCATGGCCTGATTTTCAACAACCCCATAGCACCCTTTCTGCAGCGGGAGGCGTCCAAGAATGTGGGAGATGACTTCTTGAAGCAGCGCTTCCTCAATCAAAAGCTCGGAAAACGAACCAGCCGCACTTCGAACTTGCGGAAAGCCAAGTTGGTGGCCGCGCCTGACCGCCGGCCATCCGAGCCCGCATTGCCGGGCCGGAACGCACCCAGAGGCAAACCTCTCTGAGGAAGACAGATCCGATGTTATAATTCAGACTTCTAGGCAGGTTCACGATTTCGCGGCAGATGCCGCGCCTCGAAGCTTCCGGAAGGGGAAAACGCATGAGCCGTCTGGCTAAAAAAATTGTCCTATCGCTCTCCGTTCTGGTTTTTGCCTATGTGGCGATGGGCTATGTGCTCGGCAAGACCAACGACGACAAGATCTATCGCTCGCTGACCGTGTTCAGCGAAGTCCTCGAGCATATCCAGCACGACTATGTGGAAGACCCCAACATGCGCCAGGTGGAAACCGGAGCCTTGCACGGACTTCTCGATTCCCTGGACCCGCAATCGAGTTACTTGAGCGCCCGCGAGTACGCCGACTACAAAAGCAAAGTCGACAACGAATCGAAGGGCGGCTCCGGCTTGGAGCTTTCCAAGCGCTTCGGCTACATCGCCGTCATATCGGTGATGCCCGATAGTCCCGCGCAGAAAGCCAATATTCGCACCGGCGATTTGCTGGAATCCATCGCCGGGTTTACCACGCGGCAGATGGCCATCGGCCAGGCGCAAGTCCTGCTGAGCGGCGAGCCGGGAACGGCGGTAAAAGTTTCCGTGATTCATCGCGGCGGCGGCGAAGCGCAGGAAGTCGATCTAATCCTCGCGAAAATTCCCGCGCCCAAGCTGTTGGAAGACAAACTGAATGGCGATGTCGCTTACCTGCGCGTTCCCACATTTGACCGCGGAATCACCGCGCAGATTCGCGAAAGGCTCGTGCAAATGGAAAAGCAAGGCGCGCACAAACTGATTCTCGATCTGCGCGATTGCGCTCGCGGCCAGATGCAGGAGGCCGTTTCCACTGCCCAGCTTTTCCTGCCTTCCGGAAATATCACCACGCTGCGCGGCCAGACCGTCTCTTCTCAAGCCTTTTCCGCCGATCCTTCGAAGCTGCTTTGGAAGCAGCCCATGACCGTATTGATCTCGACCGGTACAGCCGGCCCCGCGGAAGTGCTCGCCTCCGCCCTCGCGGACAATAAGCGCGGCGAAACGGTTGGCACCACCACCTTCGGCACCGCCTCCGAACAGAAAGTGATCCCGCTCGATGACGGCGCCGCGTTAATCCTCACGGTGGCGAACTATTTCACGCCGGCCGGCAAATCCATTCCCGCCGATGGCGTCGTGCCTCAAGTCGAAGTTCGTCCGGCGCTCGATGATTCCGGCGCGGTCAGTCAGGATCAGGCCACTCCTCAGCCGGGCCAGTTGCCATCCGTTGATGATCCGGTGATGAAGAAGGCGATCGACATTCTTCAGGGTGGCGCTCCAAAGCATGCCGCTCTGAAGAAAGCTCTCGAAATATTCCGGGCTGAAGCGCGCAAGCGCGCGGCCTGATCCGGCGTGGCGGCCGGAATCCGGGCTTCGATACCCATACACCAACGCCGGCTCTTCTCTGCCTGCCTTTGGCTTGTACTTCTGATCTCGCTGCTCTCACCGTTAAACGCCTGCCGCAAGCACTCCCCAACATCGGCTGAACTTCGCGCCATCACGCATGAGATGGCCGCTGCCGCGCAGCACGTCATCGGTCAAAAATCCGAAATCATCGTCCGCCCGGAAATGGTCAACGTGCCGGAAGGTGAAGCGCCGGCCCAGCTTTTCACCGATCACATCTACATCACGACGTCAGACCCCGCCCAGAAAACGGAACTCGAACGCGTGCTCGACGGCGTGGCGCGCCGTCATGGACTCGCTCGGTCCTCGACTTCTTCCGCCGCCGGCATGATTCGCTTCGACTATCTTCAGAGCGGCCAGCGCACGCACGCCATCCATATCGTCACGCCGGTTGCCGCGCGTCCGCCAGTTCCAGCGCAGGCTTCGGGCGGCCCGCGGCTGGCCATCATTCTGGATGATCTCGGCAACGATCGCTCGGCAGCCGATGCCCTGTTCGCTCTTTCCTTTCCGCTCACGATCTCGGTGCTGCCGCGCCATCCGTTTTCTTCCCAGGTGGCGGAGGAGGCCTACCGTCGCGGCGATCAGGTGCTCCTGCATTTGCCAATGGAGTCCGCGGGGGAAGCGAACGTGGAAAAAGTGGAGCTGCGGCCGGGCATGAATGCCGATGAAGTCGAAAAAATTCTCGCGGACATGCTCGAAACGGTCCCTCACGCCGCGGGCGTAAACAATCATCAGGGTTCGCGCGCCACGGCTGACACCCAGCTCATGGCCGCGCTGATGCCCGCTCTGCGCCAGCGCGGGCTCTTCTTCATCGATAGCCGGACGACCGCGCAAACCGTGGCTTACGATACTGCTCTGCGTGACGGCGTTCGCGCCGCTTTCCGCACCACTTTCCTCGATGACACGCAAACGCGCGAAGCGGTCCTCGCGCAAATCGAGAAGGCCGCGCTCCAGGCCGAGAAACAAGGTTGGGCGATTGCCATCGGTCACCCCCATCCTGCCACCCTGGCCGCTCTGCAGGAGGGACTGCCCAGGCTGGAAGCGCGCGGCATCCACCTGGTGTTTGCTTCTGATTTAACTCATTGATCGGTGGCGCGCACTCTCGGCCTTCGCCGTCATTCCGAGAGCCGGGCCTCATCCGGCGCGAGGAATCCCGCGCACACCGCGTCGCGTAGTCAAGTCTGGCGATTTTTCACGAATGGACGGAGCAACACCGGGAATTTCGTCTGCTATGAAAAGAATTGGCGATCGTGAGGAAGGCTCACAGAATTTCTTGAATCAAGCCGCCGACATGTTCGGCGATGGCCAACGCCGAAGTCAGCGCCGGTGATTCCATTCCAATCAATTGCACTACCGAAGGAAATACCGGATCGCGAGTAATGATGAAATCTTCCCGGCCCTTCTGCCCCGGTGGAGTCAGCTTCGCGCGCAGCCCGGAGTAGGCGGGAACCATGTCCGCCGCCTGAACCTCCGGCAACAAGGGGCGCGCCATCCGCACAAAGTCCTCGACGGGCAAGCGATTACTTTCATAATCGTCCTTTCGTTCCACGTAGCTTGCCGTAGGACCGATGAGCACGGTATCCCACAGCGTCCTCGTCAAATGCACTCCCAGACTCAGGCCGCTGTGCTCCGGCATGGGGTAGACCAGCGAATTCACAAGATAAGATTTCGCTCGAACCAATTCGCAATATTCTCCGCGCACCGGATAAATGCGATTTACCGCGAGCGGCGAGCCGAGCATCCCTGCCACCTCGTCCGCGTAAAGCCCGGCGCTATTCACCAGGCAGCGTGCTTCAATTTCTCCAGCCGTGCTGCTGACGCGCACAATTCCATTCGCGAATTCCAGCCGCTCCACCTTGGCGTGCATCACTAGATTCGCCCCGCGATCGGTTGCCAGCCGCGCGCACGCTTTCACCAATTCCTCGCTGGCTACGATCCCGGTGGAGGGCACTTCAATCGCCGCGCGGCCCTCGATATGCGGTTCGCGGTTGCGGATCGCCGCGCGATCGACAATTCGCAGCCCTTCCAACCCATTCGTCTTGCCGGTCTCGATTAATTTTGCGAGCTCGGACTCTTCTTCCGGTGTTGCCGCCACAACCAGCTTACCCGTGTTCCGGTGCGCAACGCCGTGCGCGGCGCAAAATTCATACGTCATCGGATTCCCGCGCACGCACAGCCGCGCTTTCAGCGATCCGGGCTGATAGTAGAGCCCCGAATGAATCACGCCGCTGTTGCGCGAACTCGCGCCCATTCCCACTCGCGGCATCTGTTCGAGCAGAAACACGTCTCCCCAGCGTTCGGCGGCCATGCTCGCAATCGCGCAGCCCACCACGCCTCCGCCTACAATCACAATGTTTGCCCGGTCCATGAAGTTCCTAGCTGACCACAGATTAATCCGGATGAATAGTCCCCGGCATGCTCGGTAGTGACTCATTTTGATTTTAGCCTCGACAGGTCGTAGAAAACTGCCATAATTGGTGCATGAGGCGCTCAAGCAAGAAGCTTCCAAGCGATGCTAATCAATTAGGGGCTGAGATTGTAAGACTTTCCACCGAGGAACCGCCAACCTCAGTGTCAGAATACCTAGCAAAGATTGGGAGAAAAGGGGGTCTCAGCGGAGGACCAGCTAGAGCTAAGAAACTATCTGCAAGTCGAAGAAAGCAAATAGCTAAGAAGGCTGCGAAATCAAGATGGAAGAAAGTTGCCAGCCATGAAGCTTCGCCTAACGTTCGCCATTGACATAGGCTAGGGGGTAGGCTATTCTCCCGTTGGTCGTAAGACCAAACTTTCTTTGCTGGGGGGCTCCCTTACCGGAGTCCCCTTTGCTTTTCTAGCGACATATAACGTCCCTCAGTTTTCGTAGATCAAAATAAATCATACCATCCCCTTTCAGGTCGTTCAGTTCAGTTGCGATTCCCTTCGAAATTACTATGACCTTTCTGCCGTCTTCGAGTAATTTCAAAATAGGGTGCGCAAAATCGCTGTCTCCACTCCACAGGCAATATGTCTGTGCTTTCTTTAGGGCGTGGTCGAGGCGCATATCAGTGGCGATTTCCACTTGCGCAGATCAATACTCCAACCTAGACGGCTACAGCAACTCCGTACATTGGCCCAATCAATGTATACGTGTGTATCCCCGTCAAAGAGACCTTTTAGCTCTTCAAGTCGTTCGGCTGGAGTTCGTACCATGATTATGCCCCTTCCTCGCGGTTAGTCCTACGTGCACCAGCCGCATACCATTCAGGAAGTCCCCACGTTCCCCTTCCCGCACGCCTTACGGTTCCGTTAGGACTGTTGTGAGAGCGACTCAGGATTGTCGCTACGCTACCCTGGGTCGCGCTTATTCCACCGCTGGTCAAAGCGCCAGCGATTTCTTCTGTTGATCGAGCCGGGCGCCCTACTATTTCCAAATACCTTACAGTGGCATCCAGAATGTTGAGACCTACAAATGTGTCGTGCTGGATGGCGGCACTTCGATTGGACGTCCTCACATTCAGGGGGACGGAAGCAGTGGGGGACTCGCCCAAGATCGCCTCCACGGCTGCGATAGCCTGATCCAATGCGGCCCTACGGGTTTTCAGGTCATCTAGAACGGCCCGGTAATCAATAGTCTCTGACATCGAAATTCCTCCTCCAACTTTCAAATGCTGTGGTATAAATACGAAAGGGTGATTACCTGAGGGGCAGCTTGGCCTACCCCTCAGGTATCGCTAGAAGTCCGGTTTCCCGGCTCCTGACGTGCCCTGTAGCGGCTGCAACCGCTCCTTAGGGCACTAGGCTTCTCATAAAGGCCATCACCTTCCTTCCGTTACGGATGGGCCTCTTGTATATCAAAGGCTTGAGGCCCATCTTCAATCCACTTATAACATACCCGTTGAGGTTAACGCAACTCGATCATGAACGATATTGGGCCCATCCCAATACGTCCCTAAACGTTCAAAATATTCTGAATATTCCTTGACAAGCATGAGCCGCTCAAGCATAATGATTACATTATGAATCGCCTAAACAAAGAACAGCGAACCAAGATCATCTCAGCCCTTGTAGAGGGAAACTCACTTCGCGCCACCGCTCGCATGTGCGATGTGGCTTTTAACACTGTGCTCAAGCTCCTACCGCAGATCGGCGAAGCCTGCGCTGCGTATCAAGACAAGGCCCTTCGCAGCCTTCCATGCAAGCGGATTCAATGCGACGAGATTTGGAGCTTTGTCGGCGCGAAGGAAAAGAATGCCAGCGAAGAAAAGAAGGCCGAAGGTTGGGGCGATGTTTGGACGTGGGTAGCGATTGACCCCGATACAAAACTAGTGCCATCATTCATGGTAGGCAGTCGCGGAGCGCAGACGGCTCAGGCGTTCATGGATGATCTGGCAGGACGGCTCGCGCATCGCGTACAGCTCACCACAGACGGGCACCGCGTCTATCTAAATGCTGTCGAGAATGCGTTTGGTGGCGATGTGGACTACGCAATGCTGGTTAAGATATATGGGAATGATTCAGAAGCAGAAACGCGCTATAGCCCTGCGGAGTGCATCGGCTGCCAAACAGTAGGAATCATGGGACGCCCGAATCCCGCCCACATCTCAACGAGCCATGTCGAACGGCAGAACCTCACCATGCGGATGAAAATGCGCCGGTTTACGCGGCTGACGAATGCCTTCTCCAAGAAGGTTGATAATCACATTGCGGCGATCGCGCTCCATTACATGCACTATAATTTCTGCCGGATTCACCAAACGCTTCGCGTTACCCCGGCAATGGCGGCAGGCGTCACGGATCACGTTTGGGATATTTCGGATATTGCTGGCTTGCTCGATTCAAAATGAGTCACTACCGCATGCTCATGTGTATCGCGGTTCCAAACAAAATCAAATTCAAGACTAGATCCTGTCTCATAAATGGCTTTTAGGTAGTCGGAGCTTCAGCTCCGACATTAGAAAGCCCCCAAAAGTTGGGCTTTAGCCCCTGAAGCCAGGTTGAATATCCTTTTCGACTATTTATGAGATGAGTTCTAGCGATCGGTAGGTTTTCCCTGGAACATCGCCGTGCACGGAAGCAATCTTGCTCCGCTGCCATCGTGGACGGCGTAGCTGACGCGATGCCCATTCTCCCGGTATTCCCAGAGCGTGGCGGAACCGTGGACGCCATCTTTATTCAGCGCGTAGAAATCCAGATGAAATTTCTTCAGACGGGTCATATCGTTGTTGTAATTCCGCATCACGCGGCGAACTGCTTCCTGGCACGCTTCCGTCGGAGATTTGCCCTGGCGCATCATCTCCACAATCGTGTGCCCTCCCGAAATCTTGATGTTTTCCTCGCCCCGTCCGGTCGAGCCGCCGCCGCCCACATCACCGTCCAGAAAAAGTCCCGCCCCGATGATTGGGGAATCACCGACCCGCCCCGCAATCTTCCAGGCCAGTCCCGAGGTAGTGGTCACGCCGGACATTTCGCCCTTCTCGTTCACGGCCAGGCAATTGATCGTTCCCGTCGGCGGTTGCTCTACCACGTCGTAGATATGTTCGCGCCACGCCAGTTTCTGGGGCGTGTCGAAAAGAGACGCCGTCCGCTCCTTCCATTGCGGGCTGGCAAGCCCCGGTCCCCAGTTTGCTGAGGTGGATGCTTTCCAGGCCAGCCAGGCCAGCCGCGAACGCTCGGTCAACAAATTCATCGGCTCGAATCCTTCATCTTCGGCAAATTTCAGCGCGCCTTGCCCGACGATCATCACGTGGTCGGTTCGTTCCATCACCGCGCGTGCTACCAGGCTGGGATTTTTCATCTTGCGAAGCGACCCCACAGCGCCGGCGCGCCTGGTCGGGCCGTGCATCACACAAGCATCCAGTTCCACTTCGCCGTCTTCGTTCGGCAGGCCGCCATAACCCACCGAATCGTCGTTCGGATCGTCCTCGACTTTGGTCACCACTGCGAGAACCGCGTCGAGCGTGTCGCCGCCTTTGCGCAGCACATCCATGCCCGCGTCCAGATGAGGCAAGCCATTGGCGGCCGAAATAATCGTCGGCCGCTTTCCTGGTCCCGAAGCAGTCGCTCCTGTCTGTGATGCCGAGTCATTGCCCGGAATGGCGGCTCCCAGTAAATTCCGCGCGCTCGCGGCCATGCCACCCGCCAGAGTGGTCAGAAAGAACCGGCGTCGAGTCCATTGATCCATGAAATTCCCCCGTAAAAAGCTGGTTTTCGGCCGAAGCATAGTCCCGGGCCAAGTCCCCGGCAAGAGAAGATTTGTCAGCAGTACGCCACTGCTGGTAAGAGAGGCTGACCCTGGCGGAGTCCATGTGGGTGGGGCCGAAACGACGAGGAATCGTTTTGTAATGTTGCTACGGCTGGAAGCCCACGCTGTGCCACAGTTGCGCGCAATCGTATAGCGTGCCGTTCGCAATCACCAATTCCACCGTGCGAATATTCCGTATGTTTTCGAGAGGATTCGCCCGAGTCAAAATCAAATCCGCGCGCTTTCCCGCCTCGATCGTGCCTACTTCCTTGTCCACTTTCATCACCCGCGCCGGAACGATCGTGGCCGCCTGAATTGCTTCCATCGGCGTAAATCCCGCCTGCACGTAAAGCTCGATTTCCCGGTGCAGGCTGTGGCCGGGCACGGATTGATCCGTGCCGGCGATAATGGGAATGCCCGCCCGATGCAATGCCCCTACAATTTGGACGTACTTCGCGAAAACATTGCGAAGCACAGGAAGCATCATTCCCCCCGGCCCGCCGCTCACGAGTTGTTCTCTTAATTCGGGCGGCGCCTTTTCCACGCCCGGTTCGAAACTCGTTACCGGCCTGTCCGGCCCCACCGTGAACAGCATTTCCATCAGCGCGAGCGTGGGATCCACCACCGTGCCGTGCTGCTTCAGGAATTCGATCGTCTTCTGGGCCTCGGGAGAATTCAGGTTGGCATTTGCCAGGGCCTCCAATCGCTGCAGCCGGTTTGAATTTTCCGGCAATTGTTTGCGCACCACGTCGCCGATATATTGAATGTGGTTCACCTGGTCCATGCCCGCTTCCACGGCCTGGATCAAATTCATACCTAGGGGCACGTGGCCGGTCACCGTCATGCCCAGGCGATGCGCTTCCGTGGCCACCGCCGCCAGGTTTTCCAGCTTCATCGAGCTGTAAATCTTTATCTGCTGAAAGCCGGCATCGTGGTAGCGGCCCACCCACAGTCGAGCCTGCTCCGGCGAATTGACGCGCGTGACGCCGATTGCCATTGGCCCGTCGCCATCCACGATTCCGGCCAACAGCAATTGCGGCCCGATTCCGTGCCCGTCGCGAAGTGCATTGCGCACCGCGGTGATGTACTCGAACTCATTGCCGACATCGCGCGCCGTGGTCACGCCCGCTGCCAGATAGATCGGCCCCCACTCCACCTGTTCGTAGTGCGCATGCATGTCCCAAAGTCCCGGCAGAAGCGTCTTGCCGTGCGCATCAATTAAGGTGGCATTCTTGGGAATCTTCACCTGCGTCCGGGTTCCCACCTGCTGGATTCGGCCCTTATCGATCACCACTACTGAATCCGGAATCGCTCCCCGGCCGGTCCCGTCAATCAAGGTGGCGCCCACCACTGCCAGAAGCCCGCTCTTGTTGTCCTCGAATTTCCTGGCGAGATCGGCAAGCTCGGCCATGCCGTCTTGCGCCGCCTTGGCGACAAAGGTTGCGAGCGCGGGCTCGTAGTCTTCCCGGACAGCCTCAAAATGGTCGAACTCCGCGTCCTCGGTAATCGCCGCGATCAATTGTTTTGTGGAATCGAACCACAGCGTCTCCCGGCCCCAGATCACGCCGGCAATGCTGTAGCGATCGAGCGAAATTTTCTTTCCACCGATCTCAATTTCGTCGCGGCCGCGCAACTCGATCGCCACTTCCCCTTGCGGCAGGGTCTTCAGTTTCGCGGGCGAGCCGTGTGTGGCCCAGTATCGAACCAGCAGCATCTGCACGGAAACCGGAGCGTAACCGGCAATCGTAAAAAATTGTTCGGGGCGCGGCTCGTCTTTCCATTCCTTCCCCTCCCGTACGCGCGCCTTGTCCGCATCGATCTCCACCGCCGAATGAATCTGTGAACTTCGCGAGGTGCTCCCCTCGATTTCAAATGATTCCGGAGTCAAATCCGGCTTGGCACGAAGAGTCGCGGAGAGCGGCACCGGCGTTCCGCGGTCGGTAAACGAAAACTTCGATTTCACTTCGAGGGAATCGCCTTTTCGAATGATCTCGTAAGTTTCCTCGCCGATGGCTTGTTCGAATTTGTGCAGGCGGAACCGCCCCTTCTCCACAATATCCGTGGCCGCCAGCGCGGGGCTCTGCGCGATGCTGATGGTTCGAGCGGCGAGCAAGAGAAGGAATGCTACGGCGAGACCTGCCCACCTTTTCGGAACGAAGCCGCTTCGCAATCGGGTAGTCATCATGCTCTCTTCAGAAAGAAATTAGGCCGCGCGGAATCGCTTCGCATGCGCCCTCACAAGCAAGGATTGGGATTATACGTCTTTGCGAATTGAAAATTAGCGATGAATGGCGGGTTGCAGAACTTCCGAACGAATCGGACTGCGGGGATCGAGGCGGACTTTACCGCCGGCTTCGAACCGGTAGGGAAATCCGGCCGGGTCGAGCGGCTCGCCCGGAATGATTCCGGCGGCCACCAAGTCGCGTTCGGAGGATGGATAGTGGCCGAAGCGATCGTGATATTCAGCCGCCAGTTTTTCAAGATGTTCGGCGTCTTCTTCCGCGGCCAGGGCCTGCAAGTGCTCTTTTGCGTTCCTGCGGAGTTCGGGCGCTTGCGACGTTTCGTAAATTTGCGACCACAAGAATCGCGATGCCTGCCGCGATCCGCCCTCTTCCTCGATCTTCGCTGCCATGCCCTTCATCCACGGCAGCGCATTCCGATGTTTGCTCCCTTCAATATAGGCGGCGGCAGCTTTCCCGTAATCCTTCAAATACCAGTAGTTGAGAAATCCGAGTTGGGCCCACATGGACCATTCATCCGGATTGGCGGCGATTCCCTTGCGCACCAGGGCAGCCGCAAGATCCGGGCGCCCGGCCCCGACGGCGGGAGGTTCGGCCAGAAAAATGGCCCCGAACCGGTAGGCGACCAGCAAATGCGGATCGAGCGTTGTGGAGATTTCGAGCAACGGCGCGAGCAGGTCGAATTGCGCGCCTTTGAGCCCCACGCGTTCGCCGTAATACTGCACCGCGCGAGTCCAATAAATATCGGCCAAGAGCGAGCCGTAACCCAGGCTCAGCTTCTCGAGCAGCTTGCCGGAATTCAGAACCAGTTCTTCCTTCTGCTGCTGCAAGGAACGCGTTCGCTCGTCGATGTGTTTCTGCAAAGGATAGAGCGCGGCCAGCAGAAAGGGCGCCGCGAAAACGGCGGCCCAGGTTTCCCGGCTTGGTCGGTGGCGCTCCATTTCACTTCAAATCGCGATGCGAGAAAATTGCCGCCGCTGGAAACAACACCAGGGCGATGTAGGCCATGGCGTAGAGCGTATTTTGAACGATCAGCGCGGCAGGAATGGCCTCGCCATGCGCTGCCGCGGCAATCACATTGAAGTTGTGAAAATTCGGCAGCACATAATAAAGAGCCGAGGTGATGCCGCCAGCCAGCGAACTGCCCGTCAGCGCTCCGAAGGACCGGATGTCCGAGGAAAACACTCCGGCGATATAGAGGCCGATGGTAAGAATCGTTGAAATCATCGGCGAACAAAAACAGGAGAACAGCAGCGCCAGCGCGGTGATCAGCGCCAATTCGAGCAAAATAAAATAGATGGCCACCAGGATCGAGAAATCCGCACGAAGAAATCCGTGGCTCACATAGAGCAGCGCCATCGCCAGGCCCACCGTCATCAGCGCCGTATTCACCGCCAGCGTCAGCAGCAAACCGGCGTACTTTCCCGTCAGAAATTCCCAGCGCCGGATCGGCCGGGCCAGCAGCGCGTACAACGTTCGTTTGTCGATTTCCTTGTACACCAGGCCCACGCCGATGAACACGGCCATCACGATGCCAAAAATCGAGATGGCCGTCAGGCCGAGGTTGACGATCACCAGGTGTTCGATGCCGATGGAAATTCCGCCGACCAGCACCGCGGCGCCCATCATCAGCAACGAAAAGAAAATCAAGTTGTACAAGACGCGATCGCGCACCGCTTCTCGAAACGTGTTGATGGCTACCACCCAGGTGTGCATGGCTATTCCTTGGAAATCTCTACCGCGTGATGCTCCCCGTTCTCCCGGCCAACCAATTGGAAGAAGTAATCCTCCAGCGTCGCCTTGATCGGCGTCACCGAAAGAATCCGCGCCTGGCGCAGGTGCAGCCGCTCGAGCGCCGCATACAGCTCTTCTTCCGGCACTTCGACGCGCAACCGGCTGCCCGTCTGTGTGGTTTGCTCCGCCAGATCCGGAGGCAGCGCGCGGCCCGGCGGCAACTCGAACAAGATTTCCATTCCTTGCACTCGGACGTCGAGAATTTCGCTCGGCGATCCCACGCCTTGCAGTTTTCCCGAGAGCAGCACGCCTACGCGATCGCACAGCATTTCCGCGTCGGAGAGAATGTGCGTGGAGAAAAGAACCGTGCGTCCGTGCTTCCGCATGTCCAGGATGATGTCGCGCACTTCGCGCCGGCCCACCGGGTCGAGGCCCGACATCGGCTCATCCAGAAACACCACTTGCGGGTCGTGAAGAATCGCTTGCGCAATTCCCACGCGCTGCAACATGCCCTTCGAATATTTGCGGAGTTGAATGTTGGCGGCCGCGCTGAGCCCCACTCGCTCGAGGAAGCGGTCCACCCGCTCGCGCCGCTCGCTTGGCCCATATCCGAAAAAGCGCGCGAAATAGTCGAGCAGTTCGCGCCCCGTCAGGTAATCGTAAAAATACGGCTGCTCGGGCAAATATCCGATCTGCTTGTGCATGCCCACATCTTCGATGGAACGCCCCAGAATCCGCGCCGTGCCGGCCGTGGGAAACATCAGCCCCATCAAAAGTTTGAGCGTGGTGGATTTGCCGGCGCCGTTCGGGCCCAGAAAGCCGAACACTTCGCCGTTTTCCACCTGGAGCGTCAGCCCATCCAAAGCTCGGTGCGGACGCTTCCGCCAAAATCCGGTGTAGTAGTCCTTGGTCAGCCCGTCGATTTCAATTGCCTTGTGCGGCATAAGCATAATTTTAGATCAACTGCGCTCAATCGTAGCGCCGCGTTCCGTTCTAGATAATGGCGCAACGAAGACAGCGAGGCGGCGGCGCCAAATCAGCCGGGGCCGAGCGGGAGGAAATACTGGGTGCCCTTCACCGGCTGGTCCAGCCTTCGCAGCAATTCCTGCAAGTCCTGATTGCGCTCCACGAAATCAATTTCCGAGGTATCCACAACCAGCAAATTGGACGCGGAGTAGCGGAAAAAGAAATGTTCGTATCCGCCGGCGACGGCTTCCAGATAATCGGGCGATATTTGCTTCTCGGCAGCCGCTCCCTTTTTTGAGACTCGCTTTCGCAACACTTCCGGTTTGGCTTGCAGGTAGATCACCAGGTCCGGCGCCGGCAACGAGGCAGCCAGCATCTCGAAGTAGCGCTCGTAAAGCTTCAATTCCTCATTATCCAGGTTGATGTAGGCGAATACCTTGTCCTTCTCGAAAAGGAAATCGCTCACCACCACGCCGGAGCTAGCATCAATTTGCAGATCGGCGAGCCGCTTGTATCGCTCGAGCAAAAAGTACATTTGCGCGCGGAACGCGGCGCCGCGCTTCTCGTCGTAGAAATCCTGGAGGAAGGGGTTGTCATCGCAATCGAGGATGCGCCGCGCGTGCAGGCGCTCCGCCAAAACCTTCGCAAGCGTGGATTTCCCCACGCGAATAGGTCCTTCGATCGCGATATACCGTGGAGTCTTGAACCCTGGCCCGGACATGGCGCGTGATTATAGCAGAGCGCCAGCGCGGCGAACGGTAGGCAAGATCAACCGGCAGGGGGTGCGGGCGCCGTCCGGGCTCCCGAGCCTGGCCGGATCTCTAGCGAGCCTTCGCCAGATGGAAGAAGAAGAGCAGCGATAGCTGGACATCCCGGAGCGTATTGATCGCCAGGCGATGCGGCAGAATGCGGAACCAACGCCGCTCCTTCCAATGCTGGCTGACAGTACGCCAAAACGAATCCAGATCGGCGCGCGTGTAGACCTTGCTGGAAGCGAAGGCTGGGTACCATTTGGACCAGTAGAGCTGGAATTTCGAGGGCACCTGGAGAGATGGAAATTTCACCTTGGCGCGCAGATGGGCCAATTGCAGATCGGCCAGACGCAGTTGGTTGCGCGCCGCAGCGCGAATTTTGGTCAATTCGTCCACAATGCACTGTTCGGCAGGGCTGGAGTGGCGCGTCTGCAGCCAAAGCTCTTCCATCTCCAGCAGGATCCGGAACATGCCGCCCAGATGGGCGCGGATTTCTCGCGTGCGAGTGCGGAAATATTCCCAGCGCGGAACGATCGGAAAACCCGGCCGCCGGTTTTTCCGCCCCTTCAGCCGGAAGAACCCGCACATCATTGGATGCCGTCCTTCCGTGATCACCGAGTTTTTGTACCAGGCAAAACGGATAAAATTGTTCCAGTAGTTGCAAGCCGGAGTTCGCTCGATCACCGCCTTCATGTTCTCGAAGCTGTAGAAGGTTTCCCAGGCCTCGCGATAGACCGCTTGCCAGGCGCCATCTTTCATTTGAGGGTGCCTGGTGACCTCGTGGTTCGAATCATACAGGTTGTAGTCCGGGTCCATCCATTCGCCGCGTCGGAACATCTCCAGATGATCCTGCGAACCGGGCAGTGGCATCAACATGAAAAAAGAGGCGTGGTCCGGGCGCACTTCCTTCATCAGATATTGCACGTCGCGGCGCACCGAATCCACCGTGTCATTGGGGAACCCGATGATGTAACCGACGTGTGTGGAAATCTCCGCGTTCTGGTAGGTCTCGATCAACTGGCGGTATTCGTCCACGTGATTCTGAGTTTTGCCCGCGGCCTTCAGATTATCGGTATTGACGCTTTCCATCCCGATGAACACATTGATGCAGCCTGCCTGGCGCGCTTTCGCCACGAAGTTCTTGATTTTCCAGGAAAGCACGTCCACCTGCATCATGAACCTCAGTGGAATCTTCTCGGTTTCCTTCAGGGGGATCAGTGCGTCAAAGATCGCTTCCCAATTCTTGTTGCGGGCGAAATTGTCGTCCGTAAAGAAATAAAAACTGATGCCGTAGGCGTGATAGTTTTCCCGCACGGCTTCGGCGATCCGCTCCGCCGAACGGTAGCGCATCTTGCGCCCCTGAACATTGATAATGGTGCAGAAAGAGCACTCGAACGGGCAGCCCCGGCCGCAATCGAGCGTGCCAAAGTGGTTCGAGGCCACAAATTTTCGCAGGTACTTCCGGTGGATCAGCGGGATGGGCTTTTCATAGAGGTCCGGCTTGTTGTTCAGGAAGTCATAGAGCGGCTTTAACCGGCCCTCCACCGCATCCCGCAGGAGCTGCTCCCAGGCCTCTTCCACCTCTCCCTTCACAACCGTGACGCCGTCGTCCATCAATTGCTGGATGTCAGCCGGAATCGTATCGAGCAGGGCGAGATAGCCGCTGACATGAAATCCGCCAATCAGCACGGTGATGTCCGAGCGCCGGAACTCGCGCGCCAGATCGATGGCGCGGGGAAACTGGTTGGTCTGAACGCCGACCAGGCAAACGATCGTTTTCGTGCCATCGCCCCGTTGCGACCGGCAGATTCGCTTGACGGGAACCTTGTCCACATTTTCATCAATCAAGTGGACTTTCACGCGCACGGATTCGCCCAGCACTTTTTTCGAGATGGCGTCTTCGGTTAACCCCGCGAGACAAGCCAGTGTGTTGCTCGGCAGGACGCCTCGCCAATGCCGGACCACGTAGCCGTCATCGTCATACTGTGTGGGCTTAATCAGATAAAGCTGGAGATTTTTCAACATGGATGAATACCTCCATGGCGTGGGTGGCGGAACCCCCTCCGAGAGGATCAGTCGATCCCATTCGCTGGGGCAAAAACCCTCACAACCCGGCCAAAGATGAACACAGAATGCCGCGGATTTCAAGTTCGTGGCGGCAGTTCCGCGGGAATTGCCCCAGCAGCGCCTTTGCCATCGCCCCAAGGCGGGAAAAACCGTTACCAACTTCGCGAGACTGCCGCCACGATTCGCCCGAGCGCGTCCACGTCGCGTGTGTCCACCACTTCGCCTGGAGAATGCGAATACCGCAGCGGCCACCCCATGGCCACGTCAATCGAGCCGTAGCGCAGGAATGCCGAGCCGTCGTTGCCGCCGCCCGTTACGCCATATTGCACCGGGATCTGGTTTGCGCGCGCGAGCTTGATCAGTTTTTCCACCAACTCCGGCGGCACGATATTCGAATTGTCTGCCGCGCGAATTACGAAGCCTTTGCCGATCTCGGCATCCGCAAAACGCTTCGATTCAAGCGGAGAATCCGAACTGACGAACGTGTCGATCGCGAAGACGAATTCCGGCACATCATCCGCCTCGGCCAGACGCTTGGCCGCGGCCGCCGCGCCGAGCAAGCCCAGTTCCTCGCCGGTCGACCACATAAAGGTGACGTTGCGATCCTTCAGGCCCGGTCCGAGCGCCCAGGCCGCCGAGATCAGAGCGGCACAGCCGACTCGATCATCGAAGCTGCGGCCGTTGGCGCGCGTGGCAACCAGTTGGCGATATTTTTTCGGGATCGTGATGGAGTCTCCAACCTTGATGCCGAGCGCGTCCACTTCCTTCGCCGAGCGCGCGCCCACGTCCACGCGTACTCCAACATCACGTCCCCGCGGCCACTTGAAATCCGCCGTGTCCCAACCCTTCGGAAGTTCGATCAGTGCCGGCTTGTCGCCGCTCGCCGTGTGCACCAGGGCGGCATGCCCGGCAAAAAATTCCAGGGTTCCACCACCGCGCGATTCCGCTACGAGCCGCCCGTCCGCCGCGATGCTCCGAACTTCGAATCCAATTTCATCCATGTGCGCCACCACCAGAATTCGCGGCGCTTTTGAACCAGCGGGCGCTTTGGCCACGTGCAGCACCAGGTTGCCGGCGGCGTCGGTTTCCGGCTTGGCCCACGGAGGCAGCAGGCGCTTCACTTCATCGAGCACTGGTTTTTCGTGCCCGCTGACGCCGTAGGTTTCCACCAGGGGCTTGAGGAAAGAGCTCGCCGGCGGGTTGACGCCCATCCCGCGTCCATCCCCACCGCTGGCTGACCCTCCCGAACCGCTTCCAACGCCGCCTGGCGGAGGTGGGCCCTGCGTATAGACTTGGAGCAGGGCTCCCAACTGGTTGAGGTCGGCGGATGAAATCATTTCGGCGGGAGTGGCAGGCCAGGCGACTGCCACTCCGAGATGGATCGAACGCTCGGGCAATTGCGGAGGCGGGGCGTAGCCAGCGGTGGGCAGAAGCGGCGCGGCATAATCAATGGCGTAGGCAATCTTGTTTTTTTCTGCGAGATCTTTGAGTTCACCCGCAAAGCCGCCCACGCTTTCGCCCACGCCCGTCAATCCGATCAGAACGCCCGCGCCGGGGTCACTCCGGGGAGCGCGACGCAGGCCCTGAGTGTTGGCGATTGGCCCGCTGGGCTGCAAGCGCCCAACGTAAATCAATTCGTCCGCCTTCATTTTGGTGAGCAGCCGCTGCAGGCCGCGCGCGCCGGACCATTGCTGGGTGACGAAGGCGATCGTCACCGTGCCTTTCACCTTCGAGGAATCCAGTTTCCGCGCCAGGTCCATCAACGCGGCGGCCCCGAAGCGGTCTCCTACGGCAGGCGCAGTCATCCTGTTGCCACCCAAATGGTATAGCGTGCGGTCCAGCATGAGCGGATCAAGGACGTCCACACCAGCCTTGCGAACTTCGGCCGCGGAACTAGCGCCGATATCAACGTACAAATCATCGAGATCGCTGGTGCTGGGAGGATGCTGCCGTCCGGGCTGCAGGTGGACCGAAAGGCCCGCGAATACGCCGTCTACAAACTTGCCGGAGCTGGTGCGAATGCGGACGGGTTGCGCGGAATAGAGATCGTCAAACACTCCATTGGGCGCCGTTTGCGGCAGACGCTGCACGCGCAGGTAACCATCCTCGGTGATGCCGCTGACCACATAGCCGGGCTCGTCGATGGGGGCCACGATCAGCTTGTGCGGAGAGCCGCTGCCAATCGTGAAGAAGACGTTGCCAAGGTTGTCGGTCTCCGGCGAAAAGCGGGCAAGTTCGGCGCGGATTTTCGCGGCAAGCTGCTGCTCGTAGCCGGGGAGCGCAGGAATCGCGACGTATTCTCTTAGATCGTCATCGAGCGTGCCGGGCACGCTTAAAGTCTTGGAAGACTTCTGCGCCGCGGCTGCGCCGCTGAGTAACGCGACAGCAATCAGGAACGAAGAAATTGAATGGAGACTTAGTTTCATCGAAGATTCCTTTCGAAGATAGTCTTAGCGCGCGTATGAATCCGAGCTGGGCGAGGATAGGCGCGAACAACCCGCGCGGCGAATTTAGCGCAGGCGCACACGCGGCGCAACCCGGAAGTTCCATCCGGGCGCAGCCAAGCTGCGGCAAGAATTCATTCGCGGCGGGAGAGCGCTGCGGAGAGAACCTCGCGCTGATCGAGTGCGAGTTGGTCGCTGCGGCCCAGTGCCCACTGATACACGGGCCACGCAGCGGCCGCCAGGACAAAATAGATCAGCACGCTCAGCCAGATCATCCCTTTCCATCGTCCGAGCAGGAAGACACCGGCGCAACTGCCCAGAATGAAGGCCTGCGCAAGCAGACTGATCAGCAGCATGATTCCGGAAACGCGCTGTCGGCGGAACATGGCGAACTCCAGCCTCTTGGGAAAACGCACCGAAGCATAATTGCCCACTGAAAAATTTACCAACGAGGCGTACGCCAGCGCCGCCAGCATCGCCAGCACCACCATCCCGCTGGGCGGCCCCGCCAGAACCGTCACCACCAGCCAAACCAGGAAAGTTTCGAGCAGCGTCACGAAGGTCATAAAAAGATTCTTCGCGGCAAAAACTTCCCGGAACCGGACGGGACTCACGAACAGAAAATCGATTCCGTTTCCGTCGAAGGCGAAGCAGTTGTAGACGGTGTTGGCCTGCACCAGAAACGCATAGCCGGCCGCTATGGGAAACAGAAAATCGGATGACTGGCCCAGTGGGCTGAAATGCTTTCCCGCCCGGTTCGATGAGATCCCGAAGAAGGCCAGCAGAACCAAAGGCGTGGCCAGATTGAACAGCGCCGGCCCGCTTCGAACTAGGTAGCGAATTTCCTTTTCGAACATGGCGCTGACCGGCGAAGACGATCCCGGCAATTGCCAGCCCGGAGCTACCGGTCGAACCACGGACAACGCGACGGGCGCCTGGCTTTCGCCCAGGTCTTCGCCGCGGTACTGCGCGCGCAGGCGAACCGACAGCAATCCCGCGAAGACTGCGCAATATGCCAATACGAAAACGCTCCACAGTCCGGCTTGCGGCCACTGGTTGCGCGCGGCGTCGGAAAGGGCTTGCGCCGCCGCTCCTGGCGGAAACGCCCGCTGGATCTGCTCGATCTTGGAAAAATTCGGCGCCCGGCCATGGCCGCTCCAGTGTTGGATCGCCGGTCCGATAAATTGCATTCCCAGGATCGCCAGAAAAAAAATGGCGCCGATGATCTCGCGCGTGCGCCGCCGCGCCAGCCATCGCTCGATCCACGCAAACACCATTCTCCCCAGCACCAGATTCATCAGCGCGAACAGGACGAGGATCGGGATCGTGCCAAGGAGCAGGGCCGGACGGGCGAGGAATATTCCCAGCGAAAATGTGCTGAGCCAGATCAATCCTGCCACGGCCGCTGGATCGAACAATCCGTAGGCCAGGCTCACCAGCGCGAAGGAGGAAAATCGCAGGGGAAATCGGAGCAGGTTCCGGGAATCGAATTGAACCGTGGAAGCGGCCACCAGGACCGGGTAGGCCTGCCAGACAAAGGCAATCACCCACAGCACAACAGTGAGCAGCCAGTATTTTCCGCTGCGCACCGCATAAAAGCCGCCCACTCCAGACCCGATGGCGATGGCCGCCACCATTCCGGTAAGCATCAATGTGGCCAAAATCTTGGAGACCAGTTCCAGGCGTCCACGTAAAGTTTTCAGCGAATTGCGAAAGAGCTGCCAGCGCAGTTGGCCGATCAGCCCCAATTGCGTGAATGTGCCGAGCTGCGCTTCTAGCCCAGCCATGAAAGCTCCTGGGCAGCGGCCGTGCGATCCCCGCCCACGATATCCAGAAAAATTTGCTCGAGCGTAAGCTTCTCTCCCGGTGCTGCGGTGATGCCGTGTTCGCCGCCGGCCAGCCGGGACTCCACGCCGGCGCGCAACTCTTCAATCGAGCCCTGCGCCACCAGGCGGCCCTTGTGAATGATGGCCACGTGGCTGCAGAGCCGCTCGACGATTTCCAGGACGTGGGAAGTAAGGAAAATGGTGGCGCCCCGGGCGATCATTCGCTGGAGCATCGCCTTCAACGTGCCCGCGGCAATCGCGTCCACGCCCTCGAACGGCTCATCGAGAAATAAAATCTTGGGGCCGTGGATGACGGCGGCGGCCATGGCCAGCTTCTTTTGCATGCCGTGTGAATAATCGGTGATCATCGTTTTCGGCCGGTCGGCAAGTTGCATGAATTCGAGCAATTCGGAGGCTCGCCGCGCGGCCGTATCGCGATCCAGCCCGTACATTCGCCCGGCGAAATTCAAGAATTCCGCTCCCGTCAGCCGGCCGAAAAGCGCCAATCCTTCGGGGACCACGCCGATCTGGCGCTTCACTTCCACGGGATTTTCCACCAGATCGAGGCCCAGGATGCGGATGCGGCCGGCCGTGGGCGCGAGCAATCCCGTGAGCATCTTGATCGTGGTGGACTTGCCCGCCCCGTTCGGTCCCAGGAATCCGAAAAATTGCCCGGGATCGACGGCCAGGTTCACTTGCTCCACCGCAACCAATTCGCCAAATCGCCGAGTCAATCCTTCCGTCAATACCGCAGGTTCGCTCATGATAGCTCGCGCCTCTAGTTTCCTGTCCCGTGAATACATTTACATAGTCGCTGCACTTTGGCAAAGATCGAATCCGCCGCTGCGGTCCAGATGAATGCCAACGTGCTCACCAGGTCGCCGACGGTGCGAGTCTTCGACATTACTCTCGGGGCGAAGCCCGTGCCACCGAGAGGAACGCACCGCATCGCTCATCTTCGTGCTGCCACCTCTCGTGGTCGGTGGATTCTCTGTCTGGCAACTTTGAGTGGCATGGTAACCAATTCGGAGAGCTTGCCCTCGAATGTTCCAGGTGCAATGATGTGGTGAGTTGTGACTGACCGCATGGACCTTCGCCGCCGCTCCAGAGCCCTAGGAGACTGTCTCTCGCTAGCCGGAACAGCCGTGACCGTAATTTTTCTGCTCCTCGTTTTGACCCCTTGTCTCGGCGCGCAAACGCGGCTTCCGGCTGGCCTGCTGAACACGCTCAGCGTCCTACAGGAGCAGCAAGCAGGAGGAGGCGCGCAGAGTTTTTCGCCGCGGCCAGAGTTCGTAACCAAGCCCGAATTGCAGCCGGCTGGACAATCCAAGGGACAATCCAGTGCACAGGCCTCTTCACAAGCCCCCGCCTCCAGCAACACGAATCAGTCCGATGACGGTTCGAAGGGCAAGCAGACGCACCGCATCTTCGGGATTGTTCCCAACTTCCAAGCGGTGAGCGCCGGCACGCAACTTCCCCCTCAGTCGGCGAAGGAAAAGTTCTGGATCGCGACCCAGAACAGCTTCGATTACTCCTCGTTTATCTTCGTCGGCATCCAGGCGGGCGTGGAGCAGGCGACCAATACGTATCCCGAGTTTCGCCAGGGCGCCGCGGGCTATGGCCGCTACTATTGGCACACCTTCGCCGATCAAGCCGTCGGAAATTACGTCGTCGGCGCAATTTTTCCTTCCTTTACGCACGAGGATCCCCGCTATTACACCCTCTTTCACGGGGGATTCTGGCATCGCGCAAGCTATGCGTTCAGTCGAGTCTTCATCACGCGGAAAGACGACGGCTCCAAGACCTTCAATATCTCTGAAGTGGTGGGAAATGGCGCCGTCTCAGCGATTTCTCCGCTCTACTATCCGAGCCAGGAACGCAACTGGAACGAATATGGGGAAAGATGGGCCACCACACTCTTAATGGATGGGGTCTTCAACATCTTTCAGGAGTTCTGGCCCGACATTAACCGCAAGATTTTCCACCGGCACTAATTTAGTTTCGGGCGGCGGAGCGTTCCGGCACTCTCTCCTCCCCCCGCTGGGAATGCCAGATTACTTCACCCAGTGCGGCGCGACGTAGGCATAAAACAGCGCGATCAATCCCGTCACCGATGCAAGCAGGATGCTGTGTCGAAGGGTAAAGCGGAAGAGCTTCGCTTCTTCCTCTGGTTTCATTCCGGTAGCTGCCGCGGCCACCGCGATGCTCTGCAGGCTGATCATTTTTCCCATCACCCCGCCGCTCGAATTCGACGCCGCCATCAGGATGGGGTTCAAGCCCAGGCGGTTTGCCGTCACCACCTGTAAATTTCCGAACAATGCGTTGCTCGAGGTGTCGCTGCCGGTGAGAAAAACGCCGAGCCATCCGAGCAATGAACTGAAGAAGGGAAACATCACTGCTGTTGCGGCGAACGCCAAGCCCAGCGTCGCAGTCGCTCCGCAGTAGTTCATCAAAAAGGCCAGCGCCAGGACGGCGGCAATCGTGATCAGTGGAAATAGCAATTGTTTTCCGGTGGAAAACAACAATCGAACCGTCTGCCGCGGCGGCATTCGAAGAACGAGTGTGGAAATCAGTCCGGCAAACATGCAAGCGGTGCCCGATACGGAAAGCCAGTTCAAGGTATAGATTGCCCCGTAAGGCGCGGCGGTAGTCACAACCGGAGGCATCCTTAGGACTTGATTATGCAAGACCGGCCAATGGAGCGAGACGGTAAGCGAATTGAGGCCGATTTTTATTGCTTCCATGCCCCACAGCAAAACGAAGATCACCAGCAACAGGTAAGGCGTCCACGCCTTCAGCACTTCACCCCAGGAATGATGTGGGATGGTATTTGTGAGGGTGTCGTTTTTCGCGTTCGCGGGATCCGCCGCCGGCTTCCAGAATTTGAACAGAACCACGAGCGTAATCATCGCCGCTACCGACGCGAGAATGTCCGTAAGGTAAGGTCCCAGGACGTTCGACACAAATAGCTGCGTGCCCGCGAACGCCAATCCGCACGCGAGGACCGCTGGAAAAACCGCCTTCAGCGCGCGCCATCCCCCCATCACAGCCACCAGATATGCCGGAATAAACAGCGAGACCGGAGCGCAGATCCGTCCTACGTTTGCGCTGAGGCTGTGCAAGGGCAAGCCGGTGATCCCGCTCAAAGTAATCAGTGGAATTCCAATGGCCCCGAAGGCCACCGGAGAAGTGTTGGCCAACAAACAAATGGAGGCTGCATAAAAAGGCGAGAAACCCAGCCCGGTAAGCATGGCTGCGGCCACGGCCACCGGCGTTCCGAATCCGCAGGCGCCTTCGATAAACGCGCCAAACGCAAAGGCAATCAACAATGCCTGCAGGCGGGAATCCCGCGTCAGGCTTCCGATAGAATCCTTCACAATCTCAAACTTGCCCGTCACCACCGTGACGCGATACAGCAGGATCGCCCAAAATACGATCCAGCCGATGGGAAATAAACCGAACGCGGCGCCGTAAGCGGCCGCGGCAATACTGTGCGCCACAGGCATGCGGTACACCAGCACGGCCAGCAACTCGGCGGAGCCCAGCCCGATGAGCGAAGATTTCCAGGAAGGCAATTTCCTTATGCCCAGCGTATAGACAAGAACAAAGATCGGGATGGCCGCGACCAGAGCGGAGAGTCCGAGATTTCCTGCAACGGGAGTGTAAATTTGGGGCCACATGCGATCAAGACCTTAGAGCAAGGACGATCTCAAGTGTGAGTCTATTCTTCACGATAGAGCGCTGGCCGCCTCGTTTCCCGCACCAACTCATTCTCCGATTCTCTTTTCGCTATTTCGCGCCGGCCGATTGCTGTGCTTCGAGCGCGAGTTGAATCACTTCGGCCAGGCGATGAAACGCTGGCATTCTGACCACGACAGTTCTCCGAGTGCAAGAAGAATTAACGAAACACTACAGCTGGCCGCAGCTACACCTCGAGCCTTCTGAGGGCAATTGGATGAGCCTCCCTTCCCAGGCAATTCATGGCATGCCGGAGCCTGTGTAACGGCCGCTGGGTTCGTCGATACCCCGAAGGCTATATTCATGCAAGGCCGACGCTCACCCCGGCAAAGCCAGGTACTAGGACTTCCTTGGCTAGAAGGACACCTTCCCCCGCTTTTTTCTGTCCTCCCTTACCCCCTGCTCTAGACTATTAATAAGAGAAAACCCATGACCGTCCAACACCTCGATAGCTTTGTAGCCTTTGCAGCATTGATGCTGGGAGTAAGTCTGCTCATCACCGTCGGCACGCAGTTTGTAGTCAGCCTGCTTGGCCTGCGCGGCGCCAACCTGCGGCGCAGCCTCACGGACCTGTTTGAGACAGCCTGTCCGGATCGCGAGGCTAAACCACACGCGAAAGAGATCGCGCGCCGGGTCCTGCGCCACCCGCTGATTTCCGACTCGGTGTTTTCAAGGTTCTGCATCCGGGCGGAGAGCCTCCCCTTCATACCGCCGGTGACGGCGGGAAAGCTGCGATGGACAGGGAGCACGATCCCGTTTCTACCCTGGATCCTGGGCGCCGTAGGAGGATCGTGCGTTGGGCCACTCGTGCTGCTGATTGCCAGGCGCCTGTTTGTTACCGATATCTGCCAGTATTCGGACCTTCTGACCAGCTCCGTGCCTTATCTCAATTACTGCCAGCATCCCTGGCGCACCGGCGCCATTATTGGCGCGCTGTTCGTGGGGCTGATCAGCCGCTGGCGGCTGGCTTCGTCCATCCGCCTCGAAGAGCTCGTCGCGATCCTGGAGAAGCTCTCCGACCCGCTTCCCGGCACTCTGCCCGATCCCGCCCAGCGCGCCATGTTGATGATGGCATGGGCGGAAAACGGCCCCGGCCACAAGCCGAAGACTGGATCGGGCCAGGCGAGCAAGATCGACCGCGGGATGGAAGATTTCGACGAAGGCATCGTCCGCCCCAGGTCGAAGCCGGAATCCGAAGGCGGGGGCCTCGCAGTTGCCCTGGCCGCGGAAAAGGCTGTCGCGCAGGCGCCCACCCCAGCGGCGCCTAGACTGGATGGCTTGAGGACGTGGTTCGAGCACGCCATGGATCGAGCTTCGCAGCGCTTCACGCTGCAAGCGCGAGTGATCACGGTTGTGCTCTCCCTGGTTATCGTCTTCGCCGCTCATCTGGATTCGATCCATTTGTTCCAATCGCTTTCTTCCGGCGCGCAAGCGCACGCTCAAATGGCCGGCAGCGCCGACGCCTTGAGCAGGTTCGCGGCGCAAATCCCTCGCGCAAGAGAAAGTGCCCGTACTGTGGTTCCCGATGTCTACCGCAAGGCGATGTCAGTTGTGCTCGAGCCTATTCCTTCCACCACTGAACAGCCCAGACCAAGGCCGCGCCGAGTCGCGCCCAGCGCTGCCACGCCATCCCAGGCCGGTGCGGAGCCGTCAGCCGTAGGTGGTCAAGTGGCGCCAGCTTCCGCCCAGGCCGCGCCGGAAGTGGTTGCGAAAAAAGACGAAACGCCGATTGCGGCAACACCCAGACCGAAAATACTGGCAAAGCACATCACTGTGGCAGCGCCTAAAGAAGACAAGCCTACCGTTGAAGCGAAATCCAGAGCCAACAAGGCGCTCGAAGCGACGCCGGGCTTTGCCAGCCGGGAGGACGCAGCCTCCTGGTTGCGCGCCACCTTGGATGGAGATCCCGCGCTTCCAAAGCTGCTCGTGGCCTACGACCAGGAAGTCAACTCCGCGCTCGTGAGCGACTCCGACAAAATGATCGATCATTCCGCTTCGATGAAGCGCGAGCTCGATCGTTCCGAATTTCAGTTGCTCCCCGAAAAGTGGACGGGCTGGAAGCCCACCCAACAAGAGTTGCCCGGCCTGCTCGTCACCGTGGCATTTCTCTCGCTCGGCGCAGCCTTCTGGTACAGCACACTGAAGAATGTC
>JBGPTK010000006.1:0-39722 GCA_041490605.1 Terriglobia bacterium | reverse complement strand
CTGTTCGTTTGCCAATTCGCCGAATTCAATAAATCCATGAGCTGCGGCGTCGACAATGACGGCGTGCATCACTACTGCATTCCGCGAATCTTCAAGCCGCGCGCGAGCTGGCTCTTTCACAACAATGGCAACGGCACGTTCACGGACGCGAGCAAGGAATCCGGGATCGCCGGTCATTTGGGAAAGGCCTGGGGCGTGGTAGCCACCGACGTGAACAATGACGGGCGAATGGATTTATTCGTCGCGAACGACACGGTGGCGAATTTTCTTTTCCTCAACCGCGGCGGCGGGCGGTTCGAGGAAGCCGGACTGGCCGCGGATGTAGCCTACAGCGCCGATGGCCGCGCGCGTTCCGGGATGGGTGTGGACTCCGCGGACTTCAACGAAGACGGCTGGATGGACCTGTTCGTCGCCAACATCGACCAGGAGATTTTTTCAGCCTATCAGAACAGCCACGATGAAACGTTCGAGGATGTTTCGATGCCGCTGGGCATCGGCATGGCGACGCGATGGATGAGCGGATGGGGACTGAAGTTTTTCGATTACGACAACGACGGGAATCTCGATCTCATCCTGGCCAATGGATTTCCCGACGATCTGGTGGCAGAGCTCTCTCACCAGGTCACGTATAAAGAGCCGCTTCTTTTGTTTCACAACCAGGAGGGCAAGTCCTTCAAGAACGTGAGCGAGCAGAGCGGCCCGGTATTTTCAAAATCTTTCGCGGCGCGCGGGCTGGCCCTGGGCGATTTCAACAACGACGGAGCCGTGGACGTGCTGGTCAGCGTCAATGACGGCGCGCCGGTGCTGCTGCGGAATAATATCGGCCAGCGGAATCATTGGCTCGGCGTGCGGCTGGCGGGGCGCACGTGCAATCCGGACGCCATCGGAGCGCGCGTGACGTACCAGGCGGGCGATCTGAAACGCTCGCGGATGAAAGTCGGCGGCGGCAGCTTTTTGTCGTCGCACGATCCGCGCATCGTCCTGGGAATCGGCGGACGAACGAAAATTGATTGGCTGGAAGTGAAATGGCCGCAACCGAGCCGAGCCGTCGAGCGCTTCACCGGCCTACCGGTGGATCGCTACATCACAATCGTCGAAGGAACCGGCAAGTGGCAATAACCCCGGCGCCCGCTGGGAAGCCAAATTGATCCCCGGAATTCCGGCTGTAAAAAACGCAGCTAGAAGCCGTACCTGACGATGACTTGTTTCGATTGCAGGCCGATCAAGGCGATGGCGGCATGCTGGCCCGGCAGCCGCAGTGCAAGCCGGGCGCCGGTGAGGTTGTCGCGCAAATCAATCTGCTCGTCGTCGGCGCTATCGGACACCATGATGTACATTACGGAATCCTGCAGAAGGGTGGGATAAATCAGCACGCCGGGCGAGACGGAAGATTGAAGTTCGAAAGCCGGTTTGAGGCCGATGCGCCCCGCGACATACGAATAGAGCTCCGTCGCCGGTTGCAATCCGTCCGCCAGCTCCACCGGATACGCGGCCCAGAATATGCGGCCCTTCCCGTAGGGAATTTCCTTCAGCGCCGCCCCGCCGGCGAAGCGCAGGGAATCCAGCCAGAGCTGCGCTGGCTGGGAAAAGGAAAGCGGCAGCGTGCGATCGTTCAGCTTGATCGTAGCCGTGCGATAGACGAGCGGCTCGCTCGTGCCATCCACTTTTAGATCCGCTGCGCGCGCCAGGGTGCGCCAATGCTCGTCATGGTCCAGCGGCCCCGTGATCAGCAAGTTTCCGCCGACATCTACATACTGCAACAGCGATTGCCACGCGGGCTCCGTTAATGCTTGTGGAGAGGGCAAGATGGCGAGCCTGGGCGAACCCAGTTTTCCAATTTGATTTTCCGCGATCACGTAGGGTGCCAGGCGAGCGCCATACGCGAGCGCCCGGACTGATTTGCGCTGCGCTTCGATCTGGAAATCGGAGAGCACGGAGAACTGCGCGGCTTGCGACGTGATGATGGCGACGGAAGGGAGTTGCGGATTGACCAGGTGTGCCTCGACGGATTTTGAAAAGGCCGCGAAGGCGCGCAAGACCGACGCTTCCGGCTTTTCGGTGCCGTCGGGACGCACAGCGCCGATGGGCGTTTCGTTGCCTTCCGTCATGTAGGAATTGCTATTCCACAGCCATTCGATTGCGCCCGAGCCTTGCACGAACGAAGTGGCGATTTTCTTCTCGAGGAGCGCCGCTTCGCTTTCCGGCGTGCGTCGCGAGACTTCGTCGAGGTTCAGTTCTCTCTGCAGGCCCGTCTCCTGAATCAGCATGGCCTTTCCCGGCTGCTTGGCGACCAGCGAATCCCACAGCACGGCGTCGTTCTGCCACCAGGAATGGTTGGTGGTGAAGTCCACGAACGGTCCGAAGAACGCGGGCGAAAGGCGATCCACGAAGCCGCCTTCGTCCTGGCCGACGGTGATGAGCTGCCGCGATCCCACGCCGCGAATTTTTTCGCGCATGGCTCGAACCCAGTCCGCGAAGCTATCCTGAGCGAACAGGAAATAGTCGTAGAGCTTCAGCGAGTTGTGCCCGATGTTCATGCCGCGCGGCGTGAATTCGATCTCCTGCGGAAGCGGGATCGCGCCTTCCGTCGCGCCCGGCAACGTGTTCCATGCGGCGGCGAGCGCGGGGCGATTGGGATAGCGCTGCGTGAGCCATTGATTCCATTTCGCAAGTTCAAAGGGATCGTCATTGGGCCGCATCGTCCACAGGTGCTTCGAAATGCTCGGTTCGTTGATCAGATCCCAGGCCAGATAGGGAACGTCGTGAAATCGCGCCGCCACGGCGGATACCAGAGTCTGCTGCCGGCGCACGGCTTCGGGATCGAGATAAGCGTTCGCGCCGCCCAGCACTTCCGGCAAGAACGCGAAGAAATTGAACTGCACCGGCAGGCCGTTTTTGCGGGCGGTCATTAGATAAGCTTCGATGGTTCGGAGCGTGCGCTCGTAGGGCTGGCCATTTTCATCGCAGAATTTTTCCCAGCCGGTCCACCATCCGGTGCGGATCATGTTCAGCCCGGCGGAATGAATCAGCGCCAGGTCTTGGTCCCAAACGTATGCATTGGGATGCGCGAAATAAAGGCGTTGCGCGTCGCTGGCCATGTAGGTGGTTCCAGCGACGGCGAGCGGCTGGCCATCCAGCTCGAAATAATCCTGATTCACCGAAAGGCGAGGGCCGGAACGCAAGAACGCTTCATCGCGAATCCAGAACGCGGAACGGTAAATGGCGCGCGGCTTGTTTCCGTCCAGGAGTTCTGTCTCGATTATGTGGAAACCTTTCGTCGAGGGCGCTGGCAAGAGGATCGGCTCCGTCGGGGGAACGGCCACCGTCGTCACGGTCCGGCTGGCAGGCTGGCCTTCGGGGAACGTCGTGATTCTGGCCGTGAGCGGCGTGGTTGGCGGGACGCCCGGATGCCAAAGAAGATCGAGTACAACAGGCTCGCCCGGCAGATAGAGCGGCAGCGCGGGGCGCACGGTGAATTCTTCGCTTCCTTGCGCCGCCCGGTCCGCTAGGTTGCGAATCAAGCTCGCGGCATCCGCGCCGGCGTAGAAATCCGGAGTCAGATCCGCGTTCAAGAAAATCCAGCGGCCGCCATCGAACCCGTTCCTCAGATGGTCTACTTGAATGAGCGGAGCAGCGAGACGCCGCCCGTCTTTCGTTCCCCACGCCAACGCATCCAGCCGGGCATCGATCGAACCGGCCGAGCCGCCGCGGTTGTAGAGGTCCACGGCGCTCAAGCGAATGATGGGACTGAAGGCGCGTTTCCACACGAAAGGTTTTGGCTGCAGAGTTACATCCGGATTCGTTTGGAAGTTCAAACCTTCCGAGCCCGGCGTGATCTGGTACTGATCGATCATCAATGGCCGCATGAATCGCACGCTGTAGTCGCGGAGATGCCAGCCGGAGGAGTCGCGATAGGCGGCCCGCGAAAATGCCCTGCCGCCCAGCACCAGCAGGTTTCCGCCGTGCTCGAGGAATCCAAAGATACTTGTCCAGGCTTGTTCCGGAAAGGCGGAAGCATAGGGCAGGACGAGCAAGCGCGTGGAAGGATCGCCGAGTTGGGCGTCGAATTGATCGAGCTTGGCGAACCGCGCGCCTGGAAACATCTTTTCCAGTTGTTCATGGGATGGGCTCGCGGAATCCGCGGAGGGGAATCCGGAGTCGAAGAACACCACAGCGGCGGAGCGTTCCTGGGCCGAAACAGGAGCGGAAGCGATGGAGAAACTTCCGATACAGCAAAGGAAAGCGGCGAGCAACGACGGCACTGTCATTTTCATGGCGGCCTTTCTTTTGCGTGGGGTAGTTGCGAATCACACTTATACCCGATTCGGCGAGGGGCACGATAACAAAATCGTTATTGTAAAGGAACTGTCTGTGGCATGATCTTCCCCGCGTGCAAGCTTTCTGGGCGGCAGAACCAGCTCAGTTCCCGAGCGCGAACCGACTGGCGCCTTTGCGGCGCTCTATAGCGAGGATGAGGGATCCGGGTTACACGCGAGGAAGCAAAATCCTGCACGGAGTGGACGAGATCATCGATGGCGAGCGCTAACGTAGATACAGGTAAGGCCAACGCGGGACAGGGGGCGAAACCCACTTTCAAGGGCGCGATGGTCATGGTGACCGTGCTCTTTTTTTTCTGGGGATTCGTCACGGTCCTCAACGACATCCTGGTTCCTCATCTGAAGTCCATCTTCGATCTGAATTATGCCAAGGTGATGCTCATTCAGTTTGCATTCTTCTCGGCCTACTTCTTCTTCTCGCTGCCGTCGGCCAAGCTGATTGATGCGATCGGCTACAAGAAGACCATGGTGGCGGGCTTGCTGACGATGGGCGCCGGCGCATTTCTCTTCATCCCAGCGGCCATGGCGTTGTCCTATCCGCTTTTTCTTGCCGCGTTGATGGTTTTGGCCGCTGGGATCACTGCTCTGCAGGTAGCCGCAAATCCCTACGTGGCAGTGCTGGGGCCGCCGGAAACCGCTTCGAGCCGATTAAATCTGACCCAGGCCTTCAATTCCCTGGGAACCGTGATTGCGCCATATCTTGGCGGTCTGCTGATCCTGAACGCCAATTCCAAGAGCATGGCCGAAATGCGGCACATGGCGGGGCAGGCGCTGCAAACCTACCGGCTCCAGGAAGCATCCTCCGTGAAGCTGCCGTACCTGATCATCGGACTCGCGCTGATCTCCTTCGCCACTTTGATCGCCATGTTCAAGCTGCCGGCCATGCCGGGAGCCGAGCGCCACGGAGAAAGCGGCGCCAAAACAAGTTTGTGGAAATACCGTCAACTTGTTTTTGGCGCCATTGGAATCTTCGTTTATGTGGGCGCGGAGGTTTCCATCGGCAGCTTCCTGATCAATTATTTCAGCCAGCCGGGCATCGGAAACCTGACGGAGGTTGCCGCGGCTCGCTATGTCGCTTTGTATTGGGGCGGGGCCATGGTGGGAAGATTTATCGGCTCGGCCATCTTGCAAAAAGTTCGCACCGGAACCGTGCTTTCCGTGGCCGCTGTAGCAGCGTGTGTATTGGTTTGCGTTTCGATGCTCACGTCCGGCCACGTGGCGATGTGGAGCATTATCTTCGTGGGGCTTTTCAATTCCGTAATGTTCCCGAGCATTTTCACCCTGGGCATCGCGAAGCTTGGCCCGCTGACCGGGGATGGATCGGGCGTTCTGATCATGGCGATCGTGGGAGGCGCCATCCTGCCCGTGCTCCAGGGCCTCTTGGCCGATCGCGTGGGAATTCACCATGCTTTCATTCTTCCGGCCGTCTGCTATTTATACATATTGTTCTACGCGCTGCGCGGCTCAAGGCCCGTGGAAGTTACGTAAGCCGCGCAAATTTCTGACCTAGCCCGCCAATCTCACCCGGTGCGAATTGCCGCGGGTTGGATCGGCTTCGCCGGGACTAACTTGCGGGTTATTTCTCAAACAAGAATGGGCCTGGCCGGCGGACGATTTGGTTTCGTGGGGAAAAACGGTTGGCGAGCGCGCGCAAAGGGAAATGCAATTCTTGGCTGGCGGAGGGGGTGGGATTCGAACCCACGAGACCCTTTCAGGTCTAACGGTTTTCAAGACCGCCGCCTTCAACCACTCGGCCACCCCTCCGCGGCTTCTGCCCCCAATAGATTAATTGTTCACGCGAAGTCGCGTGCAGGGCAGGCCTGAATTGTTACATACCGGATGACCCGATGACCACTTTCATTCAAGGAGTTCGATTCGGGCGCGTAGTTTCGCCGGCAGAGTTTCCGCAAGAACCGGAATCGCGGTTTTCCCGGGAGAATCGCCCGCGGGTTTGACAAAGACCAGGGAGCCGCCTAACTGGGGATTTTCTTGGGGCCGGCGGAGGAAACCCTGTTGTCTATGACGATGTTGGCAAGGCTCTGAAGCACATTGCTGAGAGATGTCACCGTCTCCGGGCCAACTTTGCCCAATTCCAGGTTTGTCGATCCATCGAAAAGAAGCCATCCCATTCCGGTGTGGCTCTTTCGCAAGACGATGGGAGTGGGCCCATCAGACATCGGAAGGGTGAGGCGCACCTCCGCTGCGTCAATGCCCTTATGCATCTTGCTGATCTGCTTGGTGTGTTCGCGGGAAAGCTGCATACGCAAACACTCTTCCGGAAGCGAATCCACGAAGAAGTTAGGCTGGCGGATTTGCTCCATGCTGATCTCAGCCACCGTCGAGCCATCGGCCAGATTGCGAACCACATAGGGCCCCTGGCGCAGGCTTCCGGTGATCTTGGTGCGGAACATGGAGCTGCGGTTATTGACCGAAGCGAATAACCTGGTATGCAAATCAATGGTCTCTTCTTCGAGATCGACAATGTAGTAGTTGTTGTGAGCGAAGCCCTTGGCGGCCAGGGTAAAATTGGAATCGCGGAACAGGAAACCGGAGAGCTGCATTCCCGCCAGCGTCGCCGCTTGCTTTTTGTCGCCCGCATCCCCGGAAACTCGCAATCCATCATCCAGGGCCTGGCAGGCACATTCCATCAGCGGCACAAACAGCACGTCGGGGTGGGCAAACGATTTGGTTTGCAGAATGTGGGGAAGGCCCAATATTTCAACAGCCCCGGAGCCATCGATGTCGCGCCGGGTGGACAACTGAAGTTTCAATGAAATCTCAGCCATGTAGAATTCTATCGGCAGAAATCAGAAAAACTTCTCTTCTAGTTGACTTATTGGGAAACGCGGAGATCTCCGGGGGACATGCTCTTTTCCGGCCGAGCGCGCATCCAAATGTGGATCGCGCGCGCCAGGCCAGGAGCGTGATTACGCGGTGGGCATACGCAGCGGGCGCGCGGGCCAATCCTGGGGCGCAAACTCAACCCCCCAGAATCGCGGCGAAGGCGAGAGAAATTCCAAGCCGACACGCTGGCCTTTCTCGCAGGAATCGCCGAGATAAACGACGCGGCATTCCTGATCTTCTTCCGTCGAGGGGTTGCTGAGCATTACTTGCGCGCCCAATTCGACGGAGGCGTTCAGGTAGATGAGCCCGCCGTGCGCGTTCACCACGATGGTTTGGCAGGATTCGCGGAATTTGCGGCCATCGGAGTCCCTGCCACTGGCGTGCACGGGAAGCCGGGTAAACACCCGGGAGCTGCGGCGCTGCTGACTGGCGTTCGAGTTGGTTGTTTCGAGAGCGGGCACGAATGCAGTTTGCACGATGCGCAAATCGCGCACAAGCTCCAGTCGAGGCAGGCGTCCCAAAGAATTAACAGCCGCAACAGAGCCGCAAAAACTTGCCGTGGTGGCCTGCCCTTCCGTAGAATGGCGTGGCCATCCGGGGTGGCGGCGCTTTCTGTGTTCTTACGCTCCGTTCGTACAAAAATTCGCGACTGCTGAAGGAGCATTGATGAACGTCCTTGAACATATCGAGACCAAGCGTGACGAGTATCTCAGCGAGCTGAAGGAATTTCTGCGCATCCCCAGCGTCAGCACGCAGGGGGAACACAAGCCGGATATCGAACGCGCCGCGCAGTGGGTGGCGGACAAATTGCGTGCCGCCGGCCTGGACAAAGTGGAAATCGTGCCGACGAAGATGCATCCGATGGTTTATGGCGAATCGCTCCACGCCCCGGGCAAGCCCACCATCCTTTTTTATGGCCATTATGACGTGCAGCCCCCCGAGCCTCTCGAGCTGTGGACTTCTCCCGCGTTCGAGCCCACCGAGCGCAACGGCAACATCTATGGCCGCGGCACCGCCGACGATAAGGGGCAGGTGCACATCCATATCAAAGCGCTCGAAGCGCTGAAAAAAGTGACCGGCCAGCTTCCCATCAACGTAAAAGTGATGATCGAAGGTGAAGAAGAAGTGGGCAGCGCGAACCTCTGGGCCTTCGTTCAGCAGAACAAGGAACGCCTGGCGGCGGATGCGCTGGTCGTCTCCGATACCGGCATGCTCGCCCCCGGCGTCCCTTCCATTACCTACGGCCTGCGCGGATTGAATTATTATCAAATTGAGATTTCCGGCGCCGCGCAGGATTTGCATTCCGGCGTCTTTGGCGGCGCGGCTCCCAATCCCCTTACGATTCTGTGCGAGCTGGTGGCCAAGCTGCACGACAAGAATTTCCGCGTCACCGTTCCCGGCTTCTATAAGGACGTCGCCCCGCTCTCGAAGACCGAACGAAAGGCTCTGAACTCCCTTCCGTGGAAAGAAAAGGCCTTTCGCAAAACGGTGGGAGCGCCCGGCCTGGCCGGCGAGAAGGGTTTCACAATCGTGGAGCGGCTGTGGTGCCGGCCAACGCTGGAGCTGAACGGCATCTGGGGCGGCTACATGGCGGAAGGTTCCAAAACCGTGATTCCCGCAAAAGCATACGCGAAGTTATCCACGCGCCTGGTTCCCAACCAGGACCCGTTCAAAATCAGCAAGGCCGTGGAAAAACATGTCCGGAAGTTGCTGCCGAAAACGGTTCATTGCAAGTTTGAAACGCTGAGCACCGGAAAGCCCTGGGTAGCTCCTTACTCGCATCCCATCTTTCAGAAAGCCATTCATGCATTGGAGCAAGGCTTTGGGAAGAAAGCGGTATTCATTCGAGAAGGCGGGTCGATTCCGTTCGTCACCCAAATGCACGACACATTCAAAGTTCCCTGCGTGCTGCTGGGATTCGGGCTGCCCGACGAAAACGCGCACGCGCCGGACGAGCACCTCTCGCTCGACAATTATTTCGGCGGAATCAAGGCGGTCGCGCTGTTTTACGAAAGCCTCGCAGATCTATAGCCGCCTGCGAAAAACTCCGAGCGCCGGCCCCCCGCGGCGAGCCCGGCCGGCACAGCGAAGAATCGAATCGGCGCTCAAGCATTTGGAATTTGCTTTCGAATCTTCGCCGCTTCGCTCCTCAGAATGACGGGAAGTGGCTTGATCCGCAGCCTGTAAGAGACGATCCGGATCGGAACCCTCTGTGCCAGCGCCGGGATTGTGTTTCACAAGATGCGGGCAAATCATTGGGCTATGAAGAGTTTGAATTGCCTGGCCGCATCTGGAATGTTACTGTCCGCGCGTTGAACGGCTTGATGCAACCTATGTCTCCAGATCGAAATGCAAAGGTTCTCGCCGGACTCCGCATCGCCGTGGGCATTCTTTTTCTTATTTTCGGCCAGTACAAGGTTTTCGGAACGAAATTTATTTTCGGTGGCGGGTTTCAAGGGTGGATCGAGCGATTTCTTGAAGGCGGCGCCTATCCATTCATGGCGCCGGTGCTGAGGAACTTCGTACTTCCGCATGCCACCGCCATCGCTTTTGTGGTTGCTTACGGTGAGTTGGCCATTGGCCTCGGCCTGGTGGCCGGCATCCTGGTTCGCACCGCCAGCGCATGGGGCGCAATCTACATGCTCGCCCTGCTGTTCTCCTCCAACTTCCCCGGCGAGCATGCCGCGTTCTGGCAGTACTTCGGCGCTTCGCTGGATCATCTGGTTCTGATCTTCTGTTTCCTGGCGCTCCTGTTCGGAGAGGCGAACGAATTTTTATCCGTCGGCCCATACCTCCGGCGGCGAGCTTCCGCCTCCAGAGACTAAGAAAAAAGTTTGCGAAGGAAGGGCGCCGGCCTGTCCTGCCTTCATAGTTTAAATGGAGTCTTGCCGCCTCAATAAGCCGTTTGGCCTCCTCTTTCGGAACAACTCTTAAAACCCGCGATTTTCCGGGCTTTTCTAGCTTTTCCCTTGCGTTGTCGCCACGCTACGGCTATAGTGCCTGCCGAATCCCGACCAGCCGGGATCACTTTGTATTTAATTCTGAGGAGGAATTTCAACCCGATGGCAAGCCCGATGAGCAAGTCGAAAACTGTCGCGTATCTCGCCGACAAAGTGAGCACCGACGATAAGCCGGTCTCCAAGAAACAGATTGTGTCGTTCTTCGAAGAGCTATTCAAGCTCGCGGTGAAAGAGTGCAAGGGAGGCGCCGGAAAATTCGTCATCCCCAATCTCGGACGCGCCGTCAAGGCACACCGCAAGGCCCGCATGGGCCGCAATCCAGCGACCGGCGAAGCAATCAAGATCAAGGCCAAGACCGTGGTGCGCTTGCGCGCATCCAAGGCTTTCAAAGACGCCATCCTGAAGTAAGCGTCTTTTGTTCTGAGTTTCGTGGCGAAACCCCCAGGCATGTCCGGCACCCTAACGGGTGGGGAGGCTTGGGGGTTTTGTCTTTTCTGCACGAAGCCAAACCCACGAGCGGCGAGAGAAGCCGGAGTGGCTTTTACAGCCGCTCGTTCCTTTGGCGAGCGAAGGATTAACGGAGAATTGCCGTCCTACTTCGTCTCCGAAGAGGGAACCCGCCTGCCGCAGGGGAATGCGGGGATGCAGCTAAAATACGAACGGCGATACAGGTTCGATCCAGAAAAATGATTTCTCCCCACTGGGATGAAACGCGGGCGGCCCGCTACCACCGCTTCCATTATGAATTCCCCGAGCGCGCGCTCGCCGGCCGCACCGTCATCGTGGCCGGGGGAACGGGCGGCCTGGGCGCCGCCCTGGTTGCATTGTTGGCGCGCGAAGGCGTGGAACTGATCGTCGGCTACCACGCGAAACGCGATCGCGCTGAATCGCTGCGCGATGCCATCGAAGAACAGTTTGGCCGGAAGATTGTGCTGGTCAAGGGCGATTTGTCCGATCCGGAAGTTCGCCGTGATTATCAGAATGCCGCCAAAGAGCTGGCCGTTGAACGCAGGACAATCCTGGCAGGCGCCGCGATTTTTCCGGGTGACCCTGCCCGCGTCGCCTTCGAGGCGCTCGATCAGAAAGCCATGGAAGCCTCGCTTGCGGCAAACTATCTCGGCCCCTTGCTTCTGGCGAAGGAGATCGGCGAAGCCATGGAACGCGGGGAGGGGGGCGGTATGGTTTTGCTCGCTTCGATGCAAGCGGTGGCGGCGTTTCCTTCCAGCTTGAATTACGGACCGCCGAAGGCAGCCCTGGTGCACGCAGCACGAATCCTGGCGCAGCAATGGTCGCGCGTGCGGGTAAACGTGGTGGCGCCAGGCGCCACGGTGGTGGGCATGGGCGGCGCCAGTGTGCAAGCCGGCAAATATGATCGCTACCTCGAAAAGGGCGCGATACCGCGGTTCGGCCGCCCCGAAGACGTGGCTCGCGCCGTGCGTTTTTTCCTGGAGCCGGATAATTACACCACGGGGCAAGTGCTGGTGGTCGACGGCGGGCTCACGCTCCGCCGCGACAAATAAATCGATCACTGCCGCCGCGGCTTGGACGGCTGTCCGTGGCATAATCCTGTGTTTTAGATTCCACGCTTGCTTCACCCGAATCGCCGATGCGAGAACATTCCGGCCTGCTGACCGATCTTTACGAGCTCACGATGGCGGCGGGCTACATCCAAACGCATTTCGAAGCCCGCGCTACCTTCGAGCTTTTCGCGCGGAATCTTCCGCCACGCCGCAGTTACCTGGTCGCCGCGGGGCTCGAACAGGCGCTCGAATACCTGGAAAAAGTCAACTTCACGGCGGAAGAAGCCGACTATCTGCGAAGGCATCCGGCGTTCCACAACGTCCGGGATGAATTCTTCGATTTTCTGACGCGCTTTCGATTTTCGGGCGACGCCTGGGCCATCCCGGAAGGCTCGTTGGTTTTCGCGGGCGAACCGATCCTGCGCATCAGCGCGCCGATCGCCGAAGGGCAAATTATCGAGACGAATTTGCTGGCGACAATTAATTTTCAGACCATGGTGGCGAGCAAAGCGGCGCGCGTTGTTTCCTCCGCGCCCGGGCGCCGCATCGTGGAATTCGGCGCGCGGCGCGCTCATGGCAGCGAAGCCAGCTTGATGGCCGCGCGCGCCGCCACCATCGGCGGCTGCGTGGGCAGCTCCAACGCGCTCGCGGGGCACCGCTTCGGCATGCCCACCTACGGCACGCAGGCGCACTCCTGGGTGATGGCGCACGAAAATGAAGCCGAAGCATTCAGCCAATTCCTCGACGTTTTTCCGCAATACTCCGTCCTGCTGCTGGACACCTATGATGTTCGCGCCGCCCTGGAGACCATCCTGAGAATGAATCGCAAGCCGATGGGCGTGCGCCTGGATAGCGGCGACCTGGCGCGCGATAGCCGTTGGGTGCGCCAGCAACTCGATCGCGCCGGCTGGAAAGATGTGAAAATTTTCGCCTCCGGAGACTTGAACGAGGACAAAATCGCGGCGCTGCTGCGCGCCGGGGCGAAGATCGACGACTTCGGGGTGGGCGGCGCAGTGGTCACTCCCACCGACGCACCGACCCTGAACATGATTTACAAGCTGGTGGAAGTGGAACGCGGCGGCGAGATTCGCGAAGCCGCCAAGCTCAGCAAAGCGAAAGTCACCTATCCCGGACGGAAGCAGGTTTATCGCCTCTCGCGGCCATCGGGCGAGTACAAGCACGACGTCATCGCGCTTACCAATGAAAAATCGCCGGGAGGCGAGCCGCTGCTGCAAGAGGTGATGCGCGGGGGCAAGCGCCTTTCTGGCCCCGAACCCATCACCGACGCCCGCGCGCGTTGCCTCCACAGCCTCGAACGCCTGCCCGCGCGCTATCGCCAGCTCGGCCGCACCGTTCTTTACCCTGTCCGCACCAGCAAGCGCCTTGAAGCGCTCCTTGAAAGGGTGCGGCAACGCGTCCGCCACTCCAATTCGCACGGAAATCGATAACAAGGTAAAATAGGAAAGTGATTGTGATCCGGGAGCCTTAGGCCGATGGTGTCGAAAGACGTTGTTTTCTGGGATGTGGATTCACAGGTGGATTTCATGCTGCCCGGCGGAAAGCTTTATGTGCCGGGCGCGGAGAAAATCATCCCGAATCTAAAGCGGCTGGTGGACGCCGCGCGCGAAGGCCGCGTGTTCCTGGCGGGAGATGCCGATGCGCACTCCATGCAGGATGAAGAATTCAAGCACTGGCCGCCGCACTGCCTTCGGGGCACTCCCGGCGCCGAGTATGTTCCCGAAACGCTTACCGGCAAGGTTTTGGTGATTCCCAACGAACCGGATTTTCCGCTGCCCGCGGACTTCCGTGACTACAAGCAACTGATCCTCCAGAAAAATACGCTCGATGTGTTCGCCAATCCCAATACGGAAGCCGTCCTGGCGCGTCTCGGCAAACATGCCGAATACGTGATCTTCGGGGTGGTGACGGAATATTGCGTGCGCCTCGCAGCCAAGGGATTAATCGAGCGCGGCCACCGCGTCTCGCTGGTTACCGACGCCATCGAAACCCTGAACCATGCCGATGGAAGGAAAACGCACGACGAACTGGCCGGCTTGGGCGCTCGCCTGATCACCACCGATCAGGCCCTGGCGCTGATTGACAGGAAATTCCCTGCCGTGGCGGTGCGGGATTAGTTTAAAGAATCTTCAGGTAAGCAATCAGGTCGCGAACTTCGTTTTCTTTCAGCACTCCCTTGTAACCGGGCATGTCCTTGCCTCCGTTCTCGATCCAAGCCCGCAGGCTTTCCTCATCCACTTTTTTTCCACCTGCATATTTTCCGCGCGCCATCAGGCCTTTTAATCCCGGTCCGACCTTTTTTTGCGTGCTGCCGCTGAAATGGCAAATCTCGCAACGGGCGTCGTAGACTTTTTTTCCATGGGCAACGTCTGGACGGACGGCCTGCTTCTCCTGGGCAGCATCAGGGAGCGAGCCTGCGAGGGGTTTCGCTACGGCAATCCAGGCGCCTCCGGCAATTCCGAAAAAGAGGACCGCCACGAATAATATTTGTTTTGCGTTCATTTCCCCTCGAAAGCGCAAGCGCATCGAATGATTCTCCCTCCACTCCATTATTCTCTTTTCGAAATTCCAATGTTTGCGCAACCGATCCTGGCGGCAGGGGCCGGCTTCAGCCGCGCCCCTCTTTTTATTCTTCCCGCCTCGAATTTCCGCTCCAGAGCATTGGTTTGACACGCCTCCGCCCCTATGTTACGACTTGGCGGTGATGAGCCGCGACAAAGTGGCCGAGGCTTGGGAACTGCTCCAGGAAGCCTACCACGCGCAGATCGACGGTGATTACGAGCAAGCGGTGGAACTCTACCGCAAATCGCTCGCCATCCATCCCACCGCCGAGGCGCACACTTTTCTGGGCTGGACCTTCCACTTCCAGGGGAAAATCCAGGAAGCCATCGAAGAATGCAAGCGCGCGATCGAACTCGATCCCGAGTTCGGCAATCCTTACAACGATATCGGCGCTTACCTGATCACCCTGGGCCGTTACGACGAAGCGATTCCCTGGCTCGAACGCGCTTTGGAAGCGCCGCGCTACGAACCTCGCCATTTCCCCCATTTCAATCTGGGCCGCGTTTTCGTGGCCAAGGGCATGCTCAGCCGCGCGCGCGAATGCTTCCAGCAGGCGCTGCGCATCGAGCCTGAATACACGCTCGCCCGCGACGCCGTCGATAATCTTCGCCGCCTTGTGAATTGAGAGTTTAGCCGGCCTGCGGCGGCATATTCTCACCCGGCTTGACGATCCGGTCGTAAATCCACAGCAGCAGCGCAGTCGCCAGACCCACCCCGGTGATCACCCACCAAACTTTGTAGGGCTGGTGCATCACTTCGCCGTAGTGATGGATCAGGCTTCCGCCGAACCACCCGCCGATCAGCGACCCGATCCCGATCGGAAGGAACGCAAAGCCCATATAGGTCCCTTGTTGTCCCGCCGGGGCGAGTTGGGAGATGTATTCGTAATAGCGCGGCGCCTGGATCATCTCACCGAGCGCGATCACCAGAATGGACAAGATCGCGGTCCACACCGCCGGATGCGCCGCCAGCACCAGCCAGGCGGCACCGGAAATCAAAGTGCCCAGCATCACCGCGCGAAACGGCGCGATCTTCCGGGTCAGGTAGCTGATCAGCACTTGCAGGCAGATGACGGCGGCCGCGTCCGTAATCAGGATTCGTTCGACGTCCGCGTGCGGATCCACGTAGGCCGTCAGGTAGAGCGGCAGCGAAACAAATTCCTGCCAGAACACGATCCAATATCCCGAAAAAATCAGCAGGAAAAGCATGAACCGGAAATTCGAAATTACGGTGAGAAAGTTCCTCGATGTCTCTGCCAGGCTTGGATTTTTCTTCACTTCGCCGGCGCCCTTCGGCTCGCGATAAAAGAGGAGCACACCGAAGAACATCACCAGCACGCACACCGCCGATATGCGGAACACATTCTCGACGCCCATGTGCTTGTGGGCAACCGATGCGATGTAGGGCCCGGCCGCGCCGCCGATGTTGACCAGCGTGTAGTAAATCGAGTAGCCGATCGACCGCACATTCTCCTTCGACGCTCGCGCCGTCGTTCCCACCACGCTCGGCTTTACCAGTGCAACCCCCAGCGCCGGCAGCAGCAGGATCACCAGCACCAGCCACCACAGCGGCACCGCGCTGCGCAACGGCGCCATCCATGAAGACCCGATCGATCCCAGGAAGAAATACGAAACGGTCAGAATCAGATAGGCCAGCGATAACGCGCGTCGAAATCCAAGGCGATCGGCCAGCGCTCCGCCCAGAATCGCGAGAAACCACACCATGCCGCCGAAAAACCCCGCCAGGCTCCCGGTCTGCGCCGTCGAAAAGCCCAGCGTCTGGTGCAGGTAATTGGCGAGGGATGCAAATGCGGCGTAGTAGGCCAGCCGTTCAAATAGCTCGCTGACGTTGGCTACCCAGAAGGCGGGCGCGAATCCCGTGCGAATTTCCTGCAGCCGCTGGGAAAAGCTCAATGTTTGCCTCCTGGCCGTGCGGTCAGCCGCAACCCGGGGCGTCCATCAGGTACTGCTCTCGATCTGTGTGGCGCCGTCCGGCGATTGTAGCGAAACACCCTGGCGGAGTCGCCCGTTTTTATTTCGCTTCGGCCCTGCCTGAAGAGATGGAATCGCCGCGTCGAAGCCGATTCATCGCCACCAGCGATCGTTGGACGTGGATCTCCTGATGGCGGGCCGCGGAGTTGGAACAATTACGATCGGCGAGATGCAGGATCTCGCCCGGTTCGTGGAGTGATTCAATTCAATTCCGAATCGCCGGCTTCTTTAACAGCCGGCAGGCTCCCGGCGAAGAACTTAAGCAAGATTATTTCTTCGCCGTGTCTGGAGAGGGAGTGGCTCGGTGGTGCATCTTCTTAGTGGGCACTTACTTGGGCAGATTTTCTTGCGATCAAGAGTAGGTGGTCTCGGGCGGCCGGAATTTGAGAATACCCTTTTCGATTGAACGCCTTCGAGATTGCCAGCCAGAACGCACTGACCCGCCCTCCCAGGGTGATGCAAAAGTAGGCCCCGAAGAGAGGCTGGGTCTTGAAAGCCTGCGCCGGGTCGAAATGGTGAATGGTGTTCGTACAGCTCACAACTTCCAAGCCGTAGTTGGGCAGAGTGTGTCTTAGAGTATCTTCGCTGAAAAAACAGAAGTGTTCGAGCATATTCACATAATACCAACCTTGCCGCATCACCCTGGCCACCAAGGAGCTCACGTCGCCGGTTTCGATAACCAGGAGCCCCCCTTCTGCCAGCAGCGACGACACTGTTCGCAGCGCGCCATCCACATCGTCCAAATGCTCGGCAACGTCCCAGAGGGTTATCAGGTCGTAGGAACCCTCCGGCGCTTGGAAATCCTTCAAGGTGCCTTGCGTGAAACGAGCCGCGGGGAGGAGTTGACTCGCCAGATCGAGGGCTTGAGGAATCGGCTCGAGCCCGTGCTTTATCCAGTGGTCAGGAAGCAACGACAGAAAGCCACCGGTGTAACACCCGACGTCGAGCACTCGGACCTTCTCGTCCCGGGGGAGAAGGCTCACAAACCCAAGCTTGTCGTCCATCTTTCGGCCCTTGGAAACAAACTTCCAGGTACTGCCGTCGGTGGGCAAGTTGTAAAGGTAATCGAGGGTCTCGGGCCGTGGGATGAAACGGTTGTAGACGAGACCGCAGCCGGAGCACCGTGCCAACACTCGCTGACGGATGGTCTCCTCGTCCAACATGACCAAATCGCGTGGAACTTCATAAATCCGCTGATAGCACGGGCGTCCGAACTCGCAAAAGGCTTCCGCGTGGCATAGCGGACACCTCGCCTGCAATTGAAACTGTTCCGGTCTAAGGACGATCATCTTCGGTTCGCCCAAGCAAATGATGAACTAAAAATTCGAACCGCGCCTAAGAGTACGCTTTCTCTTCCAATAATTTTCGCGCGTATGATTCGGTTCATTCGCGCCTACAAGTATTCGGGGCATTTTACATTAGACGATGCCGTTGGTTGGAGGATTACGCTGCTCCTGGGAGTCTTTTTTGTCGAGGATGGCAACATAGAAATCGTGCCAGCGCCGTCGCGCTGGGATAGAATCGGCGCGCATTCCGATCAATCGATATCCGTATTCGGATGGAGGGTCGCCTTCATGCCCTGGGTAAAAAGCATTACGCTCGTTTTCGCAGCGGCAATCCTGGTAGGCTCCGTTGCTCTCGCTCAGGAAAAACCTCCGCTCCTCCCCGAAACGGCGGTTCAAGCGCTGGCGCAGGAACTTTCCGGCGAAACGGCCAAGCGCAACCTGGAATTCCTGGCGCGCCTGCACCGCCAACGCGGCTCGCGGCAATTCCATCAGGCGGCGGAATTCATCGCCGCGCAGGCCAAGAGCTACGGCCTTGAAGACGCGCACATCGAGCAATTCCCCGCCGACGGCAAAACGATGTACGGCACGCAAAAAGGGCGCATGGCCTGGGACGCCGATTTCGCCGAACTCTGGGAACTTCGCTGGGAAAAAGGCCAGTGGATTCCCGCGGCGCGCCTGGCCGATTTCGACGCCATGCCGGTGACGCTGGCCGAAGATAGCGAAAGCGCCGACGTAACCGCCGATCTGGTGGACGCCGGCGACGGCACCGCTGAAAGCGATTACGCCGGAAAAGATGTCCGCGGCAAACTCGTGCTGGTGGCCGCGCAACCCGGTGAAGTCCAGCGCCTGGCCGTGGACCGCTTCGGCGCCGCGGGAATCATCAGCTACGCGCAAAATCAGCCCACCGCGTGGTCGGGCGAGGACGAAAATCTGATTCGCTGGGGCCACCTAATCAGCTTTTCCACCACCAAAACATTCGGCTTCATGGTTTCTCTGAAGCAAGGACGCGAGCTTCGCCGCCGCCTGGCGCGCGGCGAAACGATTCGCTTTCACGCCGTGGTCCGCGCCGGGCAGCATCCCGGCAGCTACGACATCGTCACCGCCACAATTCCCGGCGCCGATCCGGTTCTGCGCGAAAAGGAAATCGTCTTCAGTTGCCATTTGGACCACGAGCGCCCTGGCGCGAACGACAACGCCAGCGGATGCGTGACGATCCTGGAAGTCGCCCGCGCGCTTTCAAAATTAATCACTGAAAATAAAATTCCCCGCCCTGCTCGCACACTCCGCTTTATCTGGCCGCCGGAAATTGAAGGCACCATGGTCCTGCTGAACGGAAAGCCCGGCATGGTTTCGCACATGCAAGCCGTGATCCACATGGATATGGTCGGCGGCGGGCCGGTGACCAAAGCCGTCTTTCACATCACGCGCAGCCCGATGAGCCTGCCCACATTTATCGACGATGTCGCCGAGGCTTTCGGCGATTTCGTGAATCGCCAAACATTCGATTACGCCGCCACCGGCCACGCCGCCTATCCCCTCGTCGCTCCCGAAGGCGGCAAGGAACCGCTGCAGGCGCAATTTTCCGAATACACTCCCGGAAGCGATCACGATATTTATTGCGAAGGCAGCTACCGCATTCCCGCGATTTATTTCAACGATTGGCCCGACCGCTACATTCACACCAATTTCGATTCCGCCGCGAACATCGATCCAACCAAATTGCTCCGCGCCGCGTTTCTCGGCGCAGCCAGCGGCTACTTCCTGGCGAATTTTTCCGCAAACGACATCCCCGCTGTCTTTAAAACCATCCAGTCGCGCAGCTTGCTCCGCGTCTCCAGCATGCTCCGCCGCCGCGAGCAGCTATCGGGGTACGACGCCGCCAGCTTGGCGCATCACGAAACGCAGTATGAACAAGATATGTTCCAGTCGATTTCCCGGTTCACCCTGATCCCGGCTAGTGCGGCCGGAGAAGCCGAGCTTTATTTCAAGAACTTGCAACCACTGGGACGGATGTTCGTGGATTCATCTGGAGCGGGAGCGGCAACCGGGAATGGCGCACTCGTCTTCACGCGCAATCCCGAGCCAAAAGGCCCCGCCTCCGGCCTCTTCGGCTATGATTATTTTGTGGATCATTATGGCGCTGAAAAAGCGGCGCAAATCCGCCTGCTGAAACAGGAGAGCATCTACAACCGCGAATCCTACTATCCCTACGAGGTTCTGAACTTCGTGGACGGCAAGCGCACGGTGCAAGAAATTCGCGATGCCGTTTCCGCCGAATACGGCCCAGTCCCTCTCGACGTTGTCATGGAATATTTGAAAGCCCTCGAATCCATCGGCATTTTGCGCTTCGGCCCTTGATCTTGGCGTCCGAATCCACACTCTCATCGCCGCAGCGCCTTCATTTTCCCATCAGGCGACGTTTGCAATTTGTCGTCACCCCGCATCCGGACGATCTGGTACTGGACTATGAATGCGAGTTGGATGAGCCATCTGAACAATCGACGAGGAGCTAAATTCTATTCGTAGCGCAAGGCGACCATGGGATCGACACGGGTGGCGCGGCGCGCGGGAATGTAACAAGCCAGCAGTGCTGCCCCAACGAGGAGCACTGTCACCCCGCCGAACGTCAGCGGATCGGTGGCAGTCACGCCAAAGAGCAGCGACTCCACGGTGCGCGTCAGGGCCAGCGAACCGGCAATGCCAATCGCCACCCCAATGAAGATCGTGCGCAATCCCTGGCCCAGGATCATCCTCAGAACGTCGCCGGTGGCCGCCCCCAGAGCAATCCGCACGCCAATTTCGCGCGTGCGGCGGCTGACCGAATAGGCCATCACGCCAAACACCCCTGCCGTTGCTAGCAGCAGCGCGGTGATTCCGAAGAATCCGATGAGAATGACATTGAATCTCCGCGAGCCCAACGAAGCGGAATACACTTGCGAAAATGTCCGGAACCTCGCCGGAATCTCAGGGTTGAGTTCCTGCAGGATTCCTCGCGCGGCCGAAGCGACCAACCGCGTGCCGGCATCGCTCAGCATGGTTAAGGTGATCGCCGCGCGCGGCCGCTGGAACAAATTCACGTAAACAGCCGGACGCGGCGGCACATCGAGGCCATATTCGTGAGTGTCGCCCACGATCCCGACGATGGTCAGCAAACGCAAGTCGCCATCCATGTTTCCAAACTCAATCGTGTGGCCGATCGGGTCCTGGTTTGGCCACCGGTCGCGCGCAAGCGATTCGCTGATCACGGCGACGTGCGGAGAATTCGCGCCGTCGCGCTCGTCAAAGATTCGCCCTCGAATCAGCGGAATTCCGAGAACCTGGAAGTATCCGTCCGTGGCAACGCAGAAGTCCGCATTGCCAATGCGCTCTTTTTGCTGGAACAGCGCAGCAAGACCATCCGTGGTCTTCGGGATCTCATTCTGCGTCAGAAGTAGAAACATTCCATCGGGAAGGCCGCCATCCATCGGCAGGCCGCTAGTCGCGCCAACCTTGCGCACGCCCGGGATTTGTTTGAGCCGGTCAATCAGGTTTGAAAAAAAAATCGCCTGACCTGCCTTTGCTTTGGGATCGTCCACCCACGGAAGCGAGACGTCCATCGTGACAATTTTGTCCACGCGGAAGCCGGGATTCACTTCGAGCACTTTCATCAGGCTGCGCCCGAACAATCCCGCTCCGACCACCAGAACCAATGTGATCGCAATCTGCGCCGCCACGATTATCCGGCCAACGCGCTGGCTGCCTTGCGAACCCGCTTGTCCACGCCCGCCTTCCACGAGGCCCTTGCGCAGGTCCACGGAAGTGGCGCGTGCGGCGGTGAACGCTCCCAGGCCGGCGGCGACCGCGGTGGAAAGCAGGAACGCGAACACAAGTACCGGAATACTGATCGAGACGCTGTCCAGCCGCGGCAGATTTCCCGGCGCCAGCGCGACTAATCCCGCCACGCCCCAATCCGCTGCCAATACGCCAAGGCCCCCGCCCATCAGCGAAAGCAGGAATGCTTCGGTAAGGAATTGACGGATCAGCCGTCCGCGCGAGGCACCGAGCGCGCTGCGAATGGCGAGCTCGCGCTCTCTTACCGACGCTTGCGCCAGCAGCAAATTCGCCACGTTCGCGCACGCCACCAGCAGCAGAAATCCCACCGCACCGAGGAGGACCAGCAGCGAGGAGCGAGCCTTGCCCGTGATCGAGTCCTGTAGCGGGATGACCATTCCATCTTTGAGGAGATAATCGCCTTGCTCGCTCGATGTATCGTGAATGCGCCGGGCAATCGCGCTGATGTCTCGATCCGCTTGCTCGACAGTGACACCGTCGCGCAGGCGCCCCACCAAATTGTAGTTATGCGACGTCCTGCTTGGATTCTCCCCCTCCAAATCGGCCGGCAGCCACAGATCGACGTCTGCTGGGAAACGAAATCCGGCCGGGAGCACACCGATCACGGCGAAGACCGCGCTATCAATCTTCAGGTGCGACTGCGAGAGATCCCGCGGCGATCCGAGATACTGCCTCCAGTATCCATAGCTGACAAGAACGGTGGGGCCGGCCCCTTTTTTCGCGTCGCTGGCATTGAAATCCCGCCCGAGGATGGGCTGAATTCCGAAGACCTTGAGAAAGTCGGGCGAGACGCCGGCAACCGTCGTGCGCGTGGGCTGCGAGGCTCCCGAAACGGACGCAATGTTGTCAGAGTACTTGGCAATCGCCTGGAAGCTGCGGTTTTGGTCGCGGAAATCGTCGAAGTTCGGGTCCGCAACGCGCGACGGCCTGCCCTTCGAGGTGACCTCGAAGACGGCCATGATCCGGTTCGGATCGGGGTAGGGCAGCGGCCGCAACAACACGCCGTATACCACGCTGAAAATTGCCGTGGTCACACCGATGCCGAGGGCCAGGGTGAGGACGGTGACGGCGGTGAATCCGGGATTCTTGCGGAGTTGCCGAGCGCCGTGCCGGCAATCGGACATCACGGAGTGGAGCCAATTGCCGATCCTTTCTTCGCGAACCTGTTCCTTCACCTGTTCGATGCCGCCAAGTTCGATCCGCGCGGCCCGTTGCGCTTCCTTCGGCGGCATGCCCGCACGAATGTTTTCGTCGATCAGCAATTCGAGGTGGGAATGAATCTCCTGGCCGAGGTCTGCCTCCACGCGACGAGTTGAAAAGAGATTACGCAGGAAACTTCGAACTTTCACAAGGAGTGGCATGCCAAGTACCTCTCTAAGATGCTTCCAAAGCTTGAGCGATAGCCCAGGAGATGCGGCCCCATCGCCTGGTCTCGACTTCAAGTTGCTTCTGTCCAGCTTTGGTCAAGCGGTAGTATTTCGCGCGGCGGTTGTTTTCAGAGTCTCCCCAAAAGGAGGAAATCCAGCCCTCTTCCTCCATTCGGTGAAGAGCGGGAAAGAGCGAGCCTGGTTTGACAATAAACGTGCCACGTGTGATCTGCTGGATTCTGCGTGAGATTCCCAATCCGTGCATTTCGCCAGCGATAAGCGATTTCAAGATCAGCAGGTCCAAAGTCCCTTGCAAAAGGCTTGCCGGTTCAGGGCTCAATTGATGTCTCCTATCGGCTCTCTATAGGGATAGTATTGATCTACGTATAGAGAGTCAATTGGAAACGAGCATGCCCGTGGGCGCTCAGCCGGATCACCGGAAATGGACCCACCACCGGCGTTCTGTTTGCGTTTCGGCGCGCTTGCCGCGTGTGCTAGCATTGCTGATTTGGGTGGGGTTACTCGGGGCCGGCTGAAACTTACACATGCCTAGCACGACCATGAAAGCGCTTCGCAAAGCGCGTCCGGAGCAGGGCGCCCAGCTTGAGTCCATCCCTGTGCCGACGCTGGGGCCCGACGAAGTTCTGGTGCGCGTTCGCGCGGCCTCGATTTGCGGAACCGACGTGCACATCTATCATTGGGACCGCTGGTCGGCTTCGCGCCTGCATCCGCCGCTGACTTTCGGCCACGAATTTTGCGGCACGGTGGAAAAAATCGGCACGAACGTGGAGGGAATTCGCGAGGGAGAATTTGTCAGCGCGGAAATGCACGTCAATTGCGGCCGTTGCCTGCCCTGCCGCGTCGGCCAGCCGCACGTTTGCCAATTCGTAAAAGTGATCGGCATCGACCAGGACGGCTGCTTCGCCGAATTCGTCCGCATCCCCGCCCGCAATATCTGGAAGATCGATCCCGCCATTCCCGAACACTACGCCGCGATCATGGATCCGCTCGGCAACGCGGTGCACACCGTGCTCTCGGGAGAAATTGCGGGACGGACGGTGGCCGTCACCGGCTGCGGGCCCATCGGCCTGATGTCCATCGTGGTTGCGAAAGCGTGTGGCTGCTCGACGCTCATCGCCACCGAAGTGAATCCGCATCGCCGCTTGCTCGCGAAAAAAATGGGCGCGGACCTGGCGCTCGATCCCGCCAAGGACGATGTGGTGGCGCGCGCGCACGAAGCGACGGACGGCGCGGGCGTGGACGTGCTGCTCGAAATGAGCGGCCATCCGTCTGCTATCCATCAAGGCTTTCAAATGCTGCGCGCCGGAGGCCGGGCATCTCTGCTCGGCGTTTCCAGCCAGCCCGTCGAATTCGACCTGGTTGGCGATATTATTTTCAGAGGCGTAACGGTCTACGGCGTCTACGGCCGGAAAATGTTCGAAACCTGGCACCAGATGACGGAGCTGCTGAAAACCGGCCGCCTGAATCTGGAGCCGCTTTTCCGCGAACGAATGCCGCTCGATAAATTCGCCGATGCTTTCACGTTGCTGGAAAAGGGCGAGGCCAACAAGATTTTGTTCTATCCCAACGGCGGACCCAAATAATACTTAGGAGCAATTGATGACCACCGCAACGCATAACCCGCTGCAATACTTGCACGAGGCTCTGGAAGACATGAAAGCGAAGCATCTCTACCGCCGCTTCGCGATTCTCGAGGGCGAACAAAAGCCCGTCGCAATGTTCGACGGCAAGGAAGTAATCAACCTCAGCTCGAACAATTACCTGGGCCTGACCACTCACCCCAAGCTTCGCCGCGCCGCGATTGACGCCATTCGAAAATTTGGAGTGGGCTCCGGCGCCGTCCGCACCATTGCCGGCACCATGAGAATGCACATGGATCTGGAAGCGCAAATCGCCAAATTCAAGGGCAGCGAAGCTTGCGTCGTTTTCCAATCCGGCTTCGCCGCCAATGCAGGCACCGTCTCCGCCATCCTCGGCAAAGACGACCTGATTGTCTCCGACGAACTGAACCACGCTTCGATTATTGACGGCTGCCGCCTTTCCAAAGCTACGATCAAAGTTTTCAAGCACAAGGATCTGGAAGATTGCGAGCGCATCCTGAAGGAAACGGAAAATTGGGCCGGTAAAAAACTGCTCATCACCGATGGCGTCTTTTCCATGGACGGCGACATCGCCCCGCTCCCCCAGCTTTGCGATCTCGCCGAGAAATATAATTGCATCATGATGATCGACGACGCGCACTCCTCCGGCATCCTGGGGCGCAATGGCCGCGGCACGGTGGATCATCTGGGCTGCCACGGCCGCGTGGATATTCAAGTGGGCACGCTCAGCAAAGCGATCGGCTCGCTCGGCGGCTACGTTTGCGGTTCGCAGGAACTGATCGAATTCCTTTACCATCGCGCGCGGCCGTTCCTGTTCTCCACTTCGCATCCGCCGTCGGTGGTGGCCACTTGCCAGGCGGCGTTCGAGCTTCTCGATTCCGAAGCGGGCGAGCGCCTGATCAAGAAACTTTGGAGCAATACCAAGTTCTTCAAGCGCAAGCTGAAAAAGCTCGGCTTCAACACCGGGAAGAGCGAGACGCCGATCACTCCGATCATGGTGGGAGACGCCGCGAAGGCTTTTGAATTTTCGCGCGAATTGAAAGAGGCAGGTGTTTTTGCCGGAGCGATCGGCTATCCCACCGTTCCCGAAGGCAAAGCGCGAATCCGCACCATCGTCACTGCCACGCACAAACGCGCCGATCTCGAAAAAGCGCTGGAAATTATCGGCCGCGTAGGAAAAAACCTCGGCATCGTTTAGCGCCCAGCCAACGCCATTCGGGAGAATGGCGTTCCCGGGACACCACGCTCCATTTCTCATCGCAACGGACGGCGCGATGATGGGACAGGCTCGGCCTGTACGGGGACAGTTAATTCTTTGCGAATCACGCCTGAACCTTTCGGGCCGCACCCTGCAAGTTCTGGTTATACTTCTAAAGATGGGGCATCCCTGGGAGAGGCTTATGCGTAAGTGCGCTTGGCGCTGCTGGCTGTCCATTGCGATTCTGGGCTTTGCGGCCGGCTGCGGGCGGGTTCCGGGAGCGGCCACGGGTGGCGGCGGGTCCAGTCCCCCTTCCGCTCAGTTCAGCCTGACGATCCGCGATACGCCACCCTCAAACGTAAGCGTGCTGGCATTTGGAATCCAGGTGACCGGCGCAGTCCTGCAGCCCGGAAATGTTTCTTTATTGAGTTCCGGCAATTCGGTGCAATTGGAACTCACGCAATTGCAGACCGAGGCCACGCTGCTGAGCAGCTTGAGCGTTCCGGCGGGCAATTACACCAGCCTCACCGTGACTTTCGCCAATCCCAAGCTGACGATTCTCAATTCCGCGAATTCGGCCATCGCCGGCTGTGCGGCCGGCGCCGTGTGCCAGTTCACCCCTTTGATCAGCCCGCTTTCCACCACGTTCTCCACGGGTCCCAACTTTCCGCTCACTTTGTTGCAGAGCGTTCCCGCAGGTTTCGAACTGGATCTGGACCTCAACAGCATCATCCAACTGGATCTTTCCCTGAACCTCGCGGCGGCGAATGCGGTCACGCTCACCCAGCTTCCCGCCGCGCAAGCAAATTCACAACTCGCCGACCTGAATGATGTTCGCGGCACCGTGCAATCCGTCGCCAGCAATCAGTTCACCATGGTCCAATCGAATGGGACATCGCTCACGGTCAACGCGAACAGCAGCACGCTCTTCGTATTCCCGTCATCGACCTGCCCGGCCAATAATTTCACCTGCGTCGCCGTTGGGCAGCTTTTGGAAACGGATCTCAGCCTGCTCGGCAATGGCTCGCTGGTGGCCAAGCTGGTTGAGCTTACGCAGCCTCCGGCGGTTGGCTCGCAGATTATCCAGGGCACGATTGTTTCGCTCTCGGGATCACCGGTCACATCGCTTCAGCTTGCGGCTCACGATGTGCAGCCAAACAGTTCCAGTGTCTCCGCCGGCAACCTGGTGACGGTAAATCTGCAGAACACCGCGACATTCCAGGCCGCCACGCGCAATTTCACTTTTCCGGGCGGCCTCTCTTTCGCTTCGCAGGCGGACTTGATCACCGGGCAGGAAATTCAGGTGCGGGTCGCGGGAGCGGTCACACCGGGAACGCCGCCGTCATTCACCACCGATCAGCTCATCCTGGTTCCCAGTCAGGTGACCGCGCTGGTATTCACCATCAACCTGGGCGCGGCCAGCTTCACGATCAATGGCTTGCAGCCTTTCTTCACCAACGCGATTCCCACACCCATCAACCAGATCACGGAGCAGACTTCTTCGCAAACCATATTTGAAAACCTCGCGACCAGCAACCTCACGTCCCTGGCCGCGGGCAATCAAATTTCAGTGGAAGGATGGTTCTTTAAGACGCCCAGCGCGCCCACTCCGGCCACGATGGTGACTTTCAAAGTTCGCGGAAGATCGATTCTTCACTGAGGCATTCTCCGGCGTCACAGGGTTCTGCGAGAAGTGAGTGCGCCGGAATTTCTACGCCGTTTCCATTTGTGGCCGCGCGGTGTGATAGAGCGCGACGATCAGCGCTCCAAATCCCCAGATCGTCACCAGCAGCAGGATTAATCCCCCCGCAAAGGGAATCAGCCGCAGAATTCGAATCACGAGCAATCCCAGCGCCAGCCTCCCGATCAGCGCGCTCGTTCCCACTCGGGCCCCGAGCATCTTCTCTCCCAGCCAGGCCCCCACAAAACATTGGCCCGAATAGAGGCCGATCAGGTAGAGCAGAAAGCTGGCAATTCCAAGTCCGATGCCGACCAGCGTGACGCAAAGAATCACAGCCACAACCGGCGTCGCGATCAGCAGCAGAACGCCAAACCCGAAGGCGGCCGGGAATCGATCGCTTGCGCGCACAGCTTGGGACACGATCCCAGGCGCAAACAGGATGAGCGCCAGCCCGAACAGAAATGCGGAACCCCACAGGAGCGCCTGGTGCCAGTAGTAACGCGCGGAGAGGTAATCGGGCCGCTGCGAAATAATTTTGACCTCCAGCGGGTGCGCCAGCTTCGCGCCGGCTGCCACATCCGGCTGGTGATGCCCCTTGTAACTCGCCATGCCGCCGATCGTAGCGGTGGAACCGATGGAGAGCCGGTCGCTGGAATCGTAGAGATCTCCATTCACAATCCCGGATAGCCGGGTGGTCCCGGCATAAATCGTCGCATCGCGGCCCACCTGGCCCTCCACGGCGGCCACGCTGCAAAACAAGTAAATATTGCGGCCGATTTTGCTTTTGGAATCCACCTCCGTGGTATCCGAAAACGAGGAAATATTCTTGCCCACCTGGCCCTCGACGGTCAGCGATTGAACGAACGCGCGCACATTTCCATCCACCTGCCCGCTCACGCGCACATCCCTGGCGAAGGCGATCACATCTCCCGTCACATGGCCATCGATGCGAACGGACTGCCCAAACACGATCACATCTCCATCCACTTTGCCTTCGATGCGGATCAAGCCTCCGTACACAATCAGGTCGTTCTTCACCTCTTCCCCCGCTCCCAGGACATATTCCCCCGCCGTCTTGTGAACCTCCGCCGCTCCCGCGGCCGGCGGCAGCGCCACCGCGCACAGCGTCGAAGCCATCACCACGGCCAGCGTGGTCCCGCGGCGCCAGTTCCGCCGGAAGAGAACCAGCATCAAAATTCCAAACATGCCCATCGCTAGAAATTCCACCAGGCTGCGCATTGATTCCCACCCTTTCCACAAAGCTCCGTTGAATAGCAAAACGGTAAAAAGATTTTGACTGCTGAATCCCGCTTGATCGAATTGCCTTTGCACCGGCTCCAGGATGTTGTTCCACAGCGTATAAGCGCCGGCGGAGCCGAAGCCGAACGCCGCGATCCAGCCCCAGGGCGCCGAATTGGCGCGCGTGCGCGGCTCGAAGAGTCGCGCCGGAACCGCCTCGTCCGCTTCCACAAGCGCTTCCTTCAGCCAGCGTCCTTCGCCCGCCAGCGCTCCCATCAATCTTTGGCACTCGGCGCACTCTTCCGTATGCGCGGTCAGCTCGCGCGCTCGCTCGCGATCGAGCTGCCCATCCAGGTACAGCATGCAGGTAATCTCATCGAAGTGATTCATGGCGTCTCCCGGAGACTTCATGCGCCCGCCCTGGCTCTGAAATCCCCGCCTTGCAGCAATGTTTCCCGCAACTGATGCCGCGCCCGCAGCAACAGCACGCCGACAAACGGGCGGCGCACTCCCAGCGAGTCGGCAATTTCGTCGTAACTCATGTCCGAGTAATACCGCAGCACCAGCGCCATGCGCGCGCGTGCCGGCAATTGCGCCAGCGCGCGCCGCACTTCCTGGCTGCTGCGCTCCGTCAATAAGTTTTCAAGCTGGCCCGGATCGGGATGTTCCAGCGGCAGCGTCTCCAGATCCCCTGTTTCCAGGTCCTGCCGCACCCGTCGCCGCCGCAGCATATCCCAACAATGATTCGCCGCCACCTTATAAAGCCAGGCGCTGAAGGGCCTCGATGCGTCGTACTGGCCGAGTTTGTCGCGCACCTTCATGAAGATTTCCGTGGTCGCATCTTCCGCATCTTCGCGCGTCGGCAACGCTCGCCGGCAGAACCGGAAAATGGCCGCGCCGAATAGCCGGTAGAGCTGGCCCCAGGCCTCCGAGCTCCCCGCCCGGGCCTGTTCCAGCGCCTCGGTAATCTCCGCTGCGCTCATCTCCCCTGGCACTCGTTGCGGTCCCATATAGTTGTACGCAGGCCCCTTACCGAATCTTTCACCCAGATTTTGACCTGGGCCGTCTTCTACGATCCCGGCTACGGGCCAGGCGGTTTGCGCAGCAGTCTAGCAAATCATGGGGATACGCCGAAGAAAGATTGCACGGGGGCATGAGAAGACGATCAAAAAGCGAAGCTGGCCAGGTTGGCTCCGCCCTGCCTCCTTGCTGCCTTGAATTTCAATTGTGCATCAGTTTCCGATTACCGCGTTATTCGGGACTTACGTCAGTCAATCTCTCTTTTTGCTTTAACGGAGATGCCAGCCCCTTCGTCTGACGTAAGCGTCCACAAGCGGTCCCAGCCATTTAATAGTAATACCCACAACAAAAGACGTGACTGCGAACAGACCGAGTAGGAGGTGGGAAATTAGAGCATTGGGCCAAGTCATCCACACAGGAAACCAGATGACAAATACTGCAAACAGGACGAGCAAGGAAATCAAAACCCATCGTCTCGGACGCGCTTCAGGACTGAGGCGATGGTACAGCTTGCCACGACGGAGCATAGTGATTGAAAGTACAACGGCAGAGATTCCCAATCCGACCACGAGGCTTACCACGATAATTGTCCCAGTGTCCGAGAGCATTACCCTCTCTTTCATAGCAGAACCACGACAATTGTCCAATTCAGATTAGGGCGGCTGGTAACTCCCGTGTAGTCGGATTATCGGAAACTTGTCCACTACCTGAATTTCAGAAGAGTCGACCCTTCCTGCTGGCTGGTCGAACGTCTCCGAAATCAGAAGTCCATGCATTAATAAAAAACGACTCAGAAGCTGAACTTCGCCGCCAACTGGATTCCCCGCGGCCCGCCTCCTCCCAGAAATGGATTCCCGATTCCAACATCCCCCGTGGTTGTCAGCGGAAGCGAGCCGGTGAACCGGCCGGTTGCCGTATTCGGCCCGCCGCCCGCGAACGGGTCGGCAATAAACGACGGCAGAAACGGGCTCGCAAAATTCGGGTGGTTCGGAAGGTTGAAAAATTCGATGCGGAATTCCATGTTCACCCGCTCGGTAATCGGCGTCCGTTTGAAAATCGCAAAGTCGAGGCTGCGAAAATCAGGACCGACGAGTGAATTTCGTCCCATGTTGCCGAAATGCCGCGTTCCGGGCACGCACTGGTCCGCGAAACCGTCCCCCGGCGGCGGCGAAAAAGTGCACGGGACGGCGAAGGAAGTCAGATCGAGAAAATGTTTCGGGTCGCCGCGATGGTAACGCGCGGGTCCCACCACGTCCGGGCGGCCGAAGAATTCCCCGCTCCCATCGTAGTCATCCTGGAAGTTGACGTTCAGGTGGAACGGCTGGCCCGACTGCATCGTCAGCGCCGTGTCGAAGCCCCAGCCGTCCGTCAGTCTCGACCAGTTTCCTTTCCACGTGGGAAGTTCGTAGGAAACGGTCCAGGTAAACCGGTTGCGGATATCGAAGCTGGAATTCCCTCGCTCCAGATTCGGCCGCGTGCTGTTATTCGGTTGCGCCTGGTTGGGAACAAAATCCTCGCCGTCGCTCGAATCATCAATTGAATGCGACCACACATAATTCAGCATGGAACTGAACCCGCGCCAGTTCTGCAGCCGCAAACTGGTCTGCAGGGCATGGTAATTCGAATTCGCCGACGATTCCTGATAGTTCAGGTAAAAGAAATTCGGGTCCACTCGCGGAACGCTTCCATCGTTGATCGTTGGCCCGCCTGGACATCGCGGATCGGTTCCCAGATCGCAGCTCGTAATTTCCTGCTGCGAGGGCTGGTTGATGTCGCGGAAGCGGAACAGCTTATGTCCCGTGGATCCCACGTAGCCCACTTGCAGGTACGCATGGCTGGTCAATTGTTGCTGCACGTTCAAATTGAAATTCTGCATGTATGGCGTGCGGATGTGCCGGTCCACGGCAAAGAAATCCGAGAGCGGACCGAAGCCTGTGTACACCGCTGCGCCCGCGGCGATTGGCGTGGCGCTGTCCGCGCTGCCAAAGGAGATCGCCGTCTTTCCAGGCCCGATCCCCGCGTAGCTTGCGCCGGGACAGAACGAACAGTTGAACGGCAAATGGCCGATGAAAAAATCCTGCGAGAAAGCGTCGTAGAACACGCCATACCCGCCGCGGATCACGGTCTTTCCCTTGCCCGTCAGATCGTAGGCAATGCTCAAGCGCGGAGCAAAATTGTTGTAGTCCGGCTGATAGAGTTGCGAGAGCCCCGCCGTTCCCACCTGCTGTTGCACCTGCGTGGCCGGATTGTAATTGAAAAACAAGTCATGCTTTTCCGCCACCACGCCGTAATAATCCCAGCGCAGGCCGAAGTTCACCGTCAAGCGCGAGGTCCATCGGAATTCGTCCTGCGCGTAAAGCCCGTGATTGTTTTCAGAGGTGTTCCGGTTCGTGTCGCCGGATGCCTGGCTCCCGCCGTTCGTCGGAATGCCCGCGAGAAAATCGGAAAGCGCCGCAAAATTCAGCTTGCCGCGGAAATTGCGGTCCAGTATCTGCGAGATCGACGTGCGCCGGAATTCATAGCCGACCTTCAGCGCGTGCCGCCCCGTCTTCCACGAGAAATTGTCGATCAAATGCCAGTTGGAGTCCACGCGATGCCGCGGATCGCCCGCATCGGCGCCGATGGGAGCGAAACTTGCGATGCTGATTTTCGGCAAGCCGAAATCGAATGGATTGGTCACACCTGTGTTGAGTCCGATCGTCGCGGGATTGAACGTCTGGTCCTGCGGAAAGAATCCTTCGGCAAAGCGGTTCCAACCCAGGCGCACCTCGTTCACTTTGGTCGGCGAAAGCACCGCCACATAGGAAATCGAAACCAACTGCACGCGCGTGGGCGTGATCGTGTTGAACGACGGCAACAGGCCGCCGCCCACCAGCGCCAGCGGGAAACTCTGGTTGCTGTCGCCGAAATAGTAGCGCCCGGTGAGCAGGTGATTCTGCGTAAAGCTGTGATCCACCTTCGCAATTAGGCTGTTGATGCTGTTGCGAAACGGCGTCGCCGCAGACAAATTGTTTCCGTTCGGGCATCCCGAATCGTCGGTGGTCGCGCCAGCGATATTCGGCGTGGGAAACGGATGCAGCGTGCTCAGAAGTTTCGAGATCACGGGATTGGTCACCCCCGCGAGCTGCGCCGGCGTGGGCACGCAAGCCGTGCTGCTTTGCGCGCCGCTCTCGCGCTGCCCTTCGTAGTCGAAGAAGAAAAATGTCTTGTCCTTCAAAATCGGTCCGCCCAGCGAGCCGCCAAACTGGTTGTTGTGAAATGGATTTTGCGGATTTCCCACGCTGTTGAAGTAGTTGCGCGCGTCCAGCGCATTGTTGCGGAAATATTCCAGCGCCGTCCCGTGAAACTGGTTTCCGCCGCTTTTGGTGACGATGTTGATCACCGCCCCCGCGTTGCGCCCGTATTCCGGCTCGTAATTCGAAAGCACCCGCAATTCCGCGATCGCTTCCACCGGAAGAATCGTCGCTGGGTCTCCGAACACCCCGGCCTCATTGATCGCCGGATCGTTGCGATAGCCGTCGTTCATGTCCGTGCCGTCCAGCAGGAAATTATTCGACCGCCCGCGCGCCCCGTTCATCGAAAACACGCCGAACGATCCCGGAGAATCCGTGATCTGGTCGGGGGAGCCGGCAATTCCCGGGTTCAGGAAAATCAGCTTGGTGTAGTCCCGGCCGTTGATGGGAAGATTGGTGATGGTCGAAGCGGTGAGCGTCCCGCCCAGCGTGTCCGAGGTCGTCTCCACCTGTGAAATTGTTTCGCCGGAGACAAACACCTGCTGGGTCACCGCGCCCGGATTCAGCACGGCGTCCACGCGAGCCTGAGCTGCCACTTCCACGCGCAGATTCTGGGTCACTACGGTTTGGAAGCCGGGCTTCCCAATGGTCACGGTATAGGTCCCGATCGGCAATTCCGGAATGTTGTAACTGCCATCGTCCGTTGTGGTGGAGGTTCATTCGAGGCCGGTAGCCACGTTGCGCACCGTCACCGTGGCGCCGCCAACCGATGCGCCCGATTTATCGGTCACCGAACCAAGAATCGTGCCGCGAAAGGTTTGCGCGCTCCCAATGCCGGGAGCGATCAGCAGAGCGAATAAAGCAATCAGGATGAACCCCAAACGAGAAATCGAAGAAGTAGTGCCATCAAAGTTCTTCACGGTTTTCTCCCTCAGCGTCGTGGAAGCGGACGCCGATCATTAAACGGGAATAATGAAGATTAACACCCCATACTTCACCCACCCGGAACCCCTTCCGGGCAGCCTGCGCCATTTAAGCTATCTGACACTTAGACGAAACGTCAAGCATTCAACCAAGATAAAGGTCATTCAAAAATGTGATTCGATGACAGCCGTCCGCCCCCCTTTCTCCGGTTTTAAAAAATCTCCAGACCCTCGCTTTCCTTCCGTCCTCCGTAGCCAGACAATTCTCCTCTGCTATACTGCCTGTTCGGCCGCAGCGATGTGACGCATGCGAAGCGTGCCGCGATTCGCAAGGCCCGATTCCGATGACTGCGAAAAAGTCCACAGCCGAAAAGCCGCGCTTGTTTCTCTTCGACGCGATGGGTTTCATCTTCCGCGCCTTTTTTGCTCCCATGGACCGCCTGCGCAGCCCGCAAGGCCTGCCCACCAAAGTGCCTTACCTCTTCTCGAACATGATGCGCCGGCTCCTCGAAAGCACTGACCTGCGCCCCGATTATGTCGGCGTGGTTTTCGATCGTCCCGAGCCTACCTTCCGCGATGCGCTTTACGCCGATTACAAAGCCAAGCGCCCGCCAATGCCCGAAGATCTCTCCATCCAATTGCCCTTCGTTCGCCGCTATTGCGAAGCCATGCGCTTGCCCATTCTGGATTCGCCCGGCTACGAGGCGGACGACGTGATTGGCGCGCTGGCGCAACAGGCCGCAAAAAAAGGGATGGAGGTCTACATCGTCACCAGCGACAAGGACATGCTCCAGCTTGTCAACGGCCCGGTGCGCGTCCTTCGTCCCGGATCGGGCGCGGGCAAGCCCGATATTCTTGTCGACGAGCAGAAAGTGGAAGAAATCCTCGGAGTGCCTCCTTCGAAAGTGGCCGACGTGATGGCGCTGATGGGCGATTCGATCGACAACATTCCCGGCGCCAAAGGAATCGGTGAAAAAGGCGCGCGCGAATTGATTCAGCGGTTCGGTTCGGTGGAAGCCGCGCTCGAACATGCCGCCGAAGTGGAAGGCAAGCGCTATCGCGAAGCGCTCCAGAATCAAGCCGGGCAAGTGCGCCTCTCGAAGAAGCTCGCCACCATTGCCTGCGACGCCCCCGTGCCGCTCGCGCTCGACGCCATGAAGCGCCAGCCGCCGGATACGGAAGCCCTTCGCGTGCTTTACACCGAGCTGGGCTTCTCCTCTTTGCTCAAGGAGCTCGGCCCCGCTGTTTCGACGGAAAAAACTGATTATGAATTTTTCAAATCCCCCGCCGAGTTGCGCAAATTCCTGAAGGCGCAGCCCAAAACACAGGAAATTTCTCTATGGCTCGAGCTGGGCTCGGAAGACCGGGAAGAAGAAGGTTACGGCAGCAAAGTAACCGCGCTTGAGCTTTCCGCCGGGCGCGGCACGGGCCGCGCCGCCTTGGTGGATCACTCGAGTGAAATGCTCGCCGCGCTCCGCGAATGGTTGAGCGATCCCCAACGCCCGAAAATTGTGCACGATCCTAAGCTCACCGAATTGCTCACGGCTTCACCCGACGGCTCGGGACACCATCTGGCCGGCGTGCACCATGCCACGATGCTTTATTCCTATCTGCTGCGGCCCACCACGGCCAAACACGAGCTCCCCGAAGTGGTGCTGCGGCATCTGAACGTCACTCTCTCTGGCGCGGCAGGCGAGCGCGCCGATTTCCTGCAGCGGCTGGCGCCCATTCTGCGCGCTGAAGTGGAAGCGCTCGGCCTGGCTGAATTGTACGAAAAAATTGACTTGCCCCTGGCTTCCATCCTCGCGCGCATGGAACGCGAAGGCGTTCGCATCGATCCCAAGGGCCTGAAAGCCATCTCCGCGGAAATGGAAAAGGAACTTCGCGCGCTCGAACAGCGCATCTATGAACTGGCGGGCTTCGAATTCAACGTCAATTCGCCGCAGCAATTGGCCGAAGTTCTGTTCGACAAGCTGAATCTTTCCGTGGCGCGCCGGGGCCGCGCCAAGGCCCGCTCCACGGCCGCGGAAGTGCTCGAAGAATTGGCGCTGATCCACGAATTGCCGCGAAAAGTGATGGAATACCGCGAAATTTCCAAATTGAAATCCACCTATGCCGACGTTCTGCCGAAATTGATTCATGCCGGCAGCGGCCGGCTGCACACCAGCCTCAGCCAGACCGGCACTGCCACGGGCAGGCTCAGTTCCTCGAATCCAAATTTGCAGAATATTCCCATACGCACCAAGCTGGGCCGCCAGATTCGCGCCGCGTTCGTCGCCTCGCCGGGCTGCGCGCTGCTCTCCGCGGATTATTCGCAGATTGAGCTTCGCCTGCTCGCGCATTTCTCGGAGGACGCCGTCCTGGTCGACGCCTTCCGCCGAGGAGAAGATATCCACTCGCGCACCGCGCAGGAAGTTTTCGGCGTCGCGCCATTCGCCCAAACTCCCGACCACCGCCGCGCCGCCAAGGTGATCAACTTCGGAATTATTTATGGGCTCTCGGCGTTCGGCCTGGCGCAGCAGCTCGGCATCGAACAGCGCGAAGCCGCGAAATTCATCGCCGCCTATTTCCAAAACTATCGCGGCGTAAAAGAATATCTCGACCGCCAGGTGGCGGAAACGCGCCAGTTCGGCTTCACCAAAACTCTATTTGGCCGCATCCGGCCGATCCCAGAAATCAATTCGCCGCAAGTGAATTTGCGCAATTTCGCCGAGCGCACCGCCATGAATACCCCGCTGCAAGGCACCGCCGCCGATCTGATCAAGTTGGCGATGATCGAAGTGGACCGCCGGCTGACCGAAGAAAATTTGAAAACGAAAATGATTCTGCAGGTCCACGACGAACTCCTCTTCGAAGGTCCAAAGGAAGAGCTCGACCCTTTGCGCCGGATCGTCAAGCCCGCGATGGAGCAAGTTCATCCTCTGCTGGTTCCGCTCGTCGTCGACATCAAAATAGGCCCCAATTGGCGCGACATGGAACAAGACAAACCCGAGTAGTTCCCCGCCCACCATCCCCGCGCCTTACCCCTCAGCCGCGCCGCACAGCCGGAATCTTATTCCCGCCTTCCCTGTGCGCCCCGGAGCGCGTAGAATAAGCCCGCAGAATCATTCCGCACTTATTTCGTTCCAGATTGATCGTTCGAACGGAGGGGGCCATGCAGAAAAAGATTGCGGCACTATGTGTGTTCGCTTTGATCGGCGTAGCTACTGCCCGGCTGACCGGCCAGGAAAAACCTAAAACCCCGGCAGCGGCTTCCGCCATTCCGCCGGAAGATGCCAAACGCCCCAACCCGGTCAAGTCCTCCCCGGCCTCCATCGCGGATGGCAAACATGCTTTCGTCACGCAGTGCGCCATGTGTCACGGAAAGGACGGCGACGGCAAAGGTGAACTTGCCACCGACATGAAATTGACTTTGAAGGACTATCGCGATCCAGCGGCGCTGAAGGACATGACCGACGGAGAAATGTTCTACCTCATCATGCACGGCAAGGGCGACATGCCCGCTGAGGAAGACCGCATGAAGCCCGATCAGACTTGGAACTTGATCAACTACATTCGTTCTTTCGCCAAGAAGGAAGCCCCGAAGGAAAAGGAAGCAAAGCCCCAATAAAACGTTCCTTCAATCGCAGCAGGACGCCAGGCAGCCGCCGGGTTCCTCGGCGCACTCCGCGCCTCCGCGGTAAAGCCTGTCTGTAAATTCCACAATTCAGAATTCCCGCGCCTATCCAGCTTTACCCGCAAGCTGTGCTAATCTAGAAATCGAAGAAATTCAGGAGAGGAAATTTCATGTCGCACCAACCCGGTTTTCTAAAACTCGTCAACGAAGCGAAAAAGAAAATCAAGGAAGCACAATTTACGGAAATTAAAAAACGTCTCGACGCCGGCGAAAAGTTGATTCTGGTGGACACGCGCGAAGATTTGGAATGGGCCCAGGGGCATCTGCCCGGCGCGATTCACCTGGGCAAAGGGATCATCGAGCGGGACATCGAGCAAACGATTCCCGATCATAACGCGCCCATCGTTCTCTACTGCGGTGGCGGCTTTCGCTCCGCCATCGCCGCCGAAAACCTGCAAAAAATGGGCTACACCAACGTCATCTCCATGGATGGCGGTTGGAAAGGCTGGATCGGCGCCGGCTTCCCCACCACAAAGGGATAAGCTGCGGAAAGTGGCTGGGGCGGTTGGATTCGAACCAACACCTTCCGCATTAACAGTGCGGCGTCCTACCAATTGGACCACGCCCCAATTCCGCAAACCAGGTTTTGAAGTCATCCCGAGCGCAGCGAGGGATCACGAGTAAATCTCCAATTCCCAGTCAACCCTGCGTGGATCAGCGCGACAATTCTAGCTTAGTCAGCAGGATCATTGCTGGAGCATTCTCGTCGCAAGCCATGAAAAAGCTGATGATTTGAATCGAAGAATTGAATGCAGGCACACACCCCCGCCGACAGAGGGTAGGTGTTGGGGTAATTGCGGCGGGAGAGGCCGAGAGAAGGGAGCCGGCCCAGCCCTCAATCCCCTTAAAGGGATTCTCGGCTTCCCTTCCCTCTGACATATTCATATACGCACGCTCGATACCAAAGCCAATGCCAGTAAAATCAATAACTTGACTTTCCGTGTCGGGTAAAAAGGAATCGCCCTCAGCAAAATTTCCTCACCAGTACCCCACTGGGGCGCATCGCCACCACCGATCTTCACGCTCTTCTGTTGACCCCGCTTCGCCCGGCTTGTTATGTTGGAGAGTTATTCTGGGCTCATTTTGTCCAGTGTGCGGCAGGGCCCCTGTAGCAGGCCCCACCATTCAAGATGGGCATCAAAAAGATCACCATTCGCGGCGCCAGGCAGCACAACCTGAAGAACATCAGCCTGGAGATTCCGCGCAACACGCTCACGGTAATCACCGGCCTTTCCGGATCGGGCAAATCCTCGCTTGCGTTCGATACGCTGTACGCCGAGGGCCAGCGCCGCTATGTCGAATCGCTCTCCACTTACGCGCGCCAGTTTTTGGACCAGATGGAGCGGCCCGACGTGGATTCCGTCGAAGGCCTTTCTCCCGCGATCGCCATCGAGCAGAAAACCACCACGCGCTCGCCGCGCTCCACCGTCGGCACCATCACTGAAATCTACGACTACCTCCGCGTGATCTACAGCTCCATCGGAACGCCGCATTGTCCCAATTGCGGCAAGCCCATCTCCCGGCAATCCACGGAACAAATTGTGCAGGCGGTGCTCGCGCTGAAGCCGGAGGAGCGCATCATGATCCTCGCCCCCGTCGTGCGCGGGCGGAAGGGCGAATATAAAAAAGACCTCGAGAAGTACGCCAAGGAAGGTTATCTGCGCGCGCGGATCGACGGCGACCTGGTCAATCTGGACGATCCTCCCAAGCTCGACCGCCGCAAAAACCACACCATCGAAATTGTGATTGACCGCCTGCTGCTCAAGACCGGAATCGCCCAGCGGCTCGAACAATCCATTGGAACGGCGCTCAAGCTCACCGCCGGCCTCGTCACCGTCTCAGTGGTGGGCGGGACGGAGCAGGTGTATTCCGAGAAACTGGCCTGCCCCGATTGCGGAATTTCCGTTCCGCAGCTCGAACCCCGTTCGTTCAGCTTCAATTCGCCGTATGGCGCCTGCCCCGAATGCCATGGACTCGGATCGAAATACACCTTCGATCCCGCGCGAGTGATTTCCGATTGGTCGAAGCCGCTCTTCGAAGGCGGTCTGGGACCCGGATCGGGCTCCTCATTTTTGCAGCGCACGCTGAAGCTGGCAGCCTTCGCTCACAAGTTCGAATTGAGCACTCCTTTCGAAAAGCTGTCTCGGCGCACGCAGAATTTGATCCTCCATGGAAATTCAGCCGAAGGCCCGGCGCCAAGATTGATGTTCTTCCAAGGGGTTCTCGGCTTCCTCGACCAAAGCTTCGAAGAAGCCTCCTCCGATACCTATCGTGAATGGCTGACGCAGTACATGTCTCCCGCGCCGTGCGCGGTATGCCACGAAAAACGGCTGCGCCCCGAAAGCCTCGCCGTAAAAGTGGCGGGCTGCTCGGTTGCGGATTTCACGGCCTTGCCCATCTCTGAAGCGCGAGAG
>JBGPTK010000005.1:0-40945 GCA_041490605.1 Terriglobia bacterium | reverse complement strand
TCGGCAGCTTGCCCGATTCGAGAATCTGAATCTTCGCCGCATCGCTGTCCGTGCAGATCACCTCATGCCCGATTTCCGCCAGACAACTTCCCGTCACCAAACCAACGTAACCCGAACCGATCACAGAAATCTTCAAAGCAAACTCCTCTCTAGGCAATACCCGTGCGCGAATTCGGAAGGGACCACCACATTTTCGTACATCCCCACCACACCGCCAAGCTGAAACTTCTTCCCCATTGCCTGCCCGTCTGTCGAAGAAGAATCTTTAGTAGTACAATCCCACCCGAGATTCACCTCATCGAGACGGGGATCGCACTCACTCATTTCCGGCAGGATAGGAAACTGGATTCGAACATGGACATCGTCTGGACAGCCTTGGGCATCTGCGTCCTGGTTGGATTCGTTTTCTATGTCATGGCGCAATACTGGCAGCGGCTGCTGCGGGCTCATTCTCACACCCTGCGCGATTTGTCGGCACGGGTACAGGCGCTCGAGGAAATGGAGGATCCGGGTTTTCGTCAGAAGGTGGGCGAATCCGTGCCTTCGCCGCTCGAGCAGGTTTACACATTCAGCTTCCGGCTGAGCGAGCGATTCTGGACGCAGACACTCACGGCCTCGCCGGCGGAAATCGCGTACATCAAGGCGAACGGAAAATTTCTGGGATCGGTCAAGATCGAGAGATGGAGAAGCCATTCCGTCGCCACAATTTATGAAGTGCTGCCACAAAGCAGTTCCGCGGGCTGGCAGAGCCGCTCCATTGATGTTTATCCGGGCAGTGAAGAATCTGTGGCGCTGTGGGAATTGCCGCTGGCAGCGCCGGAAGGAGAGCAGACGGCCGAATCCGGGGCGAGCCTGGAATTGCGATTTGGAAAAGATGGACTTGCTTTGAGGGCCCAGCACGGCAGGTTCAGCGATGTGCGGGGAAATGGTTCCGAGCCACATCGAGAAGAAAACGTTTTCTTTCAGGTTCCATTGGACACGGCGCGGCTCGCTGTGTACCGAAAGCATGAGGCGGATGAAACAGAAGGGAATGGCCAGGAAGTTTCGCGTGGCGCCCTGCGTTCCCCGGATTCGTCGCTTTCCATTTACGAGCAGCACGATGAATTGCTGGGTGTCGATTGGCGGCTGGCGGTCCGGGACCTCGAGCGAAAAGAAGATTGGGATCGCTGGAAAATCTGGGAATCCTGGGAAGTTCGCCGCAGTTAGGGCGAAGCGATTTGGCTCATTCGAAGTGCTCCCCTTTCATGAATGTCCCAGCCGGTTTCAATCGTCACGCGGGCGCACCGGCAAACCTGCCCAAGCATTGAGCAGCCCCAGCGTTTCCCGCGTCACGCTCAAGGCATCCTCAGTGTGCCGCCACCAATGCGGGGCATCATAGGGGTCGTTGCGAGCGTATCGAACCACCGCATGCAACCGTTTGCCGGCTAATACATTCCAAAGCGCGCGCACACGCCGGGTGTGCGCGGGGGAAGTCACGATGATCGCTTGTGATTTTCCGGCTTGCACAAGTGCCTCTCTTAAAGTGGTCAATTCCTCTTCCGTATTGACAATTGGCTTCGGCAGGATGCGGACAGCGCTCACCGGCACCCCCAGCTTTTCGAGAATTTCCGCGCTATAAGCGTCTTCATCGGTGTACGCGATGCTAAGTTGCGCCATTTCCTCTTTCGGACCGGCGGGATGCGTCACCCAGACTTCCGCAGCAAAACCTTGTCTGTAAATCCGTGCCGCTTCCATCGCCCGGGATGGGATTCTTCCGCTGAGGACAACAATCACGTCGGCATGTTCGAGCGGATCTTCCACAACGAGCCACTGGCCGATTCCGCGGAAAATGATGGTGGCCGCAACCAGCAAAATCCCGAGAACAAACAATCCAAGAAAATGGGAGCGAGCGGGCCGCCCGCCACCGGCTAAGTTCAAGTTCGGATCACCACGAGAACCCAGAAAGTCACTCGATATCTATCTCATTCGTTTCTTTGCCGACTTTTTTGCAAAACGCAAAATTCAAGTGACGAGATTTGCACTGATTGCAGCGGTACGGGCGGACCAGAAGGATCGGAAATAAAAAAGTCTCCAGCAAGCCTTTGCGATGCGATCGGCGCACGTCAAGGTTATCGCATTTCGGACAACAACGGACCACGCGCAAGCGGGAATGCGTCGCCATAAGGGTTCCGGATCACGCGATGTTAGCTCGCTTCGCGGGATGCGTCAAATTTGCGGAAGATGGCAAATCACGACTTCGCAAGAAGAAAATTGCCTGCGGCCAGAGCATCCGTGCCGGAACAGAAATAGCTGCGCACGGCATCGCGCGGAGTGATGACCAGCGGTTCGCCGAATAAATTGAATGACGTATTGACCAACACCGGCGCCGGCGAAAGTTCACCGAATCGCTTGAGCAGCTTCCAGAGGAGCGGGTTGGCGTCACGCGCGACGACGTGAAGGCGAACGCGGTCCGAGGGCAGCAGGAAGTCCTTGAACATTTCTCGAGATTCGGCGTGGACCCGGCCGAGAGTGGTCAGAAACCGTCCATTGGGGGAACTTTCAAAGAAACGCGCGCAATCGTCTTCCCGCACCGACAGGGCGAAGGGACGAAACGATTCGCGGTGCTTGACGTAATCATTCAGATTCTCTTTCACGTAGCTTGCCCACGGCGAAGCAAGAAGGCTGCGATTGCCGAGCGCGCGCGGACCGAATTCAGCCGCGCCTTGAAACCAGCCAACAATTTTCCCGGATCGCAGCAGCCGCACGGTTTCGTCGAGTTTCTCCGCTTCCGAACCCATCCAGCGGTAGGAAGCCTTGCAATTGTCGAGGACTTGCTTGATTTCCTCGTTGGAATAGCCGGGACCCACGTACATGTTTGCTGCCGGTTCCAGGCGAGGCCTGCCGAGAACCTGATGCCACACGTGCCAGGCCGCGCCGAGTGCTGTTCCTTCATTGCCGGCTGCCGGCTGCACGAAGACATGGTCGAAGCCCGTGCCCTTTTCGATCGCGGCGACGAGCACAGGATTCAGAAATAAGCCGCCGGCGAGACAGAGTTGTTGCACGCCTGTTCTCTTGCGCAGCGATTCCAGAAAATCGGTGACCACCACCGCGCACGCGCTCTGCAGGCTCGCCGCCACCTGTGCACGCATCGATTCGGGCACGCGCGGCTCCGGGCCTGGTTCCATTCCCAGGCGGCGATAAAACAATTTTGAGAAAGCGACGCGCCCGGCCAGCCCGCGGTTGAAGAAGCGCAAGTCAAGGTGAGGGTAGAGGCCGGAACCATGACGAAACATCTCGAGAAAGAGAGGCCTCCATTCCGGCTCACCGGCCAAGCTGAGCCACTGCGTTTTGTGTTCGTCCTGATGCGGGTGGAAGCCGAGGAGCTCCGTGACCTGCGAATAGACCCAGGCGAGCGAGTGAGGAAATGGAATCCAGCGCATCGGACGAATGTGCTTGCCTTCGCCCATCGCGATCAGCCCCGAGCGGCCATCTCCCTGCTCGTCGAGGCTGAGGATCAGTGATTTCCCGTAGGGCGACGCATAAAACGCGCTCGCTGCGTGACAGAGCTGATGATCCAATCGAATCACATGGCCGCTTGAACTTCCCTTCATCAGTTCCAGAATGCGAATATTGTTCAATTCGCGGCCCAGTTCTCCCAGAGCTTTGCTTTGATAATAGCCGCTGGAAACGGGAGCGAGCGGAGTAGACCCGACGCGGAACATCGCTTGCCGGAACCAGGCACGGACCGGGCGCCCGGCCATCGCCACGGCGCGTATGTCTTTCCAGCCGATTCCGGCGTGTTCGAAACAAAATCGAATCGCTTCCCGCGGGATGCCGGCCACAGAACGCGATCGAACCAGCTTGCTTTCCTCGATTGCGGCAAGGATGCCTTTTTCATTCAGCAGAGCTGCGGCGGGATCGTGTGCTGATGCGGAAAGTCCCAGTACGTACACGTTAATCCTCTATGTGCGAAGCGGATGGATTGAACCGCGTGAGACCGATGTCCGGAGAAACCGGGAAACAATCCGGCACGGGAGTCTTATACCGCGGCCCGGCGGAAAGTTCCTCTTCCGGTAAGAAGGCCGCGCAGACCCATCAAGAGCAAGCGAGGTTGATTCAGGCAGATGTGCCACAAGACCTTGAGCGCCTCGTCACGCGTGTAGGAACTCAAGGATTGACGCGCCGAGTCATTGAGCAGGTCCACGAGACGGCTGTAATCCGCCTGCTGAAAATGGTGCATCGTCCGGCGCAAAAGCAGATGAAGATCCAGTTCTCGCCGCAGGCTGCGAAGTTCGCGTCCCGGGCTGCCATTCAAGATGGCTTCCGCCACTCCAGCAGCGCCACGGAATCCCGTAACGATTCCGCCGACCGTGGTTACTTTCACCTGTCCGGCAGCGTCGCCGACCAAATACACTTTGCCCTTACCGATTTGCCGCTCGACCGGTACCCATCCCGTGTACACCGGAATGCGAGCTCCCTGAAAACCGATCGGATCGAGCCCGCGTTTTTCCAGGAACCGTTCGAGATGAAGCCGCGTCTCCTGTCCCGTTTCGCCGATGATGCCCAGAGCGCCGCGGTTTTTCGATTCCGGAATCAACCAATAAAAATAGGGCGTGTCTTGGGGCACAAACCAGACGCGGACAGTATCGGGCGACATGTCCTTGGGCAGCGGAACGATCGCTTGAATTAGAGGGACGGTGTGCTGCTTCGGCCAGCCAGCAGCCTGTGCTACCCGGCTGGAAGCGCCATCGCTGCCCACAACGGTGGAAGCCTGGATTTCCTCCCGCGCTCCATCGGAGCAACGCTCCGATTCAATGGTCAGTCCTCCGTTCGTGCTTTGCAATCCGCGGAAGCGGCGTCCAAGAAGGAGTTTGGCCCCGGCACTGCAAGCCCGCTCAGCCAGGCTGCGGATCAGCGTAGCGCGCTCGATAATCAAGTCAGGTTGTTTGAGGGGAATGTAGGCAGCTCTGCCGTCCGTAAATAGTTCGAATTTACGGACTTCGTTGACCACGCAGTCGCCCGCCGCCTGGCCCAGAATATTCCGCATATGATGCGTGACGATCAGTGTGCGCGCGGCCGGTTCCAGATTCTCCGATCGCTCCAGCACTTGAACGGGAACACCACGGCGCGCCAGCAGATAGGCAGTAAATAATCCTGCCGCCGAGCCTCCGACGACTGCAACCGGCCCATGAGTGGGCTTGGTCGTTTCGCTATTTATTGGATTCTCTCCCCGCTGTTCGACAGGAACAATCATTTGCCGCAGTTATGTAAACACTCGCATGCTTAAGATAGCCGAAGAGTTGGGAATGTGCAGGATCAGGCGCCCCTCATTGTCATCCCCAAGCGTACCGGAGAAGCGCTCGCCAAGATAATTGACTCGACGGTGGAGTATAACCCACTCGCTCGAATCCGCAAATCAATAAGCCATTAATAGCTTGCAGAACCAAGCGAAACGCTGAGGAGCGATGCCGTCCGAACGGTGTGGGAAGTCAGAAAAGTGCTCCGGTATGAAACTGAATGACTGATTTGTGGATCTTAGTGTTTCTTTTGACGTTCGTAGGGGCACTTTTCCAAAACATATATGGCCGCAAGCCCGCCGAGGGCTACGCCGACGGCGACGAAGTAATCCTGAGGACCGGGCACGTAACGAATAAGCAGGGCAAGAACTCCAAAGAGACAGCCTAAGCCATAGAGAGCAAGCACAGCACCCTTTTGCCCCAGTCCCACATTGGATAAGCGATGAGCCGTGTGATCCTTCCCGGGAGAAGTGAATGGCAATAAGCCGCGGCGGGAGCGGGAGATGCTGACGAGAGTCGTATCAAGGATGGGCACGCCGAGGACAAACAAGGGAATCATCCAATCGGCGGAAGAAGCGATTTGCGGCAGCCGAAGTTTGAGCGCCAACGTGGCCATCAGAAACCCGAGGAACATTGCGCCACCATCGCCCATGAAAATCTTCGCTGGTTTGAAATTCCATCGAAGGAAGCCCAACGCAGCGCCGAAAGTTGCCGCGGCAAGCGTGCTCACCAAAACTTGGCCGCTGGACCAGGCAAGGATCACAAAAAACGCCGCGGCAACCGCAGCGATGCCGGCGCAAAGCCCGTCCATGTGATCGAGAATGCTGAACGCGGCCGTGATTCCCACCACCCAGACAACCGTGAGGCAACAATCGAGGAAAATCCCCGAGCGCCCGGGTAGGAACTCAGAGAACACCTCAGCGCGGATTCCCACGAACAGCAGGATCAGAGCTGCAACCGGCATGGCTCCGAACAACTTCACCTGGTGATGCAATAGCTTGCCATCGTCGAGGAATCCCACGAACGCCAGCATCGTAGCCCCGGCTAAAATTCCGGCGATCTGACGCCAGGCGGGGTCTGGTTTTGTGGCGACCAGAGCTAGAACTACGCCGAGGTACATGGCCAGTCCACCGAGGAGAGGGATGGGAGTGAGATGGACCTTGCGCGGCCCCGGCTGATCCACCATCCCGAGATGCAAGGCCAACTGGCGGACAGGGATGGTCAAGCTGAGCGATGCAAGCAAGGCGACCGAAAACGCGATGAGCTCAACAGGCAAGCGTTCTAACCTCCGTGGGGTTCAGTGTTTCGTGAATGTTGAACTTCCTGCTCGATCAAGGGTTCCACGATGCGAGATTTGATCGAGGAGGTGGCGGCAGCGGCCAGCGCTTTTTCCCGAGGCCAGAAGGCTCCCCCCTGCTTCCGGTTGTAGCTCGCCGCCTGTTCAACGACCTCGGTGAAGCGGTCAAGTTCGTTCGCTCTAACATAATTTTTGGCAATCTCCCGCGCGCGACGCCCCATGAATTCGAGCCGTGCGCGGTCGCAATGAATCTCGCGCAGCGCTCGAGCGACGGATTCGGGATCGTCTGGATCGGCCACGATGCCGCAGCCCGACTGGCGAACGATGCGAACCACTTCGCAGGATTCCGGCGCAACGGCGAGGACTGGCCGCCCTGCCGCCAAAATAGAATAGAGTTTGCTCGGCACCACAACGCCTTCCAGTCCTCGTTTCACGGTCACAATATGCAGATCGCCGGCGGCCATCACGAACGGAATTTGCCCGGCGGGCCGGAAGGGCATGAAACGCACTTGGGGACAGCCATTCGCCAACGCTTCGATCCGGGACCGTTCGGCGCCGTCTCCAATGAATACGAATCCCACTCCGTCATCGCCTAAAATTTGAGCCGCTCGAATCAAAGTATCCCACGCGCCATAAAAACCCAGGTTGCCCGCGTGAATCACCGCGAACGGAAAACCGCCGCGAATTTCCTGGGCGACGGGATGATCCGCGGAGGCAAGTTTCTCCGGAAGGGAAGTTCCGTCACGCACTACGGCGATTTTCTCCGCGACGATGCCTTTCGAGAGGATGCGCTCCCGCATGTCCTCTCCCAGCACGATGATTTTCGCGGCCCGCCTCAGAGTGCGGCGATGCAATTGTTCCCAGAGCCGCACCAGGCGCGAGGGTCTGACAATGCTGCCGCCAAGCGCCATATCAGGATAGAGATCGCGAATGTTGTATACGAGCGGACGGCCGGAAAGTTTTGCGACCAGGGCCGCGGCGATGCCGGCGACCGGGGGATCTGTCATCGCCAGGATCACGTCGGGGCGAATTGTCAAAGCGCGCGGAACCGCCAGGGAGAGATAGCTAAGGTAATTCGAGACGCGGCCGGCCATGCGATGACGCGAGTATGTGCTCGATCCGACGCGCTCAATCGTCACATTGCCTTGCACATCGCGGCGCAACAGACGCGCCGGATAACGCTCGTCAGGATCGTAGGAGGGGCGGCCTGCAAGCACGGTGACGCGATGCTCGACGGCGAGCCGCTCGACCACCTGCGCTGCCATCTTTGCCGTTGCCGAGGTGTCCGGAGGATAATATTGATTCAAAACTAAAATATGCACGGCCAGTCCTCAAGTAAACTGCCGTTCTTTACTACTTCGACTTCCGTAGGCGGGCAGGAGAGGCTGCCGGCCTGCGGCTCTTTGCTACTTTGCTCGATTCGCCAACACTTCAGTTCGATCTTCAACCGTGGATTCCAGCGCCGGTTTTTCGAGTATGAAATTGCCTAACACCAGGACGTCCATCTTCGTTCGGAGGAAACAATCCAGCGCTTCCTCGGGGCGAAGAACGATCGGCTCGTTTTCATTGAACGAGGTATTCAGCAGAACCGGCACGCCCGTCTGGTTCGCAAATTCCTTGATCAGTTTCCAATAGAGCGGGTTCGCCTGCCGGTTCACGGTTTGCAGGCGCGCGGTTCCATCCACGTGCGTTGGCGCGGGAATTACGGCGCGCTTTTCCGGACGCACGGCATAAGCAAAGGTCATGAAGGGAGAGGGATGAGTGCGCTGGAAATATTCTCCTGTCGATTCCTCGAGTATGGATGGAGCAAAAGGCCGGAATGTCTCGCGGTGCTTGATGCGCTGGTTCAGGATGTCCTTCATCTCCGGCCGTCGAGGATCGGCGAGAATGCTGCGATTGCCCAGCGCTCGTGGACCCCATTCCTGGCGGCCCTGGAACCAACCCACCACCCGGCCCCGAGCGATGTGCTGCGCCGTGGTTTTTAAGAGGGCGCTCTCGCCCAGTTCCTCCACGCGAATTTCGGCGCCCGGGATTCCGCGGCCCTCAAGCGCTCTCCGGGCATCATCGTCAGAATAGCCCGGCCCCCAGGACGCATGATCCATCACAAATTTCCGGGGGGCGCCAAGAAGTTGATGCTGGACGAAGAATGCGGCGCCGACGGAGAGACCCGCGTCTCCCGCCGCCGGTTGGACATACACTCGTTCAAATTCAGTGCGGTCGAAGATCTTGCCGTTGGCGACGCAATTGAAAGCCACGCCGCCGGCAAGGCAGAGATTTTTCTGCCTGGTTTGCCGCTGCAGCGAATCGAGCATCGTCAGATACGTATCTTCCAGCGTTGCCTGCATCGTCGCGGCGAGATCGCGGTGCCGCTGCTCCACTGGTTCGCTGGCCGAACGCGCCGGCCCAAGCCGTTTTTCAAGATATTCGGAAAACAGGCGGCTCTGCACCGGGGTCTGATCCGCTTCCCGCCAGGTCATCTCCGGACCTTTCCGCTGGTGCGAGAAATATTCCAGGCCCAGCCGGAATCCGGTTCCGCCAGGTGTGGCGTGCACAATTTTGCGAAACTCATCCAGATAGGCGGGCTGGCCGTAAGCCGCCAGGCCCATCACTTTGTATTCGTCGCCGAATTTCCAGAAGCCGATGTACTGCGTCAATGCGGTGTAATAGATCCCCAGGGAATGAGGAAAGGCGATGGAGCCATGGATCTGCATACGCGGCCCGCGCCCCGTCGACCACATGGTGCTGGCAAAGTCACCCAGGCCATCAGCGGAGAGCACGGCCGCCTCCTCGAAAGGGGAAACGAAAAATGCGCTGGCTGAATGCGCCTGGTGATGTTCGATGCGATGGAATGTGGAGCGCAGCCGTTCGGGATCGAGATCGAAGGTGCGGGCCAACTCTTCCTTGACTCCGGCAAACCGCTTCATCACTCCGATTCGTTCGAGCGCGAAGCTGGGCATGCGGATTGAATAGAGCAGCTTGGTTCCTATGCGCGCCCAGGGATCGCGCGGAATCGCAACATGATTCACTTCCGTCAGCGAGATGCCTGCTTCGGCAAGGCAATATCGAATTGCCTGGACGGGGAAACCGGCGGCGTATTTCACCCGATTGAATCGTTCCTCTTCGACAGCCGCGACCAGTTGCCCGTCCAAAACGAGAGCGGCGGAAGCGTTCGCGTGGTATGCGTTAATTCCTAGAATATACATTCGGTGATGCTCTCCTATTCGTTCAATCGCCCGGTTGCGTGCGGCGTCACATGGTGGAGGCTGCTGTGGCAGTCTCTACTGCCGCGGGGCGCGAATTGTCTGCTTCCAGATGACGCCGCGCCCACTCGTTCAGCACGTACAGGCTCCACGGACGAGACCAAGTGGTTCGTCCGGACAGGAAATCTTGCCACACGTTGCGCACTTTGTGTTCATCGAGCGACCTTAAGAGTACTGGGGAGAGATCCTGGAGGCTATCCTTCACTCGCGCTTCGAGAGGGCCTCGAAGCCACTTCTCCCAGGGGAATGTGAAGGTGCGCTTGCGCTGGGCGATCACTTCCTTGGGCAGCAAATCGCCGAGCGCTTCGACGAGCAATGGCTTTGAAACTCTTCCGCGCCGCTTCGCCGAGGCGGGCAATCGCATTACATATTCAACCAGCGGATGGTCGAGGAACGGCACGCGAACCTCGAGGGAATTGCTCATGCTCACGGAGTCGGTATCCCGCAGCAGCGTGTTCAGCATGTACGAGCGCAATTCGAGCCAGGAAACAGCGGTGAAGGGATCGAGTTGTTCCGATTCCAGCGCGGCTTTCGACAGCCAGGCACGCCAGGGCGACGGCGCACCCGCGTCTTCCGCTGGTGGATTGAGCGACGGTGATGCTTCCGGTGTGAAAACCGCGCGAGTAAAAAAGTATCCATGCGGCAGGGACCTGGGGTTACGCCACGCCGCTGCCAGCTTGCGGGCGGAATCTGGGGTTCCCCGGCGCGCAGCAATGCCTTCTATTGCTCGCGCGGTAGAGGCCCGGAGCCAGGAAGGAGCTAACCGGCCGAAAGATGCCAGGCGGCCCACTTGCGGCGTTGAGCGAAATGTGGAGTACCCTCCGAAAATTTCATCGCTGCCCAGCCCGGAGAGCGCCACTTTCAACCCAACTTGCCGCGCGGCCCACGAGACGAAATAGGAGTTCACCCCATCCATACTGGGCTGATCAAAAGCTGCAACGGCTTCTTCGAGGCGCGCGAGCATGTCTTCGCCGGTGAGCAAAAGCTCACTGTGCTGGGTATGGAATCGCTGCGCGGATCGCCGGGCCATCTCTGCTTCGCTGAAATCCTGTTCGGCGAAGATGACCGTAAGAGTGTGGATGCCGCCGTGTTCGCGGCTGGCAAGCGCGGCCAGCGCCGTGGAATCGAGGCCGCTGGAAAGAAAGATCCCCAGTGGCACATCGGCGATCAAATGTCCGCGAACCGAGTTCTCGAGCAGGGACCGCAATTCCTTTGCGGGAGAGGATTGTTCCGCATGCTCGCGTTTCTTTCCGCCCATCACCGAGGCGATATCCCAGTAAGGCTGGGGCGAAGGCGTTGGCTGTGCAACCGGCAGGAGCAGAGTGTGGCCGGGCGGCAGCGAATAAATGCCTTCAACCAGCGTCATCGGCTCGCCAATCGACCCGAATAGGAGATAGCTTTCGAGCGCGGTCGTGGAAAGCTGCCGCGGGATGATCCCGGAAGCGAGCAGGGCGCGAACTTCCGACGCGAAGAGGAAGGTTCCATTCGCGGCTGCGTAATAAAGGGGTTTTATGCCGAGGCGATCGCGGGCCAGGAAAATCTGGCGGGGCGGACCCTGCGGCCCGTTGGGCATTTCCAATATTGCGAAAGCGAACATGCCCTGAAGATGCCGGGGGCAATCAGATCCCCAGGTCTCGTAGGCATGTACGATCACTTCGGTATCGGAGTTTGTTTGGAAGCGGTGTCCCAGGGATTCAAGCCTGCGGCGCAGTTCGCGGAAATTGTATATTTCTCCGTTATAAACCACTGCAACGGTTCCCGATTCGTTCCAGATCGGCTGGTTCCCACCGGGAAGATCAATAATGCTGAGCCTGCGCATGCCCAGCCCGACAGGCGGAGCGGCAAGAATTCCTTCCTCATCGGGGCCACGATGATGCATGGCCCCCAGCATCCTCCTGGTCAAGCCCTCAGCGAATGCGCTCGTGTTTTCTGCTTTTTCGCCTGCAATCGCGCCGCAGATGCCGCACATGAGATGAGCTCACCGTAACCTGGAAATTGAATCTCTGCTCGCTCTTGTCCCGCATGCAAGAGCCGAGCTTCGCCTAGCCGAGCGGGAATTGCAGTATACCGCGAATGTTTCTGAATCGATCTTTGAAGTGAGTTCCCCGTTGCCCAAGGCTGTGCTTATGGCTTGCGCTCCGCATCCGCGGATCGTTTTGGATTGGGACCAGCCGGGTAATGGAAGAGCCTGTGGGGCCGGCTGCCGTCAAGTCTGAAGTGCGGCAAGAATCAAACCGGCATGCCTAAGACAATCCGGATCGCATCCCGGACCCGTTGGCGTACTCGGACTCGAGGAATTCCGTAACGCGCTTCCGCATACCAGCGCAAGGCGACGCGGGCAAACAGGAAAAACAGCATCAGGAAGAATGAGATCACCAGCAAAGCAAAAGACCGGCGCTCCAGCAACACCGTCCACCAGATGGAGTCTTCCCATCCGGGAAGCACATGATTCAGCAGGTCCCTAAGAAAACGGCCGATAATCGGAATGCGCGCCAGGCGAACGTGGGCCGTCGTTTCGTAGGTATACGACGGATTGTATGTTGGGACATTCAGGGTTGCCTGCCGCAGGACTTCGGGGTCGCTGAGCTCCTGCCGGGTCAGGAGGTGTCCATCCGCTCCGCGCGGGATGTTTCGAAAGGCGGGATCGACGACGATCCATCGGCCGTCAATGTATACTTCCGCAACCACGTGCTTCGCGCCACGATCGGCGTTCAGGAGTAACAAGCGCCTGGATTGAAGCCCGCTGCTATTCGCCAAATTCACAAAAGCGTTCGTCGCGCTCCCGCACACACGCAGGAGTGCCTGGTAATTCAGGGTTTGTGAAGGATCGTGAATCGCCGATGGGGAGGCATCGCCGGTGCGGCGTGCCGGGCCATGTTGCATCCAGGCGAGGATCTCGCTGATTTTTTCTTCCGGCGTGGCGCCAGCAGGCGTAACCGCATCCGAGAAACCTTTCAGGTATTCTCGCGTTGAATAGTCCCCGCCTACGGCAACTAGGAACAGAAGAACGGAGATAGCCAGCAAACCGTTCACCGTATACCAGGCCGTCAGCAGGGTGGGATGGCGCTTCATTTACCGTTCGTTTCCGAGACGAGCTTCGAGTATAAAGTTTCCATCTGTGCCAGCGGCTGATTCCAGGAAAGTTCTCGCGCTACTTCTTCGCAGCCGCTCTGATAGCGCTCTCGTGGCGATTCTTCGGCTAATATTTTGGCGAGAGCAGTCTCGATTTCAAGGGCGTCGTAGGGAACCATCAGCCCCGCCCTGCCGTCAATCGCTGGGCCGATGCCGCAACGGTCGGTGACGATCACCGGTGCTCCGCACGCTACCGCCTCGGCCACCGTATTGCCGAAGTTTTCATTTTGAGACGGCAGAACAAACACATCGGCATCGCGGTAGGCCTCCCACTTCTCACCGTCGTAAAGAGGTCCCGTAAATCTGACCGTCTCTCTCAGGCCCAACTCCCGCACCAAAGATTCGAGTTTCCTCAGGTATCCGTCGTTCTCGTCCGGTCCCCCGAGGACAAGCACCGACGATTTTCCATTGCTGGCGGTTTTCCGCCACTGCGCATAGGCGCGAATCAAAAGATCAGGGCTCTTCTTGGCAATTAGACGCCCGAGAAAAAGAACTAGTTTCGCATTTGATGCGACACCCATTTTCTTGCGGAAGCCCCCCGGGAGGGGCAGGCTCTCGGGCACCTCCACTCCGTTCCGGCGAATGATGATCTTGGATTCTACGATACCACCCGCGAGGAGCTCCTGTTTTTCTCTCTCCGATGTGGCAATCACGCAGGAAGCTTCGCGAACGAGCCGCTTGCCCCCCAGGAAATGATACGCCCGCTTCAACCACAGGCTGCGGACGATTGGGTGAAACATACCGATCGGCTCGATCACGTAAGGGATACCAAGACGCAAACAGCGCGAAGCTACGGCAATTCCAAGAAAATCGTAGAGTCCGTAGATATGAACGATGTCGAAAGAATGGAGAGATTCATCACAGTAGCTTTTCAGCCCGGGATTAACGGTGAGAGCGCGATAACGGGCCTGCGTTCGCAAGTAAATTGCCTCGATGCCGTCTTCTTCTGAGTGCCACCCCCAGCGATTTTTACCGGGCGGCACAGGCGGGCCGTTCGATTTCCCGAATCCCATATCCGTGGTTAATACGGTGATCCCGTGTCCGTGCGCAACCAGGCGCTTGGCGATCGCGCGGATCTTGGTTGGCGGGCCTCCCGCGGCCTGAAAGGGAAAGTAAGTTTGGGAAACCATTAAGACACGCATATGAATATTCTCAGAGCAAAGCCTGGATTCAACCTTCATCTACCGGCGAGTACAAGACACGTTCCAATTCAGCGGCAAAACTCTCGAAAAGATAGTGAGTGCGTACACGTTCACGCGCTCGCGCTCCCATGTCGTTGCGAAGCTGGTCGTCGGTCAACAGCTTGGTCAAAACACCCGCGAGCCGGTTCACGTCACCATGCGAGACGAGGTATCCGGTCACTCCGTCTTGAATCACGTCCAGCGTTCCGCCGTGGGCGCCACCTACGACGGGCTTGCCGAATGCCATCGCCTCCAGGAAAACCAGCCCGAATCCTTCTCCCTTGCTTGGCAAGGCGAAGATTTCGCAATTCGAATAACTGTACAGAAGTTCAGGGGATGCGGCCGGCAAGCTGCCAAGAAAAAAGACTCGTTCCGCCACTCCAGATTCCCGAGCGAGCGACTCCAGGCGAGGACGGTCATCCCCATCACCGGCAATCACGAATTGAACATCGGGTACTCGCTCTCTTACAAGAGGAAGCGCGCGGATCACCGTATCAATTCCTTTGTAACCTTCCTCGGCGGACAATCGGGCCACGCTTAACACCACTCGGCCAGAAGGATAATTTGCCGGCCGCCCGTCTCCGTTGGAATGGGGTTTCTGCGAGTCGCTCCAAAAAGCCGGATCAAGCGCCAGGGGGAGTATCTGAATAGCGCGGGCTGAGACGCCCTGCAACTCCTCCACGCACTGCGCGGTGTAGCGGGAAATCGCGAGAACCAAGTCGGCTCCACGCAAAGCCCAACGTCGAAGAAAGGGCAGCGGTGTCCACACATCGATGCCCCAGGCGACGACGATCAATCGAGCTCCGGTCCATCTCTTCACGAACCAAGCAGCCGGCGCAAGATTCGGGTGGTTGACGAATATCATTTTGGGGCGCTGCTTCACCGAACCAAGAGCTGCCAGAAGAAAACGGAGTTTGCCACGGCCAAAACCGGTGAATTCGAATCGGAATTTGCCCACTTGTGCCTGATGCTTACCCGGCGGGTCATTCAAGCTGAGGAAAAGGCAGGCAGCGCCATCTCGAGAGGTCAACTCTGTCAGCACGGCAGCCATGTGCCGGGAGGCGCGCTGAATTCCTCCCACGGTTTGCAAATCAGTAAAAAGTCCGAGGCATGGATGCTGCGAAGGTACGGCCGAGCTCATGCGTATTGGGTCAAAATTCTTGCCGCTTCCTCGGCCCATGCAGCAAGCCGGTCAAGCCCTTCGGGAATCGAAATCTTCGGCTGCCAGCCAAAATCACGCAAGGCTTTCCGGATGTCGCTGATGTAAATTTTTTGGTCGCCCGGGCGCCAGTCCGCGAATTGCACGGACGGCATTTGCTTCACAGCTTTCGCCAGGTGCTTGCTGCACTCCGTCCACACCGAAATGGCATTCGATGGACCGCCCCCGATATTGTAAATTTCCCCCGCCGTGCGGTCGATTCGCCCGGCAGCCAGCAAGAAAGCGTCCACCAAGTCATCGATGTAGAGCAGGTCGCGGACTTGTTTCCCATCTCCGTAAATTGTCAGCGAACCATTCTGAAGCGCGGTCAGCACGAAATGCGCAACCCAGCCCTGGTCTTCATTTCCGAATTGCCGGGAGCCATAGATGCAAGACATGCGAAAAACAAGGGTTTGCAGGCCGTAAATTCGGAAGTAATCGTGCACATATTGATCGGCGGAGCCCTTCGAGCAGCCATACGGGGAATGGAAATCCAGCGGCTGCGATTCGGGAATTCCCTGGGGGAAATCAGGCATGGCGTAACAAGTTTCTTTCTCTTCCACGCGCACCTGATCCATTCCGCCATAAACCTTGTTCGTCGAAGTGAACACGACGATTGGTTTGCGGCTCTGATGCCTCGCCGCTTCGAGAACATTTAGAGTCCCTTGCGCGTTCGTGCTGAAGTCATCCTGCGGATTCTGCACGGAGGTGGTCACGGCCACCTGCGCCGCGAAATGGAAGACGCTTCCGGCTCCCCGGATCGCTTCTTTCACCGCGGCGGTGTCGCGGGTGTCACCCTGAATCCAATGGAATTTTCCGAGATGGTTCTCTTCGAGCCAGTGAAGATTATTGAGGGTGCCGTTGCGGCTGGCATTGTCGAGTATGACGACTTCATGCCCTTCTCGCAGCAGCCGATCCGTCAGGTTACAACCGATAAATCCGAGTCCGCCGGTCACAAGCGTGCGCATGGGCGATTGCTTCTCCCCTCGGGAACTAAATTCATCTCGGAGCCATTGGGTTAAAGCTGAGATCGGTTAAAAAATGGAGCGGCAAAATGAGTTCCGCACCACTCGAGTGCTTGAGCGGCGCCGAACGGTCTGCCTTCCATGCCCATCAAAAACCCGGATGACCCCGCACCATGTTAGGTGGAGTGATTCACTTTCGCAAGCCGGAAGATGCCGTCGTTTCTGACTGTGCATGGGGATATTCCGGCACGGGAATTCCGGATGCCAATTCAAAATCGATTTTCGTTTGCTACTTGAGCGACTCTCGTCTGGCGATCTCTTCGTAGGCTTTGATGATTCCAGCCTGGTAGATTTCCCATGTGAACGATCGAACTCTCTCCGCGGCGCTGGCACCCAGTTGCAGGCGAAGCTCCGGGTTCGCGTGAAGATTCTTCAAGGCGGCCACCCAGCCTTCGGTATCTTCGGGCGGGACCACAAGGCCGTCAATCCCGTTTCGAATCACGACGTCTCCGTCGGAGGTGATCACGGGAAGCCCAGCGGCCATCGCTTCGAAGGTTGCCAGCCCAACTCCACCTCCGATGGAAGGGAATACGAACACGTCGGCATCAACAAAATACTGCTCGATCTGCGAATGGGCCACGGTCCCAATGTAGTTCAACGGATTCTTCACTCGTTTGAAGCGTTCGTGGAAATAGGGAATCCATTCGGGATGAACCATGCCGAGGATCGTGAGGTTCACATCGGGCAGGTTCAAGCGGTCATACGCATCCAGAAAGTAATGAAGGCCTTTGTACCAGGAGATCTGTCCGACAAACAAAATGTTAAATGTGCGCCGCCGTGGGCGCACGATGGGCTGTTCCCGCTCGCGCACATCAGTGCCGTAGGGAACCAGGAAGATTCGATCGGCAGGAAACCCTTGGTCCACGAAGGACTTCCTCACGAATTCAAGGCCCACCAGCAGATAATCCGCCAATTCGAGTTCGCGGTATTTGCGGTCTACATGCTGCTGATACATGTAGCGCCGCACGGCCGGCGGAAGCCCGAGCTTTCGCCTCTCGTCCGCTTCCAATCGATCCCAGAGAGTCCGGTGGATCACCGGTTCATCCAGTAATCGAACAGCTCCCATTTCTTTCGCGCGACGCAATGAGAAGAGCGCGCATTGTTCAAAACCGTGGAATAAATCGCAGGGGAGCAGGCGGCGCGAGGCCAGATAATCAAACGCTTCGTTCCGAAGATAGTAGACGGAGTCCGGGTGCACGATTCGGGGCAGTAGCGGCATCCGTCTCCAAACCTGCTCGATTACTTCCGGCCAGGCGATCGCCGTCACATAGGAATCCGGCAATCCTTCCTGGCGCCTCACATGAAGGCGCGCAAGGTCTCCATTGCCGCGCACCGAATGGATGGCTTTATCGAGCAGCCGGTAGCGAGCTTTGTGGGCATCATAGTAGATGCCGGTCATGAATTGCTTCAGGTATCCCTTCTGGTGGGCGACTAAGGCGATGGGGTAGGAGTGCTGCTTGGTGACGCTCGAGACGGCTACTTTCATGGTTCCAGCACTTTCTGTCCGCTTCGGAGGGGGCGTGCTGGATTGCCCGCGACGACCTGCCCCGCCGGCACATCCCGGGTGACCACGCTGCCCGCCCCGACGATCGCCCCTTCGCCTATTTCAACATCACAGAGAATCACGGCGCCGCTTCCGATCGAGGCGCGCTTCTTTACGATTGTCGGCCGAACCTGCCAGTCCGCTTCCGTCTGCAACTGCCCGGCCTTATTCGTGGCCCGCGGGAATCGATCGTTGATGAAAACAACATGGTGGCCGACGAACACTTCATCTTCGATCACCACTCCTTCGCAGATAAAAGTGTGGCTTGATATCTTGCAGTATCGCCCGATCTTCGCGCCTTTCTGGATCTCCACGAAGCTGCCGATCTTGCTGTGGTCGCCGATTTCGCATCCGTAGAGATTTACAAAGTTATGGATCTTTACGTTCTCGCCCAGCTTCACATCGGACGCGATGCTTTGGTACTTCGACTTCTGACTCAAAGTTCTATGACCTCGCCGTGACGCATCATGGATTCCTGAGCAGCCTCCAGGAGCCTCACAATTTGGAGCCCGACTCGCCCGTTGGTAATAGGCTCTTTCCCGGTCTGGACACACTCGATGAAATGTTTGCACACGATTTCCAGAGCTTCGGTCTGATCAACCTTGGGAGCCCACATGTCGCCGGTTCGATATTGCACCAGCACCTTGGACAAGTCCTCGCCGAGCGAAACCTCAACTCCCTTATCGAACACCTTCAATTGATTGTCCGGATCAAGGTGATCGTACACGATCATCTTTTTGCTCCCGCCGATCAATGTGCGCCGCACCTTCACCGGGGAAAGCCAATTCAGGTGGAAGTGCGCCAGTAACCCGCTCTTGAAATGGATGGCTACGTAGACCACGCTCTCGTGCGCCCAGTCTCCTCGCCGGACCGGCTTGGCTCCGATGGCGGAGATCCCGGCCGGCTGCTCGTCAATCAGGAAATCCATGATCGAAAAATCATGCGGGCCCAGGTCCCAGAGCACATTCGATTCCCGCTGGAACAGTCCGAGATTCACTCTCACCGAATCGTAGTAATAGATTTCGCCGAACTCGCCCGTGTCGATCAGTTGCCGAATCTTGCGCACCGCCCCGGTGTAGACAAACGTGTGATCGACCATGAGGATTTTGCCGCGTTCTTCCGCGAGCTGCACCAGCTCCTCGGCTTGCTCCACGCTGGCTGCCAGCGGTTTTTCGAGCAGGACGTGCTTGTCATTCTCCAGAGCGGCCTTGGCGAGCTGGTAGTGCGTCGAGACCGGGGTCACAATCACGACGGCTTCGATGGCATCCTCGCAAAGAAGTGCTTCCGGAGAGTTCAAGGTCTTGATCTTTGGATAGGCCCATTGAACCGGCTCCAGCTTTCTTGGATCCAAGTCCGCCACCGCCAAAATCTCGCACACTCGGAGCTTGGCGAAATTGCGAATGAGATTTGGCCCCCAATAGCCGCAGCCAAGCACGCCGATCCGCACCGGCCCGCTCGTTCGCGGCTCCTTTACCGCGGGCAAGATTTCACTTTTCATGTGGTCCATATGTTCGCTACCGGGGCGTCGGTTCTTTTCAAGACTCGGCGGTCCTCCGCGAAGTAACTGCGATAAGCTTCGAGTCCCTCCCGGCGAGCGTGGGCAAGCGGAAGAATAGGCCGATCAGAAAATAGAAGAATGCCTGCGAAACGTAGTTCTGGTACATCTGAAAACCCAGGTAAAATAGCGGGAACAGAAAACAGAGCGTAAACAACAGGATGGATACTCCCAGCCAGTAATAAGGCGTGCCCCGCAGAATCATCATTTTCCGGAACATGGCAATAACCAGGAAACAGGTCCACCAGAGCCACAGCGCCAATCCAACTCCTCCCCATTCCCAAAGGACTCCCGCATATCCGCCCTCTGTGTGATTGATTGCAGCGTAGGCGCTCTCGGTCAACGCTTTATACAAATATTGCAAGCCCAAGGATGCTGTCCCGGTTCCATGTCCAATCAGACCGGATTCTTCATAAGCATAGATTATGGTGTTCCAGTATCCTGACGAGCGGTGGCCGACCTCCGCATATTGGCTCTGCGGATTGATGGTGCTGTCGTAGAATCGGAACACGCTGCTGAAGCGTTCCGGGAACCATGCGTACAAGAGCGCCATTGCCAGGCACCCAGCCAGCACCGCCCGGAGAACCGGACGCAAGTTGTGAACCTTTACCCGGCCCTGTTTGGCGAAGACATACGCCGGCAGCAACGATAGGAAAGAAACCGCAAGAAGCACGATGATCGAGCGCTGAGCGCTCGCGAAAATTCCCGCCAGCACAAGCATCCAGCAGGTCATTGGCAGCAGGATCAATTTCCGGCCCTTGGTTCCCTGCGTGGCATACAAATAGGCAAGCAGACCCAAACCGATGAATGCGACGACAAACAGATATTGCGCAAATCGGCCCGCGTCCACGAATGTGCCCGTCGGCCGTAAGATTTCTTCGTGGGTTCCCGGAACGTAACGAACCAAGCGAAGCCTCAGGTAGGGATCATCCGCGATCGGGTTCAAAAAGTTGAGTCCGATGATGGACTGGATAATCCCCAAAACGCTTACCACCGCCCCCATTTCGAGCGTGTAAAGGCTGAATTTCTTTAATTGCGTCTCGTCCCGGAAGAAATGATATCCCAGGTAAATCAAGGGGATGTACAGGAAGCTCATCCGCAATCCGAGGGCGGGAACTGCAAAGTTCGTGATCTGAGTATTAAAAGAATCGGCAATCGCCCAGCCAAACCAAAGCAAGAGTGGCACGCGAACTGGGTTCTTAAATGGCTCGCTCCGCCTCTTCCAGCCATCCAGGAAGTATGAGACCAGAATGATCAGAAAAAGGACGTCCTTAACCGCATAGATAACCAGTGAGTTCCCGACATATTTCCGAAGTAGATCTTCCAAGGCAAGCCACAAGAATAGAATGGGGATCCCAAATCGCCAATCTTTCACGATGGCTGATGCCAGTACGCAAAGCATCCCAAACGCGGCGAGAATGGCGAATGATTTTATGTCGCCATTCGAAATGATCTGCGCCACATAAAGCGCGATGAGCATGGCAAACCCGGCCAGAAGCAGGGGACTCCCGCGCCCGGTGGCCGACATTCTTGCTAAACGTGTCTGCATTAGCCACTTATCCTAGCCGATGTAGTTGGCAATATCGAGAGAGATTCGTCGAACATGGAGCGGCCCCTGCAAGTAGGGGCTCTCTCAACTTCAAATATCATTCTTCACCTTGAACGGTTCGGAAGATATTCCCAAATGCCTCAGTACGTAAGTGTGTGTCCCCGTCTGACCAGCGGTTTTTCAAAGAATTTCCACGAAAGTGTAGCGATCGCAATCGTCAAAAAGGCGACCAGAAGCGTGACGCCCAGGTCAGAATAATTGCGGAGTGCGGGGCTCTCTCTTTTGAGCAGTGCGTAAGACATTTCGTAAATTGGACCATGGATCAAATAGACGCCGTAGGAAATTGTGCCCAATCCCGTAAGGTACTTCACTCGCAAGCAGCGTTTGAGCCGATTCGCGCCTGGCAGGATCGCCAGCAGCAGGATCGAGAGATAAAACATCGCCATCCATGTGTAGCCAAGCGTCACCATTGGCAAAGTCATCCTGCCCCATCCTCTTACTATAAAAAGAACCACTCCGGCGCCCAGGAGCAGGGATACCTGAAACAGCTTCCCATGATTCTGAACCAGCCACTCCCAGACGTCACCTCTCCGCAGCAGAATCGCGGCCGTTACTCCGAGTAACAGCGCATCCGCGCGGCATGGCATCAGTACGTAAGCTGCATTGAGTCCTACCGGAGTCATGAAATAGAGCAGAGTGCGAAGGATCGGCGCGTTCAATACCAGCAACAACAATAGCCACAGCAATCGCGATGTTTTTATTGATTTCACTAGAATGGGAAGCCCAAGATAAAACTGTTCTTCCACGGAAAGAGACCATGTCGCTGCCATCCACCCCGCCCCCAGGGTGTTCCACTTCGCCATCCACAGATTCTGCAGATAGCTCGCGTAGGCATACCAGGGCATTGGTTTCGAAAAAAGTAGACTCCAAAGCGGAGAAGGATTCTTCCGGAACCAGGCGCACCCGATCCAGAAGGCAAGCAGCGTCAAGGCATAGATCGGCACAATCCGATAGAAGCGGCGCAGGTAAAAAACCTTGAAATAGCGCGGCGAATCGGCGCTGTCCAGAAGTATCCCGCCGATCAAGAAACCAGACAGCACAAAAAATAAATCGACACCGCTCCACGTGAGAATCCCGGCAGTGGCAACGATTCGAGGGAAAAAGCGGTGGGCATCTCGGAGGGGAAAGGCGAAAAAATGCCAGATCAAGACCAAAAGGATTGCTATTCCCCGCAATCCATCCAACTCCATGATGCGTTTCGCAGAAGTCAGCGGAGAGGTCAACCGCACTTCGGTTTCGGTCAGGAGAGGCGAGGGACTATGGATCGCGCTTCCCATTTGCAGCAGATCCCTGCCTGGAAGAGGTGTCGAGGATGCGAACTGTGAAGAGCCCCCGAATAAACTTGTGTCCGTCACTCGAATGGACTTGCCCTCTTGCGAATCGACCGCAACGGTTTCCTCCAGGACGGGCTACATTCTACGTCACCATCATGACCTTGTCTTGCCGCGGTTTGCCGGCAAGTTGCACGAGTTACCCCCGGCGATCTTTCGCAACTACTCTTGATACGCCGTGGTCTCTCAGGAAGTCAATGGTTCGTTAATCGGGATGCTTTCGTGCCTCAATCCAGAGGCTATCTGCCGAGCGAGGAAGGGAAAAACAATCTTCCCTCATACCAGCCTGCCTTACGAATGACGAGAATGCGGTTTGGCGGTGGAGCAAACTATTATTCCTGATTCGCTTTCGCGGCTCAGTTCGAACGGACGCTGAGCGCAACTTGAGTGTGGACTCGTCAACGGGAATACTAAGTCGGCCGGTTCAGCGGCGGCTTAATTCCCTCGACGCAGATACCCTGGCCGTTCACGACGCGACTTGGCTGTTCGACATCCTCGATTCCGGCGATTCGGCTGGTGTGCAGCGGCATCTCTTGGATATCGGCGAATCCCGCTGATTCAAACAACGCCTTCAGGGAATTGGCGTCGTACATCCATTTGTGCTCGTGAAAGTTCTTCCACTCCGTATAGATGCGGTAAAGAAAATTACCGCCGGGGGGAGCGGGCGTGCGCATCAATAATCTGTAATTCACCCGATCGGCGGGCTGCATGGTCTCAAAGTCCTTGGATGATTCTCCGATATGTCCTTCGCCAAGATATTCCCGGACAATTGCCCCAAGGTCTGGCACGACGACGCGCAATACACCTCCCGCCGTAAGAACCCGGAAACACTCTCGAATGACCCTCCTGGCTTCCTCAAAGTACAGGTGCTCGAGCAGATGCGAGGAATAAATCACCTCCGCGGAATCGCCCGGGAATGGCAGAGGCTTGCGCACGTCGTGGATGAAGATGGTCGAATCCCACGGTACACTCAATTTGTCGGCAGAAATCAAGTGGAGCGAATGCGCCAGGCGTCGCAGAAAAGGATGCTTCGCCAATCGAGCATTCCAGGAGCCGTCGATATTGATCCATCCAACCGGGGTCGTCAGGCCGCACCCCAGATGCAAGCGGCTCGAATCGCCTGCCTTTGGCGTCCGCGAATTGCCTTCCGCTGCTTTCACGCTCATAGCTCTGCTACGTTCCGCTCATCTTCGATGTTTTTCTTGAACCGCTTCCACAATCGCACTCACCATTCCCGCCACATGCTCTCGATAGGACCAAGTCTCCATGCGGGTTCGGGCGGCCCGCCCCATGGATTTTATCCGGCTTGGGTCCGAGACCAGCTGGCGAAGAATATTCGCAAGAGCCTCCACGTTTGCGGACGGATAGACTTCCCCCGTAACGCCTGGAGTAATGAGATCCAGGCTCGCTCCCACCCGGTCACTGACAACTGCCGGAAGGCCGCAACTCATCGCCTCATTGACCACAAGTCCCCAGGGCTCGTGTCCGGAAGGCAGCACCAGCAGGTCCGATGCCGCATACACCCCCGGCAATTTCGATTGGTTCACAAAGCCCAAAAACCGGGCGCAATCCTGGATGCCCAGGGATTTCGTCCTCGCTTCCAACTTGGAGCGCAGTGCGCCTTCCCCGGCGAAGACCAAATAAGCGGCCGGCGCCAAACCGCGATCTTCAGCATGAATCGCGAAGAATGCTTCTAGCAAGTCCTGCGGCCTTTTCCACTGAGCGAGCTTCGCGCAGAAAAGAATGACAAGCGGCTCCGGCGGTATGCCCCAGGAATTACGGATTGCCGCTCCATCCGCTTCCGCGGAGGCTTGCGAGAAGTAATCGTTGTCTACCACGTAGTGAGTGAATGCGATTCGTTCGGCCGGAACTCCGAATGACTGAATAAATCGCCGTGTGGCCGTGGAGGGAACCAGGACCATGTCAGCAATCCGGTTGTAAATAAAATGGAGCGCTGGGGGTTTTAGCCACCGTTTCCACCACCAGCCTCCGCGCGGATGCGGCATCTCCACCGCGTCGGTGGGCAACAGTATCGGCAGGCCGGCGCTTTTTGCGGCGAGAAAAGCGATCCAATAACTGAGGTAGGCGTATCCATACACTAGGATCGCGTCAAAATTGCCCGCCCGGATTAATTTCCAAAGTCCAGGATTCATCAGGCCGAAAAAGCGTCCAATACCAGGACGCAGCGAACGATTGGGAATTTGATGCCACGCATATCCATCGAGCAAGGGCACATCCCACGCCACATCAATGCCAAAGCCGGGATCTCTTCCCGATTCCGCTCCTTGCATGCTGCAATATGCAACCTCAATATCCAACCGGGGATCGGATGCGAGCCGCCGGAACAAGGGTGACGCATATTGTACGGGGTGAGAAGCGATCAGCAGAACCCGGTATTTGCGCGAACGGGTTTCGATCTGCGGCGGCCCGCCCGGCTCATGCTCTGTTCGTGAAACATCCGGATTCGCCAAAGCCATTTTCCTCGAGACAGGCAGGGAATTCATCGCGATCTAATCCAGATTCGCGCGCCTTCTATCTTTCCGCGGAAGGCGGCTCCGAAGTAGCGATCTCCTTGCCGCCCATGCACCAAAAGATCTGCCGCGAGTCCCGCGGGTCCCCACGCCCCGTAAGAGCCGATCAGGAACCACCATCCCAGAAAAATCGGCCGCCGCCACCAGGGTGAGCGCTTGAGCATAATGTACGTATAATTCCGGCAGTAGGCAAAAATGCGCCGGGGCCGGTTGGCTCGATCAATCTCCGCCGCTCGCGGCGCCATGTGATGCAGCAGAACAATTCGGGGATCGTAAATAACGCGATAGCCCTTTTCCTTTGCTTGTAGAGTCAAATCCAAACCGTACATGGACGAGTCGTCAAACTTCAGGACTGGATCGAACTCGATCGACTGGATCAAATCCCGCCGCCAGATCGAATTGCCTTCCATCACCGTATCCACGTCCATGGACTCCTGGCCATCCACGTTCCCCACATTTCCCCAATGTTTTCCGTACCACGATACACGTCCGGGCTTTCCCTTCAATTTCATGGCCGGAGTTCCTGGAACATGCACCCGGCCTCCCACCACGCCAATCGTTGGATCGGAAAAGTGAGGAAGAATTCTCTCCAACCAATCTGATTGCACGGTTGTATCGTCGTCGATCACCGCAACCAATTCGCTCGATGCTGCGCGGATTCCCGTCTCGACAGGAGGAACATGGCCCTGAATTGTTACCCACGCGGAACGGAAACGAACGCCCGGGCTGATCGCCGAAGAATACGATTGGACTGCGGCTTCCGTTTCCTTGTCGCCCTGCCGGCCAACCACGATGATTTCCGACGGCTGCAATGTTCCGCGCAGCACGGAATTCAAGCAATCCAGGAGCACTTTGGGCCGCTGGTAAGTGGGAATTACAACCGAAATCGTTTTCTGCGCCCTGGCTTCGTTCATCGCGGGAGATGGGAATGAAATTGTGGCCGAATATTTTGAACTGCAGGGGATGTATTCATCGAATTGTTTTGCTTTATGTAAATGAATTAGTTCTCCCGGGAGCAATAGACATGCAGCTTGTCGGGATACCTGGCAATAATCCTGACGCCATAATTGGACCGCGAAAGCATCTCCTGAATGATGGGAAGATTCCGTTCCGCATGAACTTCAATCAAAAAATCGGGCCTATGCTGGCGGATCACGGCCTGTGTCCCTTGCAGCACTTCGATTTCTCCTCCCTCAGCATCGATCATCACCACTGTAGGCGGGCGATGCGATTGGCAAAACCCATCCAGAGTAATGGTCTTGCAAGTCATCGTTCGTTTCGAATCGGCGCCATTCGATTCCCCGTCGATCACTCTTCCGCCCATGCGAGATGGTTGATCTTCCCCTCGCTCGAAGCTGATCTGCCCATCCGAGTTCCACCCCGCGGCGGCGGCGACGCTTACGTGGTTGAATCCATTCTTCTTCACATTTTCTTCGAACACCGCGACGTTATCTGGGTCAGGCTCGAAGGCAATCACGCAACCTTCCGGTCCCACCAGCCGCCCAGCGATCAATGCGTAGTAGCCGATGTGCGCGCCGATATCGTAGAAGCAATCTCCTGCTTTTAATTTCTCCGCCAGAATTTCCTGGATAAGAGGTTCCGGCTGGCTCTGCAGGTATCCGGGTTCCCAGTAAGGTTCCACCTTGATCCACAGACCTTCACCAGGGCCTTTGTGGATTTGGACCCAAGTACGCTGCCCACGCGGCAGCATTTGACCAGCCGCCCGCCGCAAGCTCGCGCCGATCAGCGGCAAACGGAAGGAATTCTGGGCAGCCTGCCTCATCCAATTGTTCCGGCTGGCAAAAAGCAGGGCTTTTTTCAACATTCAGTCTTCCATTCTTCCTTCCCGGAATGCGCCGAATTCGCCTGTTCGCAACGACGTCTTCGGCTATACCGCATCGTTTCGGCCGCATCTCAAGCGGCCGGCAAATAGTGATACGAATGCCCGCGGCGAATCAGTGGATGTTCCAAATAATTCCACGATGCTCTTGCTATACCATAGCAGATAGCAGCGGAAATCAATGGAATCACCACAATTGGCCAAGCCGCCGCGCGCTGTGACCCGGGCACCAGGAGAGCACGGCAAAGCTCTTTCACTGCGACGTGAATAATATACAAGCAATAAGAGACACGGCCGAGTTCACGCAGCCACGCCATTCGGGAAAACGCACCGGCGGGTCCTGCAGGCTTCTCCAGCACCAGCAAAAGAAGCAAAACGTAGAAGATGTCGATCCACGTGAATCCATAAGAGAACACCACATAAGATTCGGGAGCGGGATACTTCGCCATCACCAGCACCCCCGCAAAAAAGAACCCCCATACCCCATAGAAAAAACGCCCATGGCGGGAAAGCCACGCGCGAAATTCCGGATTACGCCACAGTAAAGCCGCCAGCATTCCCAGTGCTAAACCGTCAGCGCGGCACGGCATCAGTACATAAGCGGGATCAAGATTGCCGCTTCCATGATAGTGGTGATGCACCCAAATACGGAGCAATGGCGCCGTGAAGACGACCAATCCCAGCAGGGCATATAAAACGCGGCGCGAAAACAGCCGCACCACCAGAGGCGAAATCAGGTAGAACTGCTCTTCCACCGCCAGGGACCACGTCACCACGAACCAAAAGTCCGCTAGGCCCATGTAGCGAATGAATCCCAGGTTTTGAATAAATAAGAATGTCGCTCCGATCTGTGGCCATGAAATCGATCCCGCCGTACCGCGAATCCTCGAATAAAGGAACGCTCCTCCCAATGCCATTAAGACGAGGTAGCAGACGATCCAGGTGTAATAGATCGGGATGATTCGGTAAAACCTGCGAATATAAAACGTACGGAAATAAGACGGCGACTTTTGATTGTCCAGAAGAATTCCGCCGATCAGAAATCCTGACAGCACGAAAAAAAGGTCCACCCCCGTGTATCCCAATGCGATGCAGCGCTCGAAGTCAACATAGAGATTGCGAAGCAGGCCAATCGAATGGTGATTCGGACCAGGACCAAAATAAAAGTAATGCCAGATCACCACAAGAAAGATGGCCAGTCCGCGGAGTCCATCGATTTCGACGATACGCTTCGAGCCGGGACGGTCTGCCATGGAGTTAATCTGCGTTACCACTCCCCCGGTGCCCCATCTTCTTGGTGAAATCGTTCCAAGCGTGTTGGTCCAAACCCAGCCGGCGGCGAACCGGGCGCGTCAAATCGAGCATCGCAAACCAGCAACGATACCACGCCGGCACAATCATTTGCTTGGCGGGTGCGAACGGAAGAAACCAGTTTTCTTTCAAGCCGGAAGAAGTCAGCCGGTGCGTCGCAAAATCCATTGTGCACATTTCCCGGCCGCGTCCCACCAGGTCGTAATTCATCAATGCCTGTTCATCTTTGCTAGTTCCGGCGGAGCCTTTCGGCAAATAGGAATAGTCGTGGTTTTGATGAACCACCGGAGCGACCGCCGTGGCATCCACCACCAAGGCTTGCTCATATCGAGCCTTCCAAACCAGCCAGTGGTCCCAATAATTGCGTCCGATCACCAGCGGAGGCATGTCTCGATAAAGCCCGCGCGAAAAAACAAAATAATCGATGGACCAGGACGACGCCTTCTCTCCTCGATCGGAAACCACGGTCCGCAAGCGCCGCTCCCAGTCTGGCCGCGTGAAATCAATCGGCTTGGTGATGTCTGTGTTCCAACGGCGGCCAATCATCAAGAACGGGCGATTGATCGAGGCCAACTTCCGAACGGCCTGCCAAAAACTATGCATCAGAATAATGTCGCAATTGACGTAGCAAAGAATGTTGTGCGAAGCCAGTTGTTGCGCCCGCTCGAACAAGAAATCCAAATATTTTGTCCCACTTTCCGATCGGCGCACTTCCCGCTCGTTGCGCAGATCGAATTCAATTGCCGCTTCCGCCGCTCCGTCTTCATCGCCGAACAAGATAATCTCGCATTCCGCACTGAGCAGCCTCCAGCTTTTCAGCGCATTGCGTTGAATAATTTCGCTGTGGCCGCGGAACGGTTTCGGAGTGGAAAAAATCGTCAGCATGGCGCTCAGTTGCCGGGAAGGGGCAGTTTCTGCCGTTCGGAAGCGATAATTTCCTCGAGGATCGCATCCAGGCTTCGCGTGATGCGCCACTTCGGGTAATGCGCCTGGAATTTCCGCAGATCGGAGATGTAACAAATGTGGTCGCCCTTTCGAGCGCCGTCATGATAGGTCCACTGGACTTTGCGGCCCGTCATCTCCTCGATTCGCGCGAACGCCTCCAGGATCGAAATACTGTTTTCGCGCCCTCCGCCCATGTTGTAGACCGCGCCCGGCCGTGGATTCGCGGCGAATGCTTCCATCGCCGTAATCACGTCATGGCTGTGAATATTGTCGCGCACCTGCTTCCCCTTGTAGCCGAACACATTGTACGTGCGGCCCGTCAGCGCAACCTTCACCAGGTAAGAAAGGAATCCGTGCAACTCAACGCCGGAGTGCGTTGGCCCGGTCAGGCAGCCGCCGCGGAAAATGCCCACTCGCAATCCGAAATACCGGCCGTACTCTTGTGCCATCACGTCCGCGGCTGCTTTGGAAGCGCCAAACAGGGAATGCATCGTCTGATCGATCCGGCAGTTCTCGTCGATTCCATGGTAGTCACTCGGGTCTGCGAAATCGTATCGAGTAGCCAGTTCCGCGAGAGGCTTTTCGTTCGGCGCGTCGCCGTAAACTTTGTTCGTGCTCATGAATAGAAAAACGGCTTCCGGGCAATGCTGCCGCGTGGCTTCCAGCAGATTTAGTGTTCCCATGGCATTCACTTCGAAATCGAGAAAGGGAATGTCGCGAGCCTTATCGTGCGAAGGTTGCGCGGCGCAGTGGATGATTAAATCGAACCGCTGCTGCTTGAACAAATCGAAGATCTTTTCGCGATCACGAATATCCAGATCGAGCGGAGTGAATTGACGCGTGATGCTTTTCAGCCGGTCGCGATTCCACGTGGTATCGCCTGCGGGCCCGAAAAATTCGCGGCGCATGTTGTTATCCACGCCGATTACCTCGTGTCCCTGACGGTCGAAATGCTCCACGGCCTCCGAGCCAATCAGTCCGCTGCTGCCGGTGACAAGAATTTTCATCCTTGAGTTTTCCCCGCCGTCCTCTTCTGTGCCCCTTCCCCGGTCGATAATCCCTTGGGGTCCTCGAATTTGCTCAACAGCAAGGATTCGGCCGCCTCGCAAAGAGTGTGCAACAGCACGATGTGGCCCTCCTGGATATGCGATGTCACAGTGGAAGGAACCACCAGAGCAAAATCAGCGAGCCTCGCGAATTCCTCGCCCTTGGCTCCCGTCAGTGCCACGCTCGTCAATCCCATCGCCCGCGCAACCTTCATTCCTTCCACTACATTTCTCGAGCTCCCGCTGGTGCTGATGCCGATCGCCACGTCCCCGCGACGGCCCAGCGCGCGTATCTGCCGGGCAAATATTTGTTCGAATCCATAATCGTTGCTGATCGACGTCATAATCGAGCTGTCGGTGGTCAGCGCGATTGCCGCCAGCGCCTCACGGTCGCGCGAGAAACGGCATACGAATTCCGCGGCGATGTGCTGGGCGTCCGCCGCGCTCCCCCCGTTTCCGAAGAGCAGCAGTTTTCCCCCGGCCGCCAGGCTGGCTCGAATCGCTTCCGCGATTTCGAGCAGGCCCTCGAGGCAAGCGTCGGCCAGCTTCAGTCGAGCCTCGGCGCCGGCGCGCAGCTCGCGAGTGATATGTTCCCGCAATTCGTCAGACCGCATTATGCGTTCCTAGCGTGCCTCGTCTGCAATTCAAGTGAATATTCTCTGGCTGCCAGCTTACGAACTTTAGCCCCCTCATCCTGTCAATCGCCCTGGCCCGTTGCGGAGATCTGGACGGACCCACATCCGGCGTCTCAGGTCCGCGTCGGTTGCCGTTCCCGCCAGCGGAGTATTCCTCGTTTGGTTCGCATCAACAGCTTTTCAAATGTCTTATTGTGCAAACCAAACGCGTGTCGCACGGGGCGCGTGACGTTTAACGCAGCAAACCAGCAACGATACCAAATCGGCAGCAGCTTGATCTTTGCGGGCGCCAGCGGAAGCAGCCAGTTTCGCTTTATTCCGGAATGGGTCAGCCGGTGCGTGGCGTAGTCACGCGTATACGCCCGTTGGCCATTTCCGGCCAATTCATAATTCCGCAGCGTCTGTTCATCTTGCTCAATCCCGCTTGCTCCCCGCGGATGATATCCGTAATCGTGATTCTGATGAACGGCAGTAACGACCGGCGTGGCATTCACAACCGGAACTCCCAGGCTGCGCGCTTTCCAAATCAGCCAGTTGTCCCAGAAATTGCGCCCGATAACCAAGGAAGGAATTTCAACGTACAAGCCGCGGGAAAATACGAAGTAGTCCATCAGCCAGGTCCCTCTGCGTTTGCCGCGTTCGAAGACCAGGGCGCGCATTCTCTGCTCCCAATCCGGCTGCTCAAAATTCCACGGCTCCAGAATATCCACGTCCCATCGCGCACCGATCATCAAGAAGGGCTGGCCGAGCGAGGCTACCTGCTCGACAGCCCTTCGGAAATCACTCATCAATAGGATGTCGCAATTCGCATAGCACAGAATGTCGTGCTGGGCGATCCGCTGGGCGCGTTCGAACAATGAACCGAGGTATTTTGTGCCCGTCTCCGTGCGCTGCACGGCGGGTTCATGATGGATGCCAAGTTCGCGTGAAGTTTCTCCGGCGCCTTCCTCGTCGCCGAACAGAATCACTTCACAATCCTGGTGCAGCAGAGTCCAACTTTCAATGGCGTTACGTTGGATGATTCCGCTGTGTCCTCGGAATGGCTTCGGCGTCGAAAAAATCGTTAACATACTTTCTTGTTCCGTCGAGTGCGCTTCAGACCGCCGCGATTCCACGTCGTGTCGCCTGCCGGTTTCATCAATGCCTGCCGCCGGTTTTTGTCCACGCCAATCACCGGCCGCCCCTGGCGATCGAAGTGCTTATCCACTTCCGGATCAATCAGCCCGCTGCTCCCGGTCACGAGAATCGCTTTGCTTGGGACGCTGTTCTCGCCCGCCTATGCTTCGGGATTGTTTGGTTTTCTCAACACAAAACAAGCCAGCCCATAAGAACAGTTCTTCACGTTTTTGTAGTCCGCCGAAGGCTCGAAGGCCAGAGCTTGCGCCCTCGTGCATTGCTGCCAGCGATTGTCACTCCCCTTGATCCAGTAAGCCTCTTTGTCGATGCTGTAGCCTGCCAGCAGAAGGGGCAGCCTCTGTGTTCCGTAGACGCGGTGGAGCGGCGCGAACACAGTATCCTTGCCGCAGGGGGTGGTGAGCAGCATGGTGCCCTGCGGTCTCAAAAGAGACAGCATCCGCCTCATGGCCTGAAGATCGCCATCCGGAGCATCTTTCACCGTGCCGTACCGGCCAGCAAGACCTACATGCTCGATCGAGGAGCAGTTGATGATCAGATCAAAGCTATTCTCGGGCAGATCCACTGCCAGTAAATCCCCTTGGACGAAACGCACCTGTTCGTGGTGCCAGAAGTTTGGCCGTGGCTGCTGGTCCAACCCAATCACGCGAAAGGCGCACTGAGCCGCGAGCAAAGACATGTTTCCGTCAAAGCAGCCGAAGTCCAGAGCCTCTCCCGGGCCCTGCGGCATTTGAGATGCGATAAAGGTCCATTCCACGTCGCGATCGCCATAAATGTCCGGCTTCCAGTGGCCTGAACCGTTACGAACTGCGGGAAGAGGGTGCCGGACTTTGTGCAAGATCTGAAACAGCCACTCAGGCACATAAATTGGCACTCGCGCTGATGACATTCGCCGAATCCTATTTGCGCCCATCTTTTATGGGCGGCCGAGCATCTTGACACCGTTGGTGCATCAATTTCCGGCAAATCGCAGCTCTGGTTGAGATTCTTAAATTTCCAACTGAGCTTCCATGTCCCTCAAGTCTGTTCCCCGTCACGAGAATCCCTTTGTTCTTCAACCCCGGGCTCTCCCTTTCTAATCAAAGATCAAGTGTGACAACTCCCCCATTCGCTCCCTCGGAATCGCAATAAAATTGCCCGCGTAAGATTCCTGGTGCGCATTGATTTGCCGGAGTCTCCCATCTTCAAGCGGCATATACCATTCATAACCAGTATCGCGCAGATAGGCGATTATCTCTCTGGCTTGGTAGCCCCAAGGCTGGGTGCGGATGTCATAAACTTCAACCAAAAATACAGGACGACTCCGATTCTTGAGAAGCAGGGTCGAACCTTTCAGAACACTCAACTCCGCGCCCTCTACATCCATCTTCACGAAATCCACTTGCTTGATGCCGCGCAGCGCCAGGATATCGTCCAGCCGCGAAACAAGTGTGCGTACAGTGGATGTCGCCCCAGAACCTTGCGGGGGACGGAGACTATTGCAACCCGTTTGAATTCCGTGAACAAGGTAAAGCTCTGCGACCGAGTCAGATTCTCCCAAAGCACAACTCTCCACCATCACATTCTTACACCGATTCAACCAAAGATGTTGCTTGAGCCTCCGCCTTTCTCGCGGGGAAGGCTCAAATGACAACACCATCCCGCTTGCTCCAACTCTGCGCGATGCAAGCAAACTATAGAAGCCATGGTGAGCGCCAATATCAAGGACGTTCATGCCAGGACGAAGGAACTTTTCAACAAATTGGCGTTCCGCATTTTCAAAATTTCCATGGAAAACTCCATTGCCACAAAAATCGTCCTGTGCCAGCCACCAACCGCCGAAGGGCAAGCGAACCGGAAGCGCCAGTCCCGGAATGAGTTGGACGCTGCGGTAGGATAGCGACCGCAACTTCTCTCCCCATGGCTTCCTGAAGAACCGCCTCAGCCGAAAGGCGATCCGATCCGGGTAGTGGCCTGACCCCGAGATACTCAAACTCTACTCCCAACATCCCGATTGATTGAAAAATCAGCGGGAATATTCAAAAAACCAGCCCATTCATCACGCGGATGGGTCATCGGCACCGTCACTACCAGCATCTCCGGTACGCAGTACCAGTCGTCAACCATGCCGCTTTCGTCGTATAGGCTCTGGATAGAATCTACCGTGTCCTGACCCGGTCAGGGCGCAGCAAAGCGCGCAGTCGATCCGCCGATCCACGTACCTTTCCCCACCCGGTAGCCCAGGGATCCACAATTTGAGGTGGATCGGTTGCCCTTACAAGAATCGGAAATTCCAATGTATCCTTCGATGCTGCAAGCATCGTGCGCATTTGCTTTCGAGTTCCGCCCTCGTGAAAGGCCTCGTGCTCCGGCATGCGGCTGAATCGATACACGAAAGGGAATCCTGCCGAGTGCAGCATTTTTACCAGACAAGGCTCGGTAGGATAAAACGCCACGAAATTCAGACCCTGATCTTCCGTCTTTCCTTCTTCGCGAAGATCAAGCAATGCGCGGCCCCCGGGAACACACATACTTTCCACAAGCAGAACCTTGCCGGTCAGAGCGTGGAGATTCCGAAGCGCGGCAAACGGGTTTTCCAGGTGATAAAGCAGTCCGAAGCAGAACACCAGATCGAACTTCCCCAAGCTTTCAAGAGCACTGTCTTCCACGTTGGCAACGCGAAAACTGATCTGTGGATATCTCCGGGACGCTTCTTCCACATTCTCTCGTCGCCCATCACACGCCGTCACGCGCAGCCCAAGCCCCTGCAAAGCCCTGGAAAAATAGCCGAGTCCGCATCCCACATCGATGGCCGTATTCAGGCCCAATCGGCCAATCCACGCGGGCAAAAATTCGCGCAGGAATGCTTCGCGGGTCTCGTTCAGCCGCTCGTAATGAGGCAGGTCAAAAATTGGCTTTGGCGGCATCCTTCACTCCGTTCGATTCGTGGATTTCAATTTGCGAAGGCAGATTCATGATTCCATTCCATTTGTCCAGGGGATGTTGATGATTCTCGCTGGCCACAATTAGTTCCGGTGAGCAATTCCACAGATCAAGCATGCCGTTTTCGTTCCACAGGCTCACCTGCCAGGAATACACCCCAGGCCGCAGCGGCAGCATCGGGAAAGTGTAATAAAATTCGTGAGTGCCTTCCCGCAAGTTCAAATTGTCGGCTGCCCGGGCCCAGATCAATTGCCCTTCGTTATTGTAGAGCGCCACTCCGTGCTGTCCCAGCCGGATGCTTTGCCGCACGTCGACGACGAACTTGATCGTCACGGGGCCCAGGGATTCCAGGAGGTCGGGGCGCTCGCCCCGGGGCTCCACGATTTCCCAACTTACAAAATGTGCCTTCGAGTGGGCGGCACTGGAGCGGCTCGTTGTCTCGTTATTTCCCGAGCTCATGCTTAGCTCGTAGGCTGCCGCAACCTCCGCGGTTGGCCCCGCTCGCCGAATCTGCCCGGCATCAATCCACAAGACGCGCTCGCACAGCCGGCGGATTTGATTCATCTGGTGGCTGACGAACAGGATCGTGCGCCCACTGCGCGAAACCTCCTGCATCTTTCCCAGGCATTTCTTCTGAAATTGAATGTCGCCCACCGCCAGCACTTCGTCTACCAGAAGAATTTCAGGCTCCAGATGCGCAGCCACCGCGAACGCCAGCCGCATTTGCATGCCCGAGCTGTAATGCTTCAGCGGAGTGTCGATAAACTGTTCCACACTTGCGAATTCCACGATGGCGTCGAACTTGCCTTGGATTTCCTTCTTCTTCATCCCCAGGATGGAACCGCTTAGATACACATTTTCCCGGCCGGTGAGTTCGGGATGAAAACCCGTGCCCACTTCCAGCAAACTTCCCACCCTTCCACGAATTTCCGCATGGCCAGTCGTCGGACGCGTGATGCGCGCGAGCAACTTCAACAAAGTCGATTTGCCCGCGCCGTTCCGGCCGATCAGTCCCACCACTTCTCCTTCCCCCACCGAAAAGGAAACGTCCCGGAGCGCCCACATGAATTGGCGGGGCTCGCGGCGCCGAATCCAGGAAGGCGCGGCGAATAGATTGGTGAGCACATCGCGCAGCGCGAGATATCGTTGCCGCTCCCCCACGGCATAACGCTTTCCCAATCCTTCGGCTTGGATAATGGCTTCACTCACCGGTCACACCACGTCCGCAATCGTCGTTTCCATTTTCTGAAAATAAATCAGCCCGGCAAACAATACAATCAGTACGGCTGCCGCGGATACCAGCAGTAACCTGCCGGGTGCCGGGCCGTGTCCGCTCGTGGCCCAGCGAAATCCTTCGATCACACCCGCCATCGGATTCAACCCGTACGCCCACCGCCATTTTGCCGGGACCAGCGAGCTGGGATAGGCCACTGGGGATGCAAAAAGCCAGAACTGGATGAGGAACGGAACCACATAGCGCACGTCGCGATAAATCGCGTTCAATGCGGAAAGCCACAGTCCCACGCCCAACGCCGTAAGCACGGCAAACAACGCGAACACGGGGAGCAAAAGTAGATTCCAGGTGAACGGCATCCGGTAATACACCATCAGGCCGGCGAATAAAAGGAAAGAAACTCCAAAATCAACCAGCCCGGAAAGAGTGGCCGCGATGGGCAGGGCCAGCCGCGGAAAATACACTTTCGTGATTACGCGCTGATTTTCCACGATGGTGTTCGTGGCATTTTGCACCGCCGCGGCGAAATACATCCAAGGCAGCAGCGCGCTGTAATAGAAAATCGGATAGGGAAGTCCATCCGAGGGAATGTGCGCCAGCTTGCCGAAAAAGAGAGTGAAAACCAGCATGGTCATCAGCGGCTGCAACACCGCCCAGCCCGCGCCAATGGCGGTCTGCTTGTACCGGATTTTGATGTCCCGCCAAACAAAGAAATAAAGCAACTCCCGGTTCTGCCATAGCTCGGCCAAATTAAGCTCGAACCACCCGTGGGGCGGAATGATGCGAACCCCTGGAATTTCAATCAGTGTTGGCGTTGCTTCAGCTATGTTCGTGCTCATCTCTCGCCTGCCCGGTTCGAAAGCGCTTGCCGGCGGGGAGGCCTGTCCATCCGCCCCGCTCGGTTTGCCCGTTATTTCTGCTTCGCTTCCCGGGAATGGAGTTGCTCCAGATCCATTTGCTCGATGTGGTTCATCAAATCTTTCCGGCCCGTTAGATAGCGCTTTATGGAATGGCCGATCTCGACGGGTACTACTCTAAACTGGTTGTAGATCATCTCACGCCAGGAAATATCGCCCCGTTCCGGAATCAGATGCATGCCCCACTGGTATACGAATCCAAGATTCCAAACGATCAGAATGCCCGCCAGCAAAGAGGCGCGGATGGCGGCGGAGCGCGGTTTTTTCCAGATCCGCGTCAGAGCCTCGAAGAATGCGGCAAGTCCGATAATGAAGATCGGCGTCAAGGAAACAAAAAATCGATTGCCGTACGACGAGATGCCGTCCCAGGATTCATAGCTGGCAATCAAATAATAGAATGCGATGGCAGGGACCAGAAAATATTTGCCGATTTCCGGGTTGCGGCGCCAAAAAAGGAACAGGCCCTCCAAGGAAAGCAGCAGAATCGGCGTCCAACTGAATAAGCCGTGGTCGGATGCAAACAGCACCTTCCTCAATACCGGCGACGTCCAGTGCCAGGTGTCCAGGTCGTAGTATCCCGTTTTCAGGGCGCTGCCGTAAATGATGTGGCGCGTCACCAGGGTGGGAAGGAAGGCAATCAATAAGGCGGCAGCGTAGAGCAAGTTGCCGGGAAAGATGCCCCGCATCGTTCGGGCGCCCTGCGTCTTTCGCCAGGCCCTCCAATATCCCTCGAGGGATTCCATCAACGGAACGAGCAACAGGATGGCATTGGGATAGTAAACGTCAAGCATCAGGCCGGATATCAAACCCAATATCACCCACTGCTTCAGCGAGCGATCTCCGCGCGTGCGAAACCAGTACCAAAGAAACAGCGCCACCAGGAATGCCGATTGGGCATGGGACCACGATGGGTTGAAGTACATATAGACAATCAGCGAGCTTCCGAACCAGATGCCCACCGTGGCCAGAAATGCCCACCCTTCCTTAAACCAGTTGCATGTTAATCGGAAGGCAATCCACAATCCCAGGAAGCCGTACAAAGCGGTCGCGAACGCCATGGCATCCACGTATGGCCAGGAAAATCCGTCCGCGGAAATGTGTCCCCCCGCGAAGTCATAGGCCAGCACACCCAGATGCGTAGCGACGATGAAAGGCGACCACAGAATGCCCGGGCCAATCGTGAAATGATTGTCCAGGTGCCCGGTCGCCGTATATTGCCCGGGGTTTACGTTTCCTTTCCCATCCGTTTTCCCCAACACAAAGGAGGGATTGGCGTGCAGCCAATCCTGCTCGAAATGAAGATTCCTCTGAATCACCATCGACCGAATATAGGCGTAGTAGCCGATGCCGTCCCCACGAACCCAGGGGTTCACCAGGGGAAGCGACAGAACGAATAGCGCGAGGAGCATCTTCTCGTAGAGAGAAAAATGGCTCGGGCGTGCTCGCACGCCTGGCATGGTCCCCTTCAATGTTGTAGCTTGTGTCGTCACGGCTTTTTCGATTCGGTCCGTAATCTTATCCGTGTCGTCCCAATTTGCGAGCTATCCAGACCGCAGCTTGTACCGAAACAATCATATTGAGATGTCACCCTGCTGTCCCGCCAATCTTCGTTATTTCGACGCCACCGCAAGCAGACTCTGTCCCACCGGCGGCTCCCATCGCTTTTCGATTTTTGAGCACCACGGCACGATCCACCGGTCGTAAAAGCGAACGTCGTTCGCGCTGAGCGTCCTGCGCCGGAGCACTCTTCCGGCGATAAACCAGGAGGCGACTCCTGGAAGGTTCATATAACGGATAGTTTTCAGTTGGAATCCGGTGTTCGCGAGCTTTCTTCGAAGCTCGGGTTTTGTATAGCGGCGAAAATGTTCAAATTCCTTGTCGAGCGAGCCATAAAGCCAGGGAACGGCGGGGACGAACAGCAGCAGATGGCCGCCGGGGTGAAGGATCGAGTTCAGCAGGCGCAGATATTCTTCATCGTTCCCGATATGCTCCAGAACGTTCGCCAGTACGATCGTGTCGCCCCGAAGCGATGCGGCATTCTCTTCCAGGCTTCCATGGATGGTCTTGACTCGGGGATTTCCGGCATGACGCCTGGCAAGCAACGGAAAAAGGTTTGCCGCCGGTTCGATTGCGACGATTTCCGAATCCGGCGCGCTTTTCAGCAGATGGTCCGTGAATGTGCCCGTCCCCGCTCCGACTTCGATTATTTGCCTGCCCATGTGCGCAACGAAGAACGAAAGGATCCACTTGTAGTAATTCCGCGCTTCCGCCATCCCTTCCAATTCCGTCCCTGTGTAGAGGAAGGAATCGTCGACAGGCTGACTCGGCGCTTCTATGCGGCTCATGGGATCCGGAATCGTGCCATCGGCCTTTGGAGAGTACCGCAGGCCGGTTGCGGGAGGTCTTCCTGGTTGCGCGAGTGGGCGGAGTTAAGAAACTTTTTCAAGGAGCGGTGGAACCTGCGACTCGATAATTCCGGGCATCAAATTCTTTGCGGGCAGCGGCGCCGACGAGTTCCTCGTCGCGCACCATTTGAAAATACGAAATAACCCGGTCGACGATTTGCGGTAGCGTGGTCGCGGGACGAAAGCCCGTCAGCCGCTCCAGTTTCTCAAGCGCCGGGACCCGCCTGGGCATATCTTCAAAGCCCGGCTCATACGCGCGATCATAGGGCGTGTAGGTGATCGGAGAACTGCTGCCCGTGCGTTCTTTCACCAGGTGCGCCAGGCCTTCAATCGTCACTTCGAAATTGCTTCCGACGTTGACCACCTCGCCGACGGCCGCGCCGGTATTCACCAATCTCCAGATCGCCTCCACCGAATCATTCACGTCGCAGAAGCACCGGGACTGCTGGCCATCGCCGAAGACGGTAATGGGTGCGTTGTCGAGTGCTTGGCTCACGAAATTGGGAAGCACCATTCCGTATCGTCCGGTTTGGCGAGGCCCCACCGTGTTGAATAATCGCGCCACCACCACCGGCTGCTTCTTTTCCTTCCAGTAGGAAAGGGCCAGAAATTCGTCCAGCGCCTTCGAAGCGGCGTAACTCCAGCGTCCCTTGCTCGTGGGGCCCAGCACCAGGTCGGCGCCTTCGTGAAAAGGCACCTGGATGCTCTTCCCGTAAACTTCCGACGTGGAAGCGGTGAACACTAGTTTTTTCTTCTTGCTGGCCGCTTCCAGCACCAACTGCGTTCCGTAGACGTTGGTTTCGATCGTCCGCACCGGGCTTTCCACGATCAATCGGACTCCCACCGCGGCCGCCAAGTGAAAAATGATGTCCGATTCATCGATCAGTTCAGCCAGCAGATGCTTATTCTGGATGGAGTCGAAGAAATAATGGAAGCGTTCGTTCGATTTCAAATGGCGAATGTTTTGCACGCTTCCGGTCGAGAGATCGTCCAGGATAAATACTTCATCTCCCCGCGCGAGCAAGCGTTCCGCCAGATGTGACCCGATAAATCCAGCTCCCCCGGTGATCAGGAAGCGCATGGTAGCTCCTAAGTTAAGGGTCCGGATTTGCCGCCGGATTCGGATTGCAACCGCCGCTGTTTCTCTGCCTTCTCTTCGCCATAGCCGTAACCGTAGGCGTATGGGTAGTACCGGTAGGAGTAATAATAATCTGGAGCCGAGGAATCCACGGCGTTCAGAACCACGCCAAGCAATCGTCCCTTCACTCCAATCAGCAGGTCTCGCGAGCGCGTAAATGCTTCCTTGGGTGTCTCGCCGCTGCGCACCACCAGCAACACGCCATCCACCAGCGCCGAAATGATTACCGCATCGGTTGCCGCCATGATCGGCGGTGAGTCGATCACGATAAATTTGAATTTCTGCCGGAGATAAGACAGGGCATCTCGCATTCGATGCGACGAAAGCAGGTCGGCAGGACTGGGCGGAATCGGTCCCGTCGGCATGGCCGCCAGATTCGTGATCACCGGATGCGGGAAAATGATGTCGTCGAGTGCGGCGACGCCGGCAAGATAAGAACTGAGCCCGGCCTCTTTACCGATATTGATTCCCAAAGCTCGA
>JBGPTK010000004.1:0-42264 GCA_041490605.1 Terriglobia bacterium | reverse complement strand
GGCGGCAACATCACCTCCGATAACATCGGCCCGCAGCACCTGATGGACATCAAGCGGATTGCGTGGGAATCGCGTGCCATCGAGCACCGCACGATTCCTGCCGATCGCCGCATGATCGCGGAAGCAGCGCCGGCGGCAAGTAATGTGAAGGCCCCCGTGGCCGTGCCAGCTTCGAGCGTGACCGCTGTTGCTATTGTTCCTGACCGGCAGACCATCGCGCGCATCGTCGAGCGCGTGCTTGAGCAGCGCAGCATTGCTCGCGGCGCCGCTGCAAATCCAGGCGCCGGCCACTCGCATGGAACCGCGGACTCGGGCGCGGCAAAGGCTGTTGGGGCTCCAGTCGCACCCGCGAACGCTGCCACTGCAACCGCACCGCGGCCGGCGGTGAGCATGCCTTCGATTGCTCCTGCCCCGAGCAGCGCGAACACAAGTCCGCCGAAGCAGGAAAGCTCCAGGGCGGTGGCGCCACCTTCCGCTCCGGCTGCGCCGCAAGTGAATGTTTCCGCTTTCGTCAGCGAAAACGACGTTCGCATGGCCATCACGCGCCAGGAAAAGATCTTTATCGGCCCGAAAACAATCGTCACGCCATCCGCGCGCGACCTGGCCTCCACGAACGAAGTGTTCGTGGAAACACTGCTTCAGCCCAGCGGGGCCCAGAAATCCCGCGGGGATTAGCGGCCCCGGAATATTCATCTCCCGCCTCCTCGAAGCAATTTGCATCCCGCGAAATGCAACGCTAGCCGTAGAATTAGGCTCTCAATCCTTAGGAGCTGAGTGAGTGCGGACCACTGAAGCTGCGCGCTATGCCCGCTGGTCGGCTATGGCGGCATTGTTGATCGCCGTCGTCGTGGCGGGAATCTACGCCCGGCGTGTATGGCGCGAAGCGATCGTACGCAAGCACGCGCCTCCACCCGTGCCAGCCGCGGTGCACCAGCAGTCCGCGGGATTCTCATTCTCCAAAGTGGAAGGCGACCGCACCATCTTCACCGTCCGCGCGTCACATGCCACCGAGTTCAAGGACCAGAATAAAAGCCTGCTCGAAAATGTCTGGATCACAATTTACGGGCAAGAGAACAACCGCTACGACAATCTTCATGCCCAGCAGTGCAATTACGACCCGGCCAGCGGCCACATCGTTTGCCAGGGCGCGGTGCAAATTGATCTCCAGAGCGCCGAGGAGGCTCGGCAAACCGAGGACCAGCGCGTGATTCATGTGGCCACGAAAAACATTGCCTTCGACCGCGATACGGGCGAAATATCCACGGACGAGCCGATTGAATTCCGTTTCCCTTCGGGCGAAGGGCACGGCATCGGCATTTCCTACGACACGCGGAGGGAACGGGTCCGGCTGGAACGGGACGTAGAACTGAAGCTATCGCAGCGTTCACCCTCGGCGCCGCCAGTCGTGTTCAACGGAAGCAGTCTGGAATTCGGCCGCGACGAACACAAAATGCAGTTGTCCGGTCCTATCCGCGCTCAACAGGCCCAGCGCACGCTGACTGCGGGAAACTTGGTGCTCGAATTTGATTCCCAGATGCACGCTCGCCGAGCCATCGCCAGCGGCAAGGCCGAACTGCGCAGCACCGCCCCGCAGGAACAGGCCACCCTGATCGCGGATACGATCATCGCCGCGCTCGATGCGGCAGGCGCGATCGAGCAAATCGAAGCCCAGGGCAATGTGCGCGCGCACAGAACTCTGCCGGCCGGGCGAGACGATTTTGAAGCGCAGCGCGTGGAAATTTCGATCGATCCGAAGCAGAACCAGCCCCGGGAGATGAACGCTACCGGAGAAGTGCGAATCGCATCCCAAGAGAATGGAGATTCCCGGCGGCTCGAGACGGCCGCTCTCAAAGTTCGTTTTGCGCCGGCGGGCGGCACCACAGGCCATCCATCGCACGCCAGCCGGATCGAGGGCTTCGAAACACTTGCTCCCGGCAAGATCGAGACGAAATCATCCGGCGATTCCACCAGGATTCACGCCGGCAAGTTTTCCGCCGCGTTCACAGCGGCGGGACGAATGGAACAACTTTTCGGCCGCTCCGGCGTCGAAATCAACCGGCAGCTTGGCAACAATCCTCCGCAAATGAGCACAGCGGAAGACCTCGCGGCGAAGTTTGATCAGAGCGGAGAATGGTCACGGATCGAAGAATCGGGGCACGTGCGCTTCCGCCAGGGCGAGAGGACGGCTCAGGCCGGCCGCGGCGTGATGGAACGCGCAATCGATCGAATCACTCTCGACACTCTGCCTGGCAAGGGGTCCGCCACTCCGGATCGCCCTTCGGTGGCCGATTCTCTCTCCCGCACCACGGCGGCTTCCATAGAGATAAACCAGCGCTCAGGCGATGTGCAGGCTTCCGGCAGCGTACAAACGAGCTATTTTCCAGTCGCGCCGGGGAGCCAAGCCTCACAGCCCAGCGCTCCCAATATTGGAACGGGCCCTGCCCACATCAGCGCCGACAGGCTGGCCGGCAATAGCTCGACTGGGCACGCGGTATATACGGGCCATGCGCGCCTCTGGCAGGGTGACTCAGTAATCCAGGCTGGCACAATCGAGCTCTGGCGCCAGGATCAGCGCCTGGAAGCTCGGGACAACGTGCTCGCATTGCTGCCGCAGGCGCCTGACCCCAAGGAGAACTCCGGTCAGAAGGCATCTGCCCCCGTACTCTGGCAAGTACAAGCCCCTCATTTACAATACTGGGGCGATCAGGGTCGTGCGCTGCTCGATGGCGGCGTTCGAGCCGAATCTCAACAAGGAAGTTTGCTCTCCAAGACACTTGAATTATTTCTCACGCCGGGAATCCCAAGCGGCAAACCGGTGAGCGCCTCTAATGGCCCCAGTAATGCCCAGCGGCAGCTCTCCCGGGGCCTTGCTCGGGGCGGGGTAGTCGTCAGGCAAGGAGACCGCCAGGGGACCGCTGAACAAGTGGAGTACTTCGCCGCGGAGGGCAAATTCATACTTTCGGGCGGTCAGCCCACAATAACTGATGCTTCTCGCGACACAACCACAGGGCGTCAATTGACCTTCTTTACAGCGAGTGATACGATTTTGGTGGAGTCTCAAGCAGGTTCTCGCACGCTCACCAAGCATCGGATCGAGAAATGACTTTTTATGCCGAAACTCCAGGCCGCCGCGTTGAACAAGTCGTATCGAGGGCGGAAGGTTGTTGACGACGTTAATGTGGAGGTTCAGCAGGGCGAAGTAGTCGGATTGCTTGGGCCAAATGGTGCGGGAAAGACGACCACTTTTTACATCATAGTCGGTCTGGCGCGCCCCGACTACGGCCGCGTGCTTCTGGACGGCGAAGACATCACCGACCTGCCCATGTACCTCCGGGCCCGCAGCGGGATCAGCTATCTACCTCAAGAGCCATCGGTTTTTCGCAAATTGACGGTAGAAGAAAACTTGTTGGCGGTGCTGGAGACTCTGCCGCTTACCCCTGAACAACGGCGCGACCGGATCGAGGAATTACTGGCCCAGATGGGGCTGGAAGGTGTGCGATACAGCCACGCCCATGTGCTATCGGGCGGCGAACGAAGGCGCCTTGAAATTGCCCGTTCTCTGGTGCTCTCGCCCTCGTTCATTCTGCTCGACGAGCCGTTTTCGGGGATTGATCCCCTGACGATCGTGGATATTCAGAGAATCATCGCGGAATTGAGCGCCGCCGGTATCGGCGTTCTGGTCACGGATCACCAGGTCCGAGAAACGCTGCGCGTCACCAATCGCGCATATATCATTAACGAAGGGAAAATTTTTGCAAACGGCACCCCGGATGTGCTTTCGAACAATCCGGAAGTTCGCCGAGTTTATCTGGGAGAAGGATTCAGTCTGAACTAGTCGTAACTGGGACCTATGAACTGGCTTCAGCCAAAACTTCACCTCCGCGTGGCCCAGAAGCAGATCCTTACCCCGGGTCTGGTCCAAATGGTCAGCGTGCTGGCGCTCAACCGGCTCGAGCTGCGCGAAATGATCAATCAAGAGATCATGGCCAATCCGGTGCTCGAGGAATTGGGCGAAGACGGACTGGTGGCGGAAAGCTACACGGATGAAGCCTTTCTGAAAGCGGAAACGGAAAAGGTCCCGGAAAAGGCGGAGGCCAATCCCTTCGACGAATTCGATTTTGGCTCCTTCTTTTCGCAGTATCTGGACACCGGTGGCGGCGCCAGCCAGAGCCGGGAAAGCGAAGAAATCGAGCGCCCCTCGTTCGAAAAGTTTCTCTCCTCTCCGCAAAGTCTCACCGATCACCTCGCCTGGCAGCTCAGTGTAAGCATCTGCACGGAGAAAGTCCGTGAGATCGCCGAGACCATCGTCGGCAACCTGGATGAGAACGGCTATCTGACCGCGACTCTCGAGGAAATCTCGCAGAACGGCCAGTACAACTCGGAAGATGTGGAGGAAGCCCTGGCCGTGGTTCAGGAATTCGATCCGCCGGGCGTGGCTGCGCGCGACCTGCGCGAATGCCTGCTGATGCAATTGAAAGCCGTCGATCCGCAGAACACCCTGGCCCAGCAGGTGATCTCCGAGCATCTGAAGCTTTTGCAGAACAACCAGCTCAAGGAAATCGCGCGGGCTCTGAATCGCCCCGTGGAATTGGTCAAGCGCGCCGTGGACGTGGTCAAGCGGCTCGATCCCAAGCCCGGCTTGCGCTACAACAAGACGGAGGCCCGGCTGGTGGAGCCGGACGTGCAGTTCCGCAAGGTGGGCGACGAGTGGCAAGTGTTCATGAATGACGAAGACCTGCCGCAGCTCCGCTTGAGCCCGGTGTATCGAAGACTTCTGGCGCGCGATGCGGCCGACCGCGACGTGCGCAATTACGTGAAGGAACGCTTCAGCGCGGCCGTCCAGTTGATGAAGAATATCGAACAGCGCAAGCACACCATCATAAAAGTTTGTGACGTGATTCTGCGCCGCCAGCGCGATTTTCTGGAGTACGGCCCGGATCAGATGAAGCCGATGATGATTAAGGAAGTGGCCGAAGAAGTGGGCGTTCACCCATCCACCGTCAGCCGTGCCGTCGCCAATAAATACGCGCACACGCCGCAGGGCGTCATCGAGCTGCGCTATTTCTTTTCCGAATCCGTGAATGGGCCGCAGGGCGGCGGCGTCTCTCTGCTCACCCTGAAGCGTCGCGTCAAGAAGATGATCGAGGACGAAGACACCGGCCACCCGCTCACCGATGAACATATTGCCAAACGCTTGGACGAAGAGGGCATCCACGTCACCCGGCGCACGGTGGCGAAGTATCGGGAAGATCTCCGAATTCCAAGCACGCACCAACGCCGGGTAAAAAGCTAGGTGGCCCCCTCCAAGGTGAAACGGCAACCAACTCTGCCCACTCGGCAACTCGTGATTCTCACCGGGCTCTCCGGTTCGGGAAAGGGTTCCGTCCTCAAGACCTTCGAAGATCTGGGCTTTTATTGCGTGGACAACCTTCCGGTCGCATTCATTCCCACGTTCAGTGAACTGTATGTTCGAGGCAGCGAAATCGAACGCGCTGCGCTTTTGGTGGACGCCCGCGAGGGAGAACAATTGGCGCGTCTGCCGGAAATTTTCCGCCGCTTGAAATCGGAACACGGCGCAACACTGGTGTTCGTCGAAGCCAGCGACGACGTGCTGGTTCGCCGCTTCAGCGAAACACGGCGGCCTCACCCGATGGGCCACAATCTTCCCCTGCGTGCGGGAATCCGGCTGGAAAAGCAGCGCATGGCGCACATTCGCCGCCTGGCCGACGTAGTCATCGACACTTCGAAATTCAATGTCCACGAGCTGCGGCAGTTCGTCATCACCCGCTTTCAGAATCCCGGCCGCAAGCAACTCTTGGTTTCGCTCGTCAGCTTCGGATATCGCTTCGGAATTCCCGCGGATGCGGACCTGGTGTTCGACGTGCGCTTCCTGCCCAACCCGCACTTCGTGCCCCGCCTGAGGCCTTTTAGCGGGAAGGATCCGAAAGTGGCTCGCTACATCCGGTCCTTTCCGCAGACCAGCCAATTCTTGCGGCGAATCGAGTCCCTGCTTTCTTACCTGATCCCGCATTACATTCGCGAAGGGAAGAGCTACTTGACCATTGCGTTCGGCTGCACCGGCGGGCGGCATCGCTCGGTGATGTTGGCCGAGGAGATGCGGCGCGCGCTCGGCAAACACGGCTATTCCACGAAAGTGGTCCACCGCGATGTCGAGAAGTCGGTGGCTTGACTTTTGCCCGGCGCGCCTCTAGCGTAACGAATCAGTCCCTCAGAGTTGCCTAAGGTGGAGGATTTCGGCGAGTGACGTTTTCGCGCGAACTTCGGCGTCTGCTGCGCTACGTCAGGCCTTATAGTGGCCGGCTCAGCGTGGCCGTAATGCTGATGGGCTTGGTGGGCCTTGGGGAAGGCCTGGTCGCGCTGATGATCGTTCCCCTGGTGGATTTTGTTTTGAATCCGCACGTGGCCGGCGCAAAGGTTCCTCTCGAGCATGTTCCCTTCATCAATCATCCCATTTATTTGAACAGTTTCCTGCCGTCTTCCGTGCATTGGGTCTGGAGCGTATTTGCGATCTGCTTGTGCGCCTTGTTTCTGGGCAAGGCCCTCGCGGAATTTTTCGGCTCCACCATGATCCAATATGTTGGCCTGGCCGCGGTCACGGACTTGCGCAATCAGATTTATGCCAAGCTCATCTACCAGCCCCTGGAATTTTTTCAGCTTCACCAGACCGGCCGCTTGATGTCCGCCGTCATCAACGACGTGGAACGCGTGCGCAGCGCGCTCTCCGAGTGGCTGGCCGATTTCTTTCGTCAATTGTTCACTCTGGTTTCTTTGGCGTTAGTGCTGGCTTGGCTCGATCCCCGCCTGGCTTTCGCCGCGGTCGTTGTTTTGCCGCTGGTCGTAGTGCCCATCGGCAACCTGGGACGGCGCATTCGCAATTCGGTGCACAACAGCCAGACTCGATTGGCGGAACTTTCGCACATCATCCAGGAAACGGTGAGCGGGAATCGCGTGGTCAAGGCATTCGGCATGGAAGATTTCGAAGTAAAGAAATTCGGAGCCACGGCGCAGCGGCTGCTGCGGGAAAACATGCGCTGGGTGCGCGCTTACGCCACCACTTCGCCGCTGATGGAATTGCTCGGCGCGGTCGTTTTCACCTTGATCCTGCTCTATGCGCGCGATCGCATCCGCATCGGCGCGATGACCACCGGAATTTTCTTCGCTTTTACCTACGCGATGTTCAAGGTCTATGAACCCGTCAAACGCCTGGGCGGAATCTACCAACAATTTCAACAGGCGCTCGGCGCCACCACTCAAGTGTTCAGTTTCCTCGAACTCGAGGAAGAAGTGGCCGAGGCCCCTGGCGCCCGGGTCCTGCCGCGATTCTCCCGCTCCATCGAATTCGATGACGTCAGATTCGCGTATGATGACGGCCCGCACATTCTGAGGAACATCCGCCTGTCGGTTCCGGCCGGAGCCGTCATCGCGGTGGTGGGATCGAGTGGCGCGGGCAAAACAACGCTGCTGAATTTGCTGCCGCGCTTCTATTCCGTCACCTCGGGCGCGCTTCGCATCGACGGCGTGGACGTGCGTGAGGTGACCCTGCGGTCCCTGCGCGGGCAGATGGCCATTGTGACCCAGGAAACGATTTTGTTTAATGATACGGTTTGGAATAACCTCTGCTACGGCCAACCGGACATGCCGGAAGCCCGCGTCACTGCCGCGGCAAAGGCGGCGCTCGCGCACGATTTTATCGGCGAGTTGCCTCAGGGCTACCAGACGCGAATCGGCGATCGCGGGATGCGGCTTTCCGGCGGCCAGCGCCAGCGCATCGCCATCGCTCGCGCTTTGCTCAAGGATGCTCCCATCCTGATCCTCGACGAGGCCACCTCGGAACTGGATTCCGAATCGGAGATGCTGGTGCAGCACGCTCTCAACAATTTGATGACCGGACGAACTGTGTTCGTCATCGCTCACCGGCTCTCCACCATCCGCCGCGCCGATCGAATTGCTGTTCTCGACGAGGGAACCATCTGCGAGATCGGCACGCATGACGAATTGCTGGCCTCCCGGGGAACCTACGCTCGCCTGTACGAATTGCAATTCCATGATACCGAGGCCGTTCGCCGGCCGGCGGCTCCGGCGCAGCTATGACTGCTCCTGCTCTGAAATCGATGACCGGCTACGCGCAAGCGCGCGTCGAAGAAAATGGTTGGACGCTGCGTCTCAGCCTGCGCAGCGTGAACCATCGCTTCCTCGATTTGCACTTGCGCCTGCCCGATGGGTTTGAGCCGCTCGAGCCGGCCATCCGGCAGGTGATTCGCGAACGCATTCGCCGCGGCCACCTGGACGTGACTTTGCATTTTGAGCCGGCCGGTCCCGCCGCGGTGGAGGTGAACAGGGAAATTGCCTCGGCGTATTTGAAAGCTGCGGAGGAGTTGCGCCAGAAGTTTCAAATGAAGGCTGAGCCGGACCTGGCCGCCATCCTCCGGCTGCCGGGCGTGATTGCGCCGCCGATCGCATCGATCGAAGACAACCTGGAACGCTTGGGCGAATTGGTCTCGGCGTGCTTGAAAGAAGCGCTTGAGCGGCTGGACCACATGCGGCAGTCCGAAGGGCGCGTGCTTTCGGCGGAACTGAGCAGGCGGCTCCAGGCGATCACCGGGCATGTGACCGTGATCGAAGGCCTGGCTCAGCGGATTCGCCCCGCTTACATGAAGCGCCTGGAAGCGCGGCTGAAAGAATTGCTGCACGAATCTCCCCTCGATCCGGCGCGCCTGGCGCAGGAAGCAGCTATCGCCGCAGAGCGCAGCGACGTCAGCGAGGAGTTGTCGCGCCTGCGCAGCCACGTGCTTCATTTCGAAGCCATGCTCACCGGTGCGGACGAAGCGGGCAAGAAACTCGATTTCCTTCTGCAGGAAATGCAGCGCGAATCGAACACGCTGCTCTCCAAGACGCCGGGCACCGAGGCCGAGGGCATGGCCATGACGGAGTTGGGACTCGAAGTGAAATCGGAAATCGAAAAGTTGCGGGAGCAAGTGCAAAACGTCGAATGATGATGGCCTTGGCGAAAGATCCTCTCGTGCTGATCGTCTCCGGTCCTTCGGGCTCCGGTAAATCGACGCTGGTTGAAAAAATTCTGGAGTTGCCGGGAATGCTCTGGTCGGTCTCGTGTACTACAAGGCCCCCTCGGGCCAACGAGCAACCCGGCAAGTGGTACAATTTTATATCGGAAGAAACCTTTCGAGGAATGGTCGAACGGGGCGAATTCCTGGAATATGCTCAGGTCTTCGGCCGGCACAGTTACGGCACTCCCCGCAAATGGTTGGACGAAGCCCGCGAGCGCGGCAAGAATCTGGTGCTGGAGATTGACGTCCAGGGCGCCTCGCAGGTAAAGAGAAAGGTGCCGGGAGCTCTGGCGATTTTTATTTTGCCGCCGTCGCGCCAGGATTTGGAAAAGCGCATCCGGGCGCGCGGGCAGGACGCCGAAGATGAAATCGCGCGGCGGCTCGACCGGGCGCGAGATGAACTTCGCCGCTATAACGAGTATGATTACGCCGTGATCAACGACAACCTGCAGCGCGCCGGTCGCGAGGTGCAGGCAATCGCCACCGGCGCGGGCTGTTCGGTAGCGCGCAACGAAGACCGCATTCGCAATATCCTTAAATCTTTTGGAGGGTAACGATCGCATGCCGGTTTCAAGAGAGGCGCCGGATAGTAAGTTCGCATACGTCGTGGTGCTCGCGCGCCGCGCCCGCCAACTGATGGGGGGAGCCCGGCCGCTGATCGATAATCCGCGGGCTCACAAAAATACTCGAATCGCCGAAGAAGAACTCGCTCAAGGTTTGCTCGAATACGAGCGGCCCGATACCCCGGAAGAAGCCGCTGAAAAGGATGGAAAGCGGCGCAAGGGCTGATCCCGCCGCGGAGCCGATGAGAATCGCGCTGGGAGTGACAGGCGGCGTCGCAGCCTACAAGGCCGCGGAATTGGTGCGCCGTCTGCAACAGGAAAAACTGGATGTGCAGGTCGTGATGACCCGCGGCGCCCTGCAATTCATCACCCCTCTCACCTTCGCCGCGCTCACCGGACAGAAAGTAATCACCGAAATGTTCGCCGCCGCCGATTCGGCCGCGCCGGCGAATGTGGAAAGCGCGATCGAGCATATCGCCGTGGCCCAGCGCATCGATCTGCTGCTCGTCGCTCCCGCCACTGCCGGCGCCTTGGCCAAATTCGCCCGCGGCCTTGCTGACGATTTCCTTTCCACGCTCTATCTCGCAACCAAAGCCCCGGTGATCGTGGCCCCCGCGATGAACGTGAATATGTGGGAGCATCCCGCCACGCAGGAAAATATCGCCGCTTTGCGCGCGCGCGGAGTGCGCGTGGTGAATCCCGATGAAGGCTATCTTGCTTGCGGGATGACCGGCGCTGGACGCCTGGCGGGCTTCGAAGCCATCGTCAGCGCCGTTCGCGAAGTGCTCGGCTTGCGGAATGATTTGGCCGCCGAAACGATTCTGATCACCTCTGGACCCACCTGCGAAGACATTGACCCGGTCCGCTATCTCACCAATCGCTCTTCGGGGAAAATGGGCTATGCGCTTGCGGACGCCGCCAATCGCCGTGGCGCGCGCGTGATTTTAATCAGCGGACCCACCGATCTTGCCGCGCCCGCCGGAGTGGAGTGGATTCCAGTGCGCACCACCGAGGAGATGCATCGCGCGGTATGCGAACAAGCCGCTGAAGCAACCACCGCTATTCTGGCCGCCGCGGTATCGGATTATCGTCCCGTGGCCCAGCACGCGGAGAAAATCAAGCGTGGCCGCGAGAATCTGATTGTTGAGCTCGAACCCACAGTAGACATACTGGCCGACCTGGCGCGCGAAAAGGGCAGCCGCATCATTGTCGGCTTTGCCGCGGAAACGGAGAGTGTCGCCGAGAACGCCCGCTCCAAACTCGCTCGCAAGGGCGCGGACATGATCGTGGCCAATGACGTGACGCGAGAAGGCGCCGGCTTCGATACGGACACGAATATCGTGACCATCTTCCTTCGCGATGGCCGCGAATTCGCTCTCCCCAAAATGACCAAGTTCGACGTGGCCAACCGGATCCTGGATGAAATAATCCATCTCCGTAATCAACCACCCCGCTGACACGTAAACTCTTTCTTCGACAAACTGGCCGGTGCCGCTGGAACTCCGCTCCGTTCACGGATACAATCCAATGCCATGAACGATCAAACGCGCGCGAAATTGGAAGCTTGGCTGCGTTACTACGACGACCTGGGCATGAAGACTTTTTATCGCGATCGAACGCCGGCCGGCGCGGCACAGGCTTCCATGGCGGCACAGGAAGAGGCTGCAGCAGTACGCCCTCCGGTTTCATTCGCCGATGCGGGCAAAACGCAAACGCAGCGCGCCCCCTTCGCGGCAACCGCTCCTCCTCCGGTAGTCCCGTCGCTGCCCATCGTGCAAGGTCCGTCGCTCTTCGATGTGGCCGACCGGGTGGAAGGCGACACGCTCGAACTCATCAGCGCCTTCATCGGTGACTGCACGCGCTGCCGTTTGCACAAAGCGCGCGCGAATATCGTCTTCGGCGTCGGAAATCGCAAAGCGGAATTGGTCTTCGTCGGCGAAGGCCCCGGCCACGATGAAGATATTCAGGGCATTCCATTCGTCGGCCGCGCCGGCAAACTCCTCACTCAAATGATCGAAGCGATGGGACTGCAGCGCGGCGACGTCTACATTTGCAATGTGGTGAAGTGCCGCCCGCCGGAAAATCGCCAGCCGGAAAAAGACGAAATTGCAACGTGTTCGCCGTTTCTGATGCGTCAATTGGGCGTGATCGCGCCAAAAGTAATTGTCTGCCTCGGCGCGTGCGCCGCGCAGACTCTGCTCTCGACCAATGCCGGCATCTCAAAATTCCGCGGACAGTGGTTCGATTTTCACGGATCGAAATTAATCGCTACTTACCATCCCGCCTACCTGCTGCGAAATCCCCCCGCCAAGGGTGAAGTGTGGAACGATTTGAAAAAAGTTCTCATCGAACTCGGCAGGGAAATTCCCAAGCGGGCGGCTCAGCGGTAGCCGTGGCTCTTCTTCGAATTCTTCGAAAGGAAAATTTGTGGGCATCGCTCTCGGCCTGACCGCCGCGATCGTCTGGGGCATCGCCGATTACATGGCGCGCTTCGCCACCCGGCGCATCGGCACCTACCGCACGCTGCTTTACATGCAGTTGATCGGCTTCCTGGCGCTGAGCGTCTTGATCGAAGCGATGGGCGGCTTGCACCGGCTCACGGTGGGCACCACCACGCGGGGTTGGGAATGGGTCATCCTCGCGGGCCTGATCAATACCGGCAGCACGCTGGCGCTCTACCGCTCGTTCGAAGTGGGCACACTGGCGGTGGTCGCGCCGATCGCCGCAAGTTATCCGGCGCTCACCGTGGTGCTTTCGATCCTGAGTGGCGAAACAATCCGCCGCACGCGAGGCCTCGGTCTTGTCGCTGCCGTGATCGGCTTGGTGCTGGCGGCAACTTCCTTCTCGAAGGAGCGCGGCAAAAATTCCGCGGAGCCGCATCTGACGGGTCACATGGCTCGCGGCGTCAATTGGGCTATCGTCGCGGCCATCGGCTACGGCATCTTGTTCTGGCTGCTCGGCTTTCGCGTGATGCCCGCAGTCGGTGGAATCGTCTCCGTCTGGGCGATTCGCCTCACCACCTTCGTCACGCTGGCGATTCTGGCCTGGCCGGCGCGGCAAAGTGCGCGCCCACCCAAGGGAATCGATTGGTGGCTGGTGGGCGGAATTGGTGTGGTGGATTCCATCGCGTTCGTCTCGAATAACATGGCGCTCAAGACCGAGCAGGTTGCCGTGGCCAGCGTCCTCTCCTCACTCTACGGGGCCGTAACCGTGCTGCTCGCCGCCGTCTTCCTCCGTGAGAAACTCGAATGGAGCCAGTGGCTCGGCATCTTCCTCATCTTTGCAGGCATCGCCTTCCTCAGCGCCTAGGCCGCTGTTCCTCAAATTCACCGGGTTCGCGTCATGCTGATACACTAGTCGAATCCATGGCCGACATTTTCTGCGAAGTCGCGCTTCCCGTGCCGCTGCGATCCACGTTCACCTATGCCGTTCCGCCTGCGCTCGCTTCGGCGGACCTGATCGGGCGGCGCGTCGTGGTTCCTTTTCGCAATCGCGCGATGGTAGGCGTCGGACTCGCAATCACCGAAAAGAGGCCCGAAGTTTCACGGATTAAGGAAATCGTCGAAGCGCTCGACCCGTTTCCCGCGCTCCCGCCTCGCCTCGTCGAACTCGGCCGGTGGATCAGCAGTTACTATGTCGCTCCGGTAGGCGAGACTTTTCGCTCCATGCTGCCACCTTCAGTAGATGTCCGCCACGAGCGCGAACTGCGCATAACCGATGCCGGCCGCAGTACGCTCAGTGAACTCGCCGCTCACGGCAGCCGGACAGAACAGGAAATTGGCGAGTTGGCTCTTCTCCAACTCCTCGAAGTGGAAGAGGAGTGGATCTCCAGCGGGCGTCTGCGAAAACTTCCTGGCGCCGAAGCTGCCGCGGAGCGATTGGTGCGGCGCGGCGAGATTGAAGCGCGGGAAATCACGCTTCACCGCAAGACGCGCATGCAAAAAATCCTGGCCTGGAATCCGGCGACTGAGCCTGCGCCTTCCGGAATAGGCCGAGCGGGAGAAGAAAGAATCCGCGAAATATTGACCGCGACGCGCGGGCCCCTGCCCTTGCCGCAATTGCTCGCAAAAGCGGACGTAACCCGGGCGCTGGTAGCGCGCCTCGAGAAACAAGGCAAGCTGCTCGCCTGGGAAGAGCCTCTCACCGTGGAAGAAGATCCCTGGGACACCGGCTTCATTCTCCCGAATAATCTGCTGAACGCCGAGCAGCGCGCTGCCGTGGACGAAATTCGCGGCTGGCTCGATGCGCGCGCGTTTACGGTGGGACTTTTGAGCGGCGTCACCGGCAGCGGCAAAACCGAAGTGTATCTGGCGGCGATCGAAGCGGCGCTCGCGCAAGGGCGCACCGCTTTGGTTCTGGTTCCGGAGATTGCCCTCACGCTGTGGATGAGCCGGCTGGTGCGGGCGCGGTTCGGCGGCGGGGTTGCGGTATTGCACAGCGGCTTGCCGAAAATCGAACGCGCGCGGGAGTGGTGGCGAGCCCGGCGGCGGGAAGCGCAAGTGGTGGTGGGAACGCGCTCGGCCATTTTCGCGCCGCTCGAAAATCTCGGCTTGATTATTGTCGATGAGGAACAAGAGGCCAGTTACAAGCAGGAAGAAACGCCGCGTTATCACGGCCGCGACACGGCAATCATGCGCGCGAAGCTGGAAGGGGCCGTGGCGTTGCTCGGGTCGGCGACTCCGTCGATGGAAAGCTTTCACCACGCGCGGATCGGAAAATACCGGCTGCTCGAGCTGACCACTCGAGTTGAAAATCGTCCCATGGCGCCCGTGAAGATCGTGGACATGCGCGAGGACTTCCGCCACACGGGCCGGGCCGTTCCGATTTCAGAGGCATTGCGAGCTGCCATCGCGGCCCGGCTCGCGGAGGGCACCCAGGCGCTGATCTTGATCAACCGCCGCGGCTATTCGTGGTTCCTGATCTGCCGGAGCTGCGGGGCTTCCGTGCAGTGCGAAAATTGCAGCATCTCGCTCACCTATCACAAGGGGCGCGACCTACTGGTGTGCCACTATTGCGGCTATTCGATTCACGTTCCGAAATCCTGCCCCAAGTGCCAGTCTCAGTATGTTTATTTCTTCGGCGATGGCGCCGAGCGCGTGGAAGAATATTTGCGCGAGCATTTTCCCAAGGCGCGCATCGGCCGGCTCGATCGCGATACGGTGCGGACCAAACGCGAATTTCAGCAAGTGCTCGGCGCATTCGCCTCCGGCCTGCTCGATATTCTGGTGGGCACGCAGATGGTGGCCAAAGGGCACGATTTTCAGCGCGTCACGCTGGTCGGCGTGGTTGCCGCGGACCTCGCGCTCAGCCGCCCCGACTTTCGCGCCGCCGAACGCACGTTCCAATTGCTGACGCAGGTAGCTGGACGCGCCGGTCGCGGCACGCTCGCCGGGGAAGTGTTCGTGGAAACGTACACTCCCGATCATTATGCGATTCAGCTTGCCGCGCGCCAGGACTATCCCGCGTTTTTCGAAAAGGAACTCTACTTCCGGCGGATGTTGCACTATCCGCCGTTTACGGCGCTCGCGAGTGTGCTGGTGCGTGACAAGAAAATCGAAAACGCCATTCGCTGGTCGCGCGCGCTTCACGGATTTTTTGCGCCGCGCGAAGAAAAAGGACTTAAGGTTTTGGGACCGGCCGCCGCCCCGCTTTCCCGCCTGCGGCGCGAATACCGTTTCCAATTCCTGCTCAAGACGCCCAAGCGTTCTCTGCTCACCCAAACGCTCACGGCCTGCATGGAATTCTGCGCCGCCAAAGAAATTCCAGAAAACGCAGTTCTGGTGGACGTAGACCCAACCAGCTTGTTCTAGCGCGAAGTTGCACAAGCATTCCTGCTTGCCCACGCCTACTCCGCGACGGCGTTGCCGCGCCTGCGCCAGATGAGATACGCCGGCAACCCAAGCAGGACAATCCCCAGCCCTTCGGCAGCTCCAGCCGGGCCGCTGAGAATAGTGTTCAGCACCAGCGCCGCCGCCGCAAGCACGAAGAGCGCCGGCGTCCACGGATAGCCGGGAACGCGATACGGCCGCTCCGCATCCGGCATGCGCCGCCGGTACTGAAAAATACTGGCCGCGGCGAGCCCATAAAAAATCCATCCTGTAAAAATCACGTACGTGAACAATTGCTGAAAGCTTCCCAGGCATACCAGCACCGCCGACCATGCGCCGCAGGCCAGTACCGCAATGGCCGGAGTTCGAAATCGCGAATGAACTTCGGCAAGGCGCCGGAAAAACAGGCCGTCCTTGGCCATGACGTGGAAAACGCGAGGCGCCGTAAGTTGAATGCTGTTGGCGGCGCTGAACGTGGAAACCAAAATCATCAGCGCGACCAGCTTCGCGAATCCCGGACCGAGAACTGCGTCAATCGCCGTTGCGGCAATCGTATCCGAACCTGCTACCCTCTCCGGCCCAAGCGCGGCGAGATAGGAAATCACGGCAATCAGATAAATCACCATCAGGAAAACTGTCCCCACAAGAAATGCGCGTGGAAAATCCCGCTGCGGGTTGCTCGCTTCTCCCGCGCTGTAGCTCGCGAATTGCCAGCCCTCGTAGGCCCACAGCACCGCAATCATGGCGATGCCGAAGTTGGCCGCGATTCCGCCGTGCTGTGCCGGCCACATCGCATGCATTGTGGCGCTGTAGCCGCGGCCCAGCGCGAGTAGAATGCCGCTCATCACCAGAATTGCCACGACCTTGATCAGCGTCGTCCAATTCTGCATGTCCGCGCTTTTGCGCGTGCCCCACACATTCACCGCCGTAACCACGGCAATCATCCCCACCGCCACTGCCTTAATGCCAAAAGGAGAGAGCGGAATAATCTGGCCCATGTACGCGCTGAAGGCGGCCGCGAGCGTGGCAATGGAACCCGTGGCGATCGCGAGAAAAAGCGTCCAGCCGTAGAGGAATGCGGGCAGCCGCCCGAATCCATCGCGGATATAAACATACAAGCCGCCCGCGGCGGGATTCATCGCGGCGAGTTCTCCGTACGTTAAGGCTCCCAAAAGCGAGAGCAGGCCGCCGCAGACCCACACGGCAAGCGCCAACCCCACCGAGCCGTTTACCTGCCGCAGGATCGCGCCGGGCACCAGGAAAATACCCGAGCCGATCACCGAGCCGGCAATCAAGAAGATCAAGTCGCGAAGATTGAGCGTGCGATCGAGTGTGGCCATGTAAACAGGACGGACGCGAACGGCGCGTCTCCGCCAAGTGCGCGCATCATATCCCTCCACGTCAGGAGGTCAAAACAAGTTTCTAGTACCTGAATCCCGCAGGTGCGCCGCACAGTCGATCTCGAGACTCGTCAAAGTCCAGGCTAGCGGATGAAAAAGGGCATGGGAGTGAAGCAGAGAATAAAAACGACCAGGGCTATCACGGCCCAAATACGGCGCTTTTGATCGAGTGGTTGCCAGCGGTCCAGCAGCGGCGGATGCCGGAACCCGAAAGCCAGCAGCAGCACCGCCCAGAACGCCCATCCGGGCCATTCTTCGATGAAGATCTGAGGCATGGAAACGTTCAGCATTGTGTGCAGGAGCGCCGGCCCCCCTAATAAGAAGAGCACGGCCACCACGGCCAGTGAAATTTGGCGGTGTTTTTCACTGGCCAGGCTGTAAACGATGTGCCCGCCATCAAGTTGGCCAGCCGGCAACAGGTTCAAGGCGGTGGCGAAAAGTCCCACCCAGGCGGCCCGGCCCACGGGATGTAGAAGCAAATCGTTGGGTGAAATGCCGGGGCGCAAGATCGCGATCAATAATTTCACCAGCAGCGGATTTCCGAAAACGATCAGCGCGTCCGATTGCGCTCCCGGTACGACTTTGGAATACACAATCGCCAGCGCCAGCGCCGGTACCGCAAACAAGAAACCAACAACAGGCCCCGATAGGCCGACGTCGAATAATGCCGTGCGGTTGATGATCCGCGAGCGGATGCGGATAAATGCCCCCATCGTACCTATGATCGTCGGCGCCGGAATGAAATATGGATAGCTGGCGTCGATGCCGTAATAGCGGCAAGCGAAATAGTGGCCCAGCTCGTGTGCCAGCAGAATCGCCAGCAGCGTGAACGCAAAGGGAATGCCGAGCAGCAGAAGATTGGGATGAACGAACGCCGCTGCGATTCCCTCGAAGGGATTAATGTCGGAAGTAAATGGCGCCAGATTTGCCGCGTAGGCTTGAGCGAATTGCGCTCCCACCGCCAGCGTCGAAAGAATCGTCAACACAAAAAGTATGAGCGCGAGCACCCACGGCCGCTTGCGCCGGATGGGTGCCGCCATCGCCACTTCGAAGACCGGCTGGAACTGGTTCTCCAGCAGTTCGATGGGTGGCTGACCGTGACCGTTCCCGCTGCTCATGAAAAGTCTTCTAAACCGCCTTCCGGATTCGATGCTTGCTCCATTGCGGAAGATTCCCTAAGGAACGCTCACTTCAGCAGAATAGACTACGTAGGGGAAATGGAGAAACCTACAGAGTTGAAACGACGCCATTCGAACAACTCGGTGGCGGGAGGGATGCGCCTAGAGTGTCTGCAGTTCTTTCCCAGGTTTGAACCGGACCGCTTTGCCCGGCGGGATGCTAACTTGTTCCCCAGTGCGAGGATTGCGGCCGATGCCGGTTTTCCGCGGCTTGACATTGAACACGCCGAAACGGCGGAGCTCGATGCGTTCGCCACGCCCCAGCGCATTCTTCATGGCTTCAAATACGGTCTCTACCGCTTGTTCTGCCTTGGTTCGGGTTATGTTTGTTCGCTGGACGACAGCGTTGACGATATCGAGTTTTATCACGCCAGCCTCCCCGTTGGACAATTCACGGCAACTTATCACCCTGAAAACTTTCCGGTAAGAGTATCACCGCTAACCGTTCACAGTTAAACACTTAGAGGAAAGGAAGCCTATGCTAGACAGTCAGTTGCGGGTTGTCAAGCCGCTTGCCCTGTACTAAGATGCGCTGCCCTTTTGAACGCGACTCACCCAACCACTGTTCCAGGAGATGTCCCGATGAGTGTCAAATCCGATGGCTGGATTCGCAGGATGGCGCTGGAGCACAAGATGATAGAGCCGTTCGCCGACCGGCAAGTGCGCGATGGCGTGATCAGCTACGGCGTTTCGTCCTACGGTTACGATTTGCGCGTGGCCGATGAATTCCGGATTTTCACCAATGTGAACAGTTCCATTGTCGACCCGAAAAATTTTGACGAGAAGTCCTTTGTCACTTTCCGGGGACCCGTTTGCATTATCCCCCCTAACTCTTTCGCGTTGGGCCGGTCGGTGGAATATTTCCGGATTCCGCGGACCGTGTTGACGATCTGCGTGGGCAAATCCACCTACGCGCGCTGCGGCATCATCGTCAACGTGACGCCGTTCGAGCCGGAGTGGGAGGGATTTGTCACCCTCGAAATCAGCAACACCACGCCGCTGCCCGCCAAAATCTACGCCAACGAAGGCCTTTGCCAGGTGATTTTTTTCGAATCGGACGAAGTCTGCGAGATTTCTTACAAAGATAAAAAGGGCAAGTATCAAGCGCAGCAGGGAATTGTCCTGCCGAGAATGTAGCGGACGGCCGGGGGGACTTCATTCTCCGTCATCCCAAGCGCAGCGCGTTGTTTGCGTCCCGGATGATTCCACGGGAAGTGAAATTGCTGGAGCATCCAACACGCAATCAGCGCGCTTCGGGCCGGCGGCGGCCGCAGAATGACCACGGACAATTACGGTGTTGTACTTGAAACTTCTTCAGCGAGCAGGCGTGATGTTTGGCCCCACCGGCCAGTAAAGACAATCTCCTCGAGCGGCTTGCGCTTCCGCGGCGCGAGTTCGCGCTCGCGAAGTTCCAGCGAAAGACTCGACTCATCCGCGGGATATCCAACGGCAAGAGCGGCCACCACGTCATAATCTTCCGGAATCCCAAATATCTCGCGAGCTTTCTGCGGATAGATACCCGCCATCGGATGGACCACCAGGCCCACAGCCGTCGCCTGGAGCGCCAAGTTTTCGGTGGCAATGCCCACATCATGGAAAGCGTGGCGGTTCGGCTGGCCGTTGCGGTCGAAAGTGATCTTAGCCACCGTCAGGATCAATGCGTAGGCGCGCTTCGCCCAGGCCACGTTGCCTTCCATCAGGCAGGCCAGGACTTTCTCGAATTCAACGGGGTTGTCGCGCGAGGCGATGATGAATCGCCAGGGCTGTTCGTTGTTCGACGAGGGAGCCCAGCGCGCGGCTTCGAGTAGGCTGAGCAACTTTTCCGGCTCCACGGGCCGGTCACAAAATGCGCGGGGGCTCCAGCGTTGGCTGAGCAGTTCGTGAATGGGATATTTGGTGGCAGCCTGCTTTGAAATTGGCATCTGTTCTCTCCAATGGCGAGCGAAGCGCCCGCCTGTCCAGCCATGCCTTTAATTTCGAGCGCTGCTGGTTGCTGATTTGCTCCAGCCTTGAGCGGCGAGATCATCTTTCAAGCTGCGCAATCCGGGATGCTCCTTGCGCAGCTCGGCGATGTCCAGGTTGAAGCCGGCTTCATTCAACCATTTGAACATGATTGTCAGTTCCGGCCCCTGCGCTTCCAGCATCTTGTCCCAGGGAATCTGGACATAATTCACCTTTCGGCCGAGCACTTCGCCGAGTACGCCGGCAGTTTCGATCATCGAGAGATCGTCGCCCGCGATATCAATCGCCCGCCCGATCCATTTGCCGGGATCGGCGAACGCCATTGCCGCGAACACGCCGATATCTTCCACGGCAATTTGCTGAAGCTTGCGGTCCGGATCGAGCGGCAGGCTCAGCGTTCCGGAAAGAATCGAATCCCGCTGGTAACTCCAGTTTTCCATGAAAAATACGGGACGAATGATCGTGCTGGGCAACTCAATTTTGCGGATATGCTCTTCGATTCGCCACTTGCTCTCAAAATGAGGAATACCGGTTTTTAGTCCGGCGCTTGCCACCGAAGAATAGACGAAATGTTTCACCCCGGCTGCCTTGGCGGCATCCGCGAGTGTAGTCCCCTGACGAACTTCGCCCTCGGCGAGCCCGAGGGCCTGCACGGAATAAACGCCTGTGACGCCTTGCAGCGCTTTATCGAGCGAAGCGCGGTCGGTCAGATCGCCTCGCACCAACTCAATTCCTTGCACAGCAACTGCCTGTGCCGCCGGATTGCGCCGGTCACGGACCAGCGCGCGCACTTGGAAGCCGCGGGCCAGAAGCTGCCGTGCAACTGCGCCTCCCTGCTTTCCAGTAGCCCCGGTTACTAAAATCATGGTCTTCCTCCTTGCCATTCCGGCGGGACACTGCTCGGATTCCGTTTCAATTGTGCGCGATTCGCCTGTCTGCGCAATCCTACCTTATCTGGGAGTCGGGGTTGCAAATGCGTCCGGTTTGCGCGAGGCATCCACGGAAAGCCCGCCTGCGCCGTTGGCCGCCAAGAGCAGCAGCCCGCCCATGATCCCTAAATTCGCCAGAAAATGGCCCATTTGATCCTGCCGCTGCGCGCCCTGAAATGCCCAGAAATTGTGAAATAGGAGGGTGACGGGGATCAAATAAAGGAATTGTACCAGCGCGGCAATTCGTGATTGGTATCCGGCTACGATGTACACCGCTCCGCCGAGTTCAACGAGCACGACCAAAGGAAGTGCAATAGGCACGAGTGGAATTTTCATTGCAGCTAGCATGCCTGAGATCATCTGCCAGTGGGTGATCTTGAAGATTCCGCTGAATAAAAAAAGAATGCTGATCAGAATTCGCCCGGCGAGGGATAGATACTTTTCCATGTTGTTCTCCAATTTCGTCCGGCGCGTGCCCCGCAGAACGCGCGCCGGAGGTATTTTTCAAGCCAGATCGAACAACAGGACTTCCGAATTGGCGATGGCAGCGAAATTAAGACGCTCTTCGCCGCTGATCGCTGCGCCATCCCCGGGTCCGAGCGCTTTGCCGTTCAGCGTGACGGCGCCCCGGGCCACTTGCGCCCAGGCGTGGCGCCCCGATTTCAGCTCATGACTGGCCGTTCCACCACTCTTCATCCGCGCGACGTAGAGTTCAGAATCCTGATGAATCCGCAGCGCGCCGTCACGGCCGTCGTGCGCCGCAAGAAGCTGAAAATTCCCCGCCAGTTCCGCGTCCGGGAATTCCTTCTGTTCATAGCCCGGTTTCAGGCCGCGCTTTTCCGGCAGAATCCAAATCTGCAGCAAGTGCACCGGCTGGGTCCTCGAAGGATTGAACTCGCTGTGGGTGATCCCCGAGCCCGCCGTCATGTGTTGCAACTCTCCGGGCCGGATCACGGCGCCGGAGCCCATGCTGTCGCGATGCTCCAGCTCGCCTTCCAGAATCCACGTCAGGATTTCCATGTCGCGATGCGGGTGGGTGCCAAATCCCTGGCCCGGCGCGATGTGGTCTTCATTGATCACGCGCAGATCCCGGAAGCCCATGTGCTTGGGATCGTAGTAATCGGCGAAGGAGAATGAGAACTGGCTGTTCAGCCAGCCGATGTTCGCATGACCTCGTTCGTTGCTTGGCCGTACTTGAATCATGATCGTCTCCTCTTTTCAAGTTCTTTACGATTGCCGAGCCCGAGCTTGCGGCACAGCCGCCGCAGCGTTTCCTGTTCCGCCGCTGTCAGGCAGCTCATTTCATTGCTGATGGCTGCCGCGTGCTCGGGAAAAATCCGCTGGATCAGGCGTTTTCCTTCCGCGGTTAAATGGACAGCCACGAACCGGCGGTCGTCGCGGCCGCGCACACGGCGGACCCATCCGTTCTTTTCCAGGTTGTCCACCACCATCGTGATATTGCCGCCGGCGCGCAAAAGCTTTTGACCCAGTTCACGCTGGCAGAGCGGACCCAGGTGCAACAGCGCTTCTAGTACGGCGAACTGGCCGGGCGTCACTCCCGCCGCTTCCAGGCGAGCGGCGCTGCGCCCGGCCAGGGTGTCGGCCGCGCGAAACAAGGGAATGTAAGCGTCGAGCGCCCGAACTTCGTGTTTGGGTCCCTGGTAATGGGTTGGCATGTTAGTTCAAACTTGAATCATTCAAGTCCAAAGCGTTAGATGCGACTACTGGCAATAGGATTCACAGAGGGAACTTCCCGGGGCAAGTACTGGAAACGGCTGGCTTTGGCCGGCCGCGGATTCCCCGCCTCCGGCCTAGTCAACCGCGCCATCGAGCGGTGGCGCGATTCGTCCCGCTAGGGCTTTTGCGTGGGCCGCATCAGGACTTCACTGATGAAACTTTGCGGCGCGGCGGTGACCAGCATCGCCACAGCGTGGGCCACATCGTCCGGCTGGAGCATTTTCTGCTCGTTCTTCCCTGCGTGCGGCGAGAACTCGCTGGCCACGCTGCCGGGGCAAACCGCGCTCACGCGGATGCCGTAGCCGCGCAACTCCTCAGCCAGGCAATTGTTCAGGCCCAGCAAGCCCCACTTCGAGGCGCAATAAACTCCCCCGCCGGGGAAAGCGTTCTTGCCCGCCAGCGAACTGATGTTGACGATGTATCCCCTCCGGCGGCGAATCATTTCCGGCACCACCGCTTTGCTCACCAGAAACACTCCCTTCAGATTTGTGTCCATCAGGCGGTCCCATTCTTCTTCGCCCACTTCATGCAGCGGGCGGGACAGCCCGATGCCAGCGTTATTGACGAGGATATCGACCTCTCCCAGAGCTCTGTGCGTATTTTCGATAAGTGCGGCAACCTCATTCGCGCGTCCAATGTCGGCAGGGAAGCCCACTGCTTCGATTCCTTCCTTTCGCAGTCCCTCGGCGGCAGTCTCGAGAGTTTCTCCATTGCGCGCGCACAAACTCACTCGCGCCCCTAAATGTCCCAGCCGCTGGGCAATGGCCAGGCCGATCCCCCGGCTGCCCCCGGTGATCAGAGCAGTTTGTCCAGACAGCGCCTTTGAGTTCTCCATACAGGAATCTCCTCAGGCGACCATTCCGCCGAATTCACCATCTTATCATCTAGTCTCGAATGACACGGGAGCACCGCCAGGATGCGCATCGGCGAAATTCCGGTCGTGATTGCCCTTGCGCCCCTTAGGCCCATTCCCTATAATTCGGAAGCTCCAAAGACCTTGAATTTCCATTGACATACAGGAACTGTTTTCTCATTCTTCAGAGGATGGCTCTAGCCAAGGAGGCAGGAACAAGATGACGCGAACGTGGGTTGCCGGTAACGGGATCGCTCTGATGCTTCTCGCTTTGCTCTTTTCGCCCGCTTCGCCGGCGGCAGCACAGGCCGCTGCGCAGCAGGAGCAGAAGCCCGCCTACACGATCGCGGAGTACAACGCGTATCAAGCGGCGCGCACGGAGAAGGATCCCCAGGCGCAAATCAAGCTCCTCGATGATTTCGTCGCGAAGTTTCCCAATTCCTCGCTCCTGCCCTACATCTACCAGCTTTATTATCCCGCGTACAACCAACTGAAGAACTTTCCCAAGGTGATCGAGTACGTCGACAAGCTGCTCACCTTTGGCGATAAGCTCGACGCGGGCACGCGTCTTCAGGCTCTCTATACCCGGACACTTGCGTTCAATTATTCATTCAGCGAAAAAGCCCCCACTGCCGCGCAGGACGCGACGAAGGCGCGCGAAGCCGCATTGGGTTGTCTGAAGGCGCTTGGTGAGATTCAGAAGCCGGCCAGCATGACGGACGACCAGTTCACGGAACAGAAGAAGGCGCCCTCGGCGCTCTGCAACTACACGGCGGGCTACGCTTCGATGATTTTGAAGGATTACAAGTCCGCGATCGAATCCTTCAAAGCAGCGCTGGCAAGCAATCCCACCGATGGCGTTACTTATTTCCGCATCGGCGTGGCTTACCTGCAGGAAAATCCTCCGGAATCGTTGAACGGCTTCTGGGACCTCGCGCGTGCGGTGGCATTGAAGGGGCCGGGCGAAGCGCAAGTGCGCGATTACTTGCGCAAGCGGCTGCTGGCCTATCAACAGCCCGGCTGCGACACCTTAATCGATTCGCAGATGAACGAGATGATTCAACTCGCCGGCCAGGCTCCCACTCCGCCGGCCGGCTATTCGATTCCGAGTGCGGCTGACCTCGACAAGGTTCGGCAAGCCAGCAACATCCTTACCGTCCTGACTGATTTGCAAGCGGGAGGCGATAAGGCCAAGATCACCTGGCTCACGGTTTGCGGTTCGGAATTCCCGGAAGTCGTGGGGAAAGTGATCGAAGTGGCGTCGGCCACCGATAATGTGGATCTGAGAGTCTTCACGGGTCCGACGCCGGAAGCCATGGAAGCGGCGACGACGGCGAATATGGATGTGAAGGTCGAAGGCCAGCCCGAAGTCAGCCGCCTCCAGAAAGATGACGGAGTTCGCTTTTCGGGGACGCTCGCTTCGTATGACACTCAGCCGTTTTTGCTCCACTGGGAGAAGGCCAAAGTAAATCCCGAAGACATTCCGGCGGAAAAAACGGCGCCGGGACAACACAAGCCGCACAAGCTTCCTCCCAAGAGACCGTGAAATCCTGGCACTCAGTCGCGCCTGAAAAGTAGAACGGCCGCTCTCGCGATCGCGGGAGCGGCCGTTTCTATTGGGGCCGGGGCTGACTGCGCTGGAGGAACTTTAGCGGCGGTGCCGCGGACGGCCATCGAGCTTGTACTCGTCCACTTTTCGGCTCAAGGTGTTGCGATGGATGCCGAGTTCGCGCGCCGCGCGCGACTGGTTGCCGCCGGAACGCTCCAGCACGCGCTTGATGAATTTCTTCTCGAACTCCACTTTGGCTTCTTCCAACAAAATTCCTCGTTCCACCATCTGCCCAATCAGGGCTTCGAGTTGATCTCTCACGTTCGTGCACTCCGCAGATACGGTTGCTGTAGCGTTGCTGCCGGGCTCCTACTGGAAAGAGCCAATCAGGTTTTCGTGATAAATGCCGCAATACTTTAATCGAGCGGGTGGCCGGCGATCCGCTCGTACGCTTCGCGATATTTCGCGCGTGTGCCTGCCACCACATCGGCGGGCAATTCCGGCGCGGGCGGCCGCTTGTTCCAGCCGATTCGTTCCAGGTGATCGCGCACGTATTGCTTGTCGAAGGAAGGTTGCGGGCGGCCCGGCGCATATTCGGAGGCCGGCCAGAATCGCGATGAATCGGGGGTCAATGCCTCATCGATCCAGATCACTTTATCGTTCGCGATGCCAAATTCGAATTTCGTGTCGGCAATGATGATGCCGCGCTCGGCGGCGAAGCCCGCGGCGCGGCGGTAAATTTCCAGGCTCAAATCTCGAAGACGATTGGCCAGGGGCGCTCCGATCCGCGCCGCTGCCTGCTCGAAAGAAATATTTTCGTCGTGGCCGCTGCTCGCCTTCGTGGAGGGCGTGAAAATCGCTTCGGGCAGCTTGTCCGATTCTCGAAGCCCGGCGGGCAGTGCGATGCCGCACACGCTCCCTTGCGCCTGATATTCCTTCCAGCCGGAGCCGGAGAGATATCCGCGGACCACGCATTCGATCGGGATCGGCTCGGTCCGGCGCACCAACATGGCTCGTCCCTGAAGTTCATTCTCGTAACCGGCCAACTCGGCGGGGAATTCCGTCCCGCTCACCACGTGGTTCGGTACTACGCCGGCAAGCTGATCGAACCAGAAAAGCGAGAGCTGGGTGAGCACCCGCCCCTTGTCGGGAATGGGCGTGGGCAGCACCACGTCGAACGCCGAGATCCGGTCGGTCGCCACGATTAGCAGGCGATCGCCGATTTCATAAATGTCGCGGACTTTCCCGCGCCCGCGCAGTTTCACTCCACCGAAGTTTGTTTCGCGTACCACCACAGGATTCAATTGAAAAGAAGCCACTGGGTTGCCTTTCCTTTCGGGAGGCGCACATAATAGCGCAGGAGGGGGAGTTGTCAACTGCGAAGAAATTCAGGCTGAGGAAAACGAGAACGAGGGAATAAAGCGAAGCCTTACGGGCGATTCTTGGTTGTACCAGCTCATGAGAAGCGCAAATGACGCAACGCTCTTGATTTCGCCGCCCGCGCCTGCTCTCGCCGGGTTGTTTCGATCAAAACAGCGCTACGCCGCGTTGGTCTTTGCTTCCGCCATTTGCTGCGCTTCTTCCCAGCGCACGGAGACGAGCTTCGAGACGCCGGGCTCCTGCATCGTCACGCCGTAAAGAACCGTTCCCATTTCCATCGTCCGCCGGTTGTGCGTGACGACGATGAATTGCGTCTGCTCGCTCATTCCCGAAAGCATCTTGGTGAAGCGGCCCACGTTCGATTCATCGAGCGGCGCATCCACCTCGTCCAGGATGCAGAACGGGCTGGGCCGGTAATGGAAGATGGCGATCAGCAACGCCAGCGCCGTCAGCGCTTTCTCGCCGCCCGAAAGCAGCAGCACATTTTGCAGCCGTTTGCCAGGCGGTTGCGCCACTACGTCGATGCCTGCGTCACCGGAACTATCCGGCTCGGTCAAGCGCATCTCGCCCGTGCCGCCGCCGAACAGCGCCTGGAATGCCACCGCGAAGTTGCGATTGATGACGGTATAGGCCTCTTCGAATTTCTGCCGCGAAATCTGATCCAGCTCGGCGATGGCCAGTTGTGTATTCTGGATTGATTCCACCAGGTCGTCGCGCTCGCGCGTCAGGAATTCAGAGCGCTGCTCGCATTCCTGATATTCCTCGAGGGCCATCATGTTCACCGGCCCCATCGATTCGATGCGCGCCTTCATTTCGTTGTAGCTGGTGTCGGCGGCGATCAGCTCTTCGCCGGTGAGGAGTTGCTGTTCCTGCACGATCAGTTCCTCGGGATGGCAATTCACTTCGGCCTGGCACGTTTGGCGCAGATGGTCGCGGTCGGAATCGTTGCGCGCCTTTTCAATTTCGCGCTGGGTGCGCGCGTTGCGGACTTCATCGAGCGATTGGCGCTTCACGCGCAGCGAATCGTCCAGCGTGACATTTCGCGTGCGAACTTCTTCCCACTCTTTCTCCAGTTGCGCTTTGCGCTCATCCAGGCGCGCCTTCTCGGCGCGGAAAGTCTCGAGTTGTGCTTCCACTTCGATGATATTCGTTTCTAGCTCCGTGCGCTCGCGGGAGAGAGTGATTGTTTGCTCTCGCAGCATTCCTGCGCGTTCCTGCGCCTGCCGCAATTCCTCCTCCAGGCGCTGCGCCAGCAATTCGGCGCTCGCCAGGCGTTCCGACATGGTGGCCAGCTCTTCCCGGCGAACTGTGAGTTGTTCCCGCTGCTCCACCAATTCCTGGCGCGATGCCGTCAGCCTCTCGGCGGTTTGCACCGCTTCTGCTTCGAAAGTGGCTCGCTCGTGGCCTGCTTCGGCCTGTTTAACGCGCGCCAGTTCGGCGCGTTCGCGCGCGACCGTGGCCTCCCCGCGAAGCCGCGAAATTTCCTGCTGGCACTCTGTCAGCTGCTGCTGGAAACGGCCGAGCTCGGCCAGAGTCTGTTCCCGCTGGTGCGTGGCCGCCACCAGCGACTTTTCCGCCTCCACGTGCTGCGAGAGCATCGGGCCCAGGCCGGATTCCGCCTCGCGCAATTCCTGTTGAATGCGGGCCAGGTCAGCCTGCGCCCACGCTGCCGCGTGTTCCAGCCGCGTGGCATCGGCTTCCAGGCTCCGCAATTCCCGCTTCAGCGCCAGGGGGCCCGCATCGCCGGGCCTGCCGCCGCTTACCATCCGGCCGTGATAGCAGGTGCCGTCGAGCGTGACGAAATACATTTGCTGATTTTCGCGCGCCAGTTTTTCCGCCACCGCCCCATCTTCCACCAGGTAGGCGGCGCGCAGGGTCGGCAGATATTGCTTGGCTGCCGCGCCGAGCGGATCGCGGAAATTCACCAGCCGGTCGAGCCGCGAAATCACCCCGGGATCGGCCAGGATGGGAGCGGGCATTTCGCTGGGCAACCATTGCAAGTTCCGCACGGAATCGACGAAAAACGTGGCCCGGCCGCCCATTTCGTCGCGCAGCAGGGAAACCCCGGCGCGCGCGTGGTCGAACGTTTCCACCACAACGTATTCGAGCTCTTCGTGCAGAAATTGTTCCAGCGCGCTTTCGTATTGTTCCTCCACCTCGGCGTAATCCGCCAGCACGCCAACGGCGCGGAACCCCCGCCCGGAGCCGTCTCGATCCGCGGAGAAAAGTTTTTGCACAGCCTCCGCGCTATACGCGCGCTCGTTCAGGATCTGTTCGACGGAGGACCGGCGCGCGCGAGCGGCGGCCGATTCCTCGCGCGTGGTTTCGACGCGGCGGCTGGCTTCCTGCTGGCTTACGCGCAGCTCTTCAATGCGCGCCTGCGCGGTGCGCACAGCCTGCTCCATCTCGCGGGCTTGGAGGGAGACCTCATGCCAGGTCACTTCACTCTCGCGCGAACGCCGGTCGAGATCGATGCACGTGTTTTCCACCTGTTGCAGCGAATGTTCGCGCTGCACCAGGGCTTGGCTGTGTCGTTCGAAGGCTTCCTCGGCTTGCACCGAGTCGGCGTGACAGCGGACAGCTTCTTCACCCAGCCGGATCGCGGAGCGGCGCAGATCTTCGATGCGCGATTCAAGCGAGCCTTGCTCCTCGGTGCCGGCCGCGGCGCGCTCGAGCATGGTCTTGAGCGCCGCATCCAGGCGCCCCGTTTCTTCGCGCAGAGTAGAGACCGATTCGCGATGCGACCGGGTGCGCCCGTCAATTAGCGCGGTTTGATTTTCGGCTTGCTCGATTTCCAATGCCAGCTTCTCCGAGCGCGAGCCCAATTGAGCCACCTGTTCGCGATTGAACAGGATGCGATTCTCGGCGCGGTCGAGTTCCAGCGCCGCTTGTCCCAGAAAATTCTGCGTTTGCCGCAGCTCGCCATCGAGTTCATAGGTGCGCGAAGAGAGTCGCTCCACCTCGCCTTCAAGCTCATGCACCGTGTGCGCCTCGAACTCTTCGGCCGTGGCCGCCTCGCGAAGCGCGATTTCCAGGCGCTCGGCTTCGGAATCCAGCTCCCTGGCTTTGCTCGCCAGAACCGTGCGCATTAATCCGCGCATTTGTTCGCGAAGTTCCGCGTAACGGCGGGCCTTGGACGCCTGGCGTTTCAACGAGCCCAATTGTTTGTCGACTTCGACGAGAATATCGTTCACACGCGAAAGATTCACTTTCGAAGCTTCGAGCTTGGCCTCCGCCAGCCGGCGCTTCGTCTTGTACATCGTCACGCCCGCGGCCTCTTCGATGATCGCGCGGCGATCCGTCGGCTTCGAATTCAAAATCTGTCCGATGCGGCCCTGCTCGATAATCGCGTAGGAGTCTGGGCCCAGGCCCATGCCCATGAATACTTCCTGAATATCGCGCAGGCGGGCCGCTCGCCCGTTGATCAGATATTCGCTTTGCCCGGAGCGATACAGCCGGCGGCCGATCACCACTTCGCCTGGCTTCAGGCGCATCGTGGGTTTCTCGACCCCACGTTTTTTCCAGGGTTTGCCAGATTTTGTTTGGTCGGGAACTGCGGCGATTCCTTCGGGGCCGGTTTCCGCTCCGGCGGAGGGTTGGTTCTCTGCGTTCTCTACATTGTCACCGCAAATTTCTGCAGTCGCTTCTTCGATCGCCTCCGCGGCGGTTTTTTCTTCCGGCCCGTCGAGCACCAGTGCCGCGGCTTGCGCCAATTCCTCGTCCACCAGCGTCAACATCACTTCCGAGAGGCCGAGCGGCGGTCGCTTCGCGGTGCCATTAAAAATGCAGTCGGACATGCGTTCCGCGCGCAGGGACTTGTGGCTTTGTTCGCCCAGCACCCAAGATATGGCGTCCACGATATTGGATTTTCCACAGCCATTGGGCCCGACGATACAAGTGATCCCATTCCCGCTAAAAGTGATCTGCGTCTTTTCGCAGAATGACTTGAAGCCTAACATCTCTACTTTCCGTAGTTTAAGCACCCTGTCCCTCGTTAGAGCGTTTCCCTGCTGCTGCGGTGTTAGGCAGAGAAATCAAATTTAACCTGCATGTGGAGGATTTTCGAGACAAAAATGCTGGCGGGTCGAAATATCTTTGGCCCAGCCGCCTGGCGCTTGCGATCGGCGGTTACAGCATGAAAAGTAGCATGCGATCACAAGGATGTCAAAGAAGTTTGCCGCGGCGTTCGGATGGGTTACAGGGGCGGAAAGCAAACCGCAGATGAACGGTCAGAGGGGAATCCCGCTAGCCGCGTCTCGATCACCTGCTCAGCCACTCTTCCTTCAGGACGGAGTAGAGATAGGAATCGCGCCACTCGCCCCTTTGCTTCACGTCCTTCCGGAAGAAGCCTTCTCTTCGCATACCCAACTTTTCCATCACTCGATACGAAGCGTGGTTCGCCGGATCGCAAGTGGCCCACACCCGATGCAAGCCAAGACTGTGGAACGCGGCATTCAAAACCGCGCGAGCAGCTTCTGTCGCATAGCCCCGGTGCCAATACTGGCGGTTCAAGCTGTAACCAATATCGGCCGTCTCGTTGACTTTGTCTTTTACCGTCAGCCGAATCCCGCCGATCAGCCGGCACCCACTTTTCAGCTCGATGCCCAGCGTCACGGAATCGCGCGGCCAACGCTCCTGATCTTGTATCCAATTCGCCAGCACGGCTCTGGTGGTGGCCAGGTCATTTGTTCCCCACTCCATGAATTTCGCCACCTCTGGATCGCCGGCATATTCCTGGATGTCATGCTCATCGCCGGCGCGGAATTCGCGCAGCAGCAAGCGCTCGGTCTCGATCGGGAACCACGGCTCCATCTGCGTATCCTATCCTCGCAGCCGCCTCGGGAACAAGGAACTCACGGTTGTTAAACGACTCCCCGGCAACCTTTCCTCACCAGCATCCGCCTCCGGTTGACTTGCCGACATCTGCTGCATAGCATGGTTCGCTGCCCGAAGGATTATTTTTGAGGAAGGATCGTCCCGCCGATACCACCGCGATCCACGATGGCGATGGAACGATCGTCATGCGCCGTGTTCAACTTCCAAAATGATTAGAGTTTGCGGACCGGCATTCAAAATGAACCTCAATGTCTGGCGGCTCGCGGGTTTCTCGGCGGCCGCAGCCCTATTCGCGGTCATGCTCGCGGATGCGCGTGGAGGAATTTATAGCTTCGCACAACTTTCGCGCCCCGGCTGGACCCTGGTCTGGAGCGACGAATTTGACGGTCACGACGGTTCCGCTCCCGATCCGCGGAAATGGACCTACGATCTCGGCGGCAAAGGCTGGGGCAACAATGAAATGCAGTCCTACACCAGGCACCCACAGAATGTTTCGATTCAAGATGGAAACCTTGTCATCACAGCTTTACAGGAAACTTACATCGGTGCCGACGACACCGAGAAAAATTACACTTCTGCCCGCTTGAAAAGCCAGGGACTCTTCGCTCAGGAATACGGCCGCTTCGAAGCGCGCATCAAAATTCCTTACGGCCAGGGCCTGTGGCCGGCGTTCTGGATTCTGGGAGACACAATCGCCAAGGATGGCTGGCCTGCCTGCGGCGAAATCGACATCATGGAGAATATCGGCAAGGAGCCATCCACAATTCACGGGTCCATGCATGGGCCGGGATATTCCGGCGGCGATGATCTTACCGCCGCATTTCATCTTTCCGGCGGCCGTCAGTTCTCGGATAGTTTCCACGTCTTCGCTATCGAATGGGAGCCCAACATCGTCCACTTCTATGTGGATAATTATCTCTACGCTTCCTTCACTTCAGCGGATGTTCCCGGCGGGAAACCTTGGGTGTTCAATCACAAGTTCTTCATCATTTTGAATGTCGCCGTGGGAGGTGATTGGCCCGGCCCGCCCGACGCATCCACATTCTTTCCCCAGGCCATGCTTGTTGATTTCGTTCGAGTGTATAAACTTTCTTCCGAGCTCAAACGCTAGCCTTCCTTTCCCGCGATGACTGCTTGGCATCCCGGCGCTTTGCGTCCCATCAAGCCGTCGGCTAGAATGCTTGTCCTGTATCTGTCGTTACGTTTTTCGAGTCAAGGGTGGAATGGGCGAAATTCTACTGCATAACACGCTGTCGGGGCGCAAGGAACCGTTCACCCCGCTCCATCCGGGCGAAGTACGGATGTATACTTGCGGGCCCACGGTCTACGACTTCGCGCACATCGGAAATTTCCGCACCTTCGTTTTTCAGGACATCCTGCGCCGCTTTCTTCGTTCGCATGGCTTCCGCATGAATCAGGTGATGAACCTGACCGACGTGGATGACCGCATCATCCAGAATGCCGCCGCGGCCGGCGTCCACATTCGTGACTACACCGGAAAATATATCCAGGCGTTTCTCGAAGACACGGCCGCGCTCAATCTGGAGCCGCCCGAGCACCTGGTCCGCGCCACCGACCATATCGACGACATGGTGAAACTGATCCAGCGGCTCACCGAAAAAGGCATGACCTATGTGAGCGACGACTCAATTTATTTCCGGATCTCGAAATTCCCAAACTACGGAAAGCTCTCCAAGCTGGACGTCTCCGGCATCCAGTCCGGCGCCCGCGTGGAAGTGGACCGCTACGAAAAAGCCGACGCGCGCGATTTCGCATTGTGGAAGGGAACCAAACCCGGGGAAGATTTTTGGGATACGCCCCTCGGCCGCGGACGCCCCGGCTGGCACATCGAATGCTCGGCCATGGCCATGAAGTATCTGGGCGATACGCTGGACATACACACCGGCGGGGTGGACCTCGCGTTTCCGCATCACGAGAATGAAATCGCGCAATCGGAAGGCGCCACGGGCAAGCAGTTTGTGCGCTTCTGGCTGCATGCTCAGCACTTGATGGTGGAAGGCGAGAAGATGTCGAAGTCGCTCGGCAACTTCTACACGCTGCGCGATCTCTTTGCCAAGGGCTACAAGCCATCCACCATTCGTTTCCTGCTCGCCTCGGTCCCCTACGGGAGCCAGTTCAATTTCACCATGGACGGCCTGAAGCAGGCGGCCAGCTCGGTTGAGCGCCTGCGGAATTTTATCGTGCGCTTGAAAACGGAGAAGTTTTCTCCGGGGAATTCGAATTCGATTCAGGAACTGGTGAACGCGGCGATCGAGGAATTCCAGAACGGGCTCGAAGATGATTTAAACACGGCCAGGGCGCTGGCCTCGGTCTTTGACCTGGTGCGCGACGTGAACACGGCCATCGATCGCGGCCAATTCCATCAGGGTGATGCGCCGCCGGCGCTGGCGGCCATGGAGAAATTCGACGCTATTTTCGCTCTGCTCACCGATGACGATGAAGAGAAGCTGCGCCGCCTCGGATTTTTGAAAGCTGGTCCCGAATTGTCTAACCAGGAGATCGAATCGCTGATCGGCGAGCGCGAAGCCGAGCGTCGTAAGCGTAACTTCCAGCGCTCGGATGAGATTCGGCAGCAGCTTGCCGGGCATGGTATCATTTTAGAAGACGTAAGAGATGGCAGTGTCCGTTGGAAAAAGAAGTGAGAAAACTTTACTACAAGCCGCGGCCGCTTCACGGATTGCCTTCACGCGAACGTCCCAGCCTTTTCGGCGTGGACTAAGTTCACTTCCTCTACCTGGGCTTCACGCCGGCCCGATTCGCCGGCGAAACCTCAACCCCTACCCATACGGAGGAAGCTATGATTGAGACGACCGAAACCAGATTGCCCCGCCTGATCACCACGCTGCCCGGTCCCAAGGCAAAGCGCATCGTCGACCTCGACGCCGAATTTTTATCGCCATCCTATACACGCAGTTACCCGTTGGTGGTCAAGGCGGGCCGCGGCGCCGTGGTCGAAGACGTGGACGGAAATACTTTCCTCGATTTTGCCGCAGGCATCGCGGTCGTGGCCACCGGGCATTGCCACCCGCAAGTGGTCGCCGCCATTCAAAAGCAAGCAGCCGAACTGATTCACATGTCGGGCACGGATTTCTATTACCCCAACATGGTGGAGTTTGCCCAGAAATTGGCTTCCATCGCTCCGGGGAAAGCGCCCAAGCGCATTTACTACGGAAATTCCGGCACCGAAGTCACCGAGGCGGCCATGAAGCTTGCCCGGTATCACACCAAGCGCGACAAGTTCATCGCCTTTTACGGCTGCTTCCACGGCCGGACCATGGGTTCGCTTTCCCTCACGGCCAGCAAAGCAATCCAGCGCAAGGGCTTCGGCGCGTTGCTCGCGGGCGTTTTCCATGCTCACTATCCGGACACTTATCGCGGTCTCGGCTCGGCCGATTGCCTGGGCTACATCGAAGACGAGCTCTTCAAGCACATCGTCGATCCCCAGGAAGTAGCGGCCATTTTCGTCGAGCCGGTGCAAGGCGAAGGCGGCTACGTCCACGCGCCCGTCGAGTTTCTCCAGGGCCTCGAAAAAATGTGCCGTAAGCACGGCATCCTCTTGGTTGCCGATGAAGTGCAAAGCGGGATGGGGCGAACCGGAAAGTGGTGGGCTTCGGATTATGCCGGAATCGAGCCGGACATCATTCTCGTGGCCAAGGGCATCGCATCGGGCATGCCTCTGGGCGCAATGATTGCCCGCGCGGACTTGATGGATTGGAAGCCCGGCGCGCACGCTTCCACGTTTGGCGGGAATCCGGTCTGCATTGCCGCCGCCATGGCCACTTTCGACCTGCTGGAGAAAAAATACATCGAAAATTCGCGCCGCGTCGGAGAATATATCCTCCGCCAGACCAGCGATTGGCCCGGGCGGCACAAGATTGTCGGCGAGGTCCGCGGCCGGGGCTTGATGATCGGAGTCGAAATCGTGCGCGATCAGAAGACCAAGGAACGCGCGCATGCTTTACGCGAGCGGATTGTCGAGCTGGCTTTTTCCAAGGGATTGCTGGTCCTCGGCGCCGGCGAAAATACCGTGCGCCTGGCTCCTCCGCTCATGATCGACGAGGAGCAAGCCGAATTCGGCGTGCGCACTCTCGAAGCGTGCATTACTGAGGTTGAGCGCACCGTCTAGCCCGCGCGCATCCCCGGCGTCGTTTGTTTGAATACGAAGCAGGAGGCCATTTGCCGCGCATCCTCGACGTGGGTTGCGGGCTCGAAAAATACCCCGGCGCCATCGGGGTGGACATGAACCCGGCCACGGCCGCGGATGTGATCTGCCATCTCGATCACGGTCGCTTGCCGTTCCGTGACGATTCCTTCGACCAGGTGCGCGCCATTCACCTGATCGAGCATGTCGCCGACGTGATCGCTACGATGGAGGAATTCCACCGCATTACCCGGCCCGGCGGTACAATCGTAATCGTGACCCCGCATTACACGGATTACAGTTCGTTCCGCGACCCCACCCATCGCTGGCACCTGAACTCGTACTCCTTCATTTATTTTTATTCGGGTGGGATGCACGGCCGGGATATGTGGTATACGCCTGTGAGGGTTCTCGAACGGCGCGTGACCGTTCGCTTGCTTCGCCTCTGGCGCGCTTTCGGTTTTGAGTTTCTGGTGAACCATGCCGTGTGGTTTCGCCGGTTCTGGGAGCACTACTTGAGCTTTGTGATCCGCGGCAAAGTGATGGAATTTGAGTTCGAGGTGGTGAAGTAGCCATGCCGTTCTTTTCCAACTTGATCTTCAACCTGGTCAGTTTTGCCTCCAAGAATGGGCTCACTTCTCCCCATGATCCGAAATTGGGCCGGACAGGGTCGCGAGCGGAGGGCGGCCGTTCCAAAGGGCAGGCGGAGGCAAAACAAACCGGGATTCGCGGTGAGACCTTTGCCTACTGGCATTTGCGCCGGCACGGCTACGTGATTATCTCGAAGAATTACACTGCGCACGGCATCAAAGGCGAAATCGACCTGATCGGCTATGACGGCGAGGTTCTGGCTTTTATTGAAGTGAAAACGCGAACGACCGGCGACCGTGCGCTGGGAACTCCGGAAGAAGCCGTGACGCCCGAAAAGCGCCGCAATCTATCGCGCATGGCGCGGCACTTTCTGGCAGAACAACGCATTCCGAAGGCACAATGCCGCTTCGATGTTCTGGCGATTGAAAACCGCTCGGGAAAGCCTCCCCTGGCCCGCCTGCACAAAGGGGCGTTTACGGCGCAGGGTTAACAAGGGCGGCGAACGCCGCGTCAGTGCTGTTGTGCGAAAACCCGGAATGCATAAAATAGAGCAGCAATCATCTGTAGGATGCGCCTTGAAATTGTAAGGCCAGTGCAGGGAGGAAATTTTGCCTGAACTTCGCAAAGACCCGGTTACCGGACGTTGGGTCATCATTTCTACCGATCGGGGCAAGCGCCCCACCGATTTCGTCCGCGAAAGCGTCCAAATCAAGGGCACCGGATTCTGCCCTTTCTGTTACGGCAACGAGGGCAAGACGCCGCCCGAAGTTCTGGCCTTCGGCCGCAACGGCAGCGGCAAAGACGCGCCCGGCTGGAGCGTGCGCGTGATCCCCAACAAGTTTCCAGCCCTGGGCATCGAAGGCGATATTGACCGCCAGGGCGAAGGCCTTTTCGACAAAATGAACGGCATTGGCGCGCACGAAGTGATCGTGGAAACACCCGATCACCGCATGACTCTGGCGACTTTGCCGGAGAAGGCCATTGAGGAAGTCCTGTGGGCCTATCGCGACCGCATGCTCGACCTGAAGAACGACAAGCGCTTCCGCTACATTCTTCTTTTTAAGAATCACGGCGAGGCCGCCGGCGCCTCCCTCGAGCACACCCATTCCCAATTGATCGCTCTCCCCATCGTCCCCAAGCGCGTCCGCGAGGAAGTGGACAATGCCCGCCATTACTACGACGAGAAAGAGCGCTGCATCTTTTGTGACATGATCCGCCAGGAAATCGAGACCAGCACGCGCCTGATCACTCAGAACGCATCCTTTGTGGCCATTGCCCCCTATGCCCCGCGCTTCCCGTTCGAGACCTGGATTCTCCCTAAGCAGCACAGTTCATCCTTCGAGAACCAATCCAGCACGATCTATGGGAGTCTGGCCAAGCTCTTGCGCGACATCCTCGCTCGCGTCGATTCGGTTCTCGCCAAGCCCGCCTATAATTTCGTTATTCACACGTCGCCGATCGGCGAGGAAATTAACGACCACTATCACTGGCACATCGAAATGATGCCCAAGCTCACCAAAGTAGCCGGCTTCGAGTGGGGAACCGGCTTCTATATCAATCCGACTCCGCCGGAAGAAGCCGCCCGGTTTCTTCGCGAAGCTCAGTTGGAAGTGCCCGTCAACACCTGATTGCCTGCGAGGACACTCCGCTTCTGGTCATCATCGCACAGGCTCCGGCTGCCCGGTTGACTGCCCCAGGCAATTTGCCCCGATAGCATTTTCCGTATCCCAGTGTTAGTTTTGTCTAATTGATCGCGTAATAGATTTTGTTGCCGTACAGGAGACCGAAATGACGTGGGGAAAAAGGCGGGCGCTGGTGATCTTGGTCGCGCTCGGCGTGATCGTCTTGATCGGATGGGCGGCTTTTTCGGGCAATCGCATCAGTTCGAAATCAGTGCTGGTTCTGGAATTGAACGGCGAGATCGAAGAGCAGCGATCGAGCGGCCTGTTCTCGGCATTGAACGGGAATTACACTCCCGTTCAGCACGAAATTGTGGACTCCATCGAGACGGCCAAAAACGATTCGCGAATCACTGGATTGGTCGTAAGAATTGGGCCGCTGGAGACCGGTTGGGCCAAGCTCGAGGAAATCCGCGCGCGGATCATCAGTTTCCGCGAAAGCCACAAGCCTTCGATTTGCTTTCTCGGTTACGACGGCATCGGAAATCCCGAATATTACCTCGCCTCCGCTTGCGAACAGGTCTGGCTCGTCCCCACCGCTCCTGTTGATATCCGCGGCATGATGGCTGGCGCGCTCTTTTTCCGCGGCGCCCTGGACAAGCTGAAAATTGTTCCCAACATGTACCACATCGGCGATTACAAGGCGGCCTCCAACCAGTACACTGAAAAGAAATTTACCCCCGCGCACAAGGAAGAAACGGAATCGTTGGTGCACGGCATTTACGATCAATATGTCATTGAGACATCCCAGGCGCGCAAAATGGATCGCGCTCAATTTGATTCGCTTGTGAAACAAGGACCTTTTCTCGCGCAGGAAGCCCTCTCCAATAAATTGGTGGACAAGCTCGCCTTCTGGGATGAAGTGCAGCAATACTTCGACGATAAAAATGGCGATTGGATGCCGGTGGATCTTGCCGATTATCACAAGGAAATCAGGAACAATGGCTCGGAAGAAATTGCCGTGGTGTACGCCACCGGCACGATCGTCTCCGGCGAATCCGGCAGCGGGCCTTTGGACGGGCCCCTCATGGGTGGTGATTCAGTGGCTTCGGATTTGCGCCACGCCCGAAACGATTCGGGCATGAAGGCCATCATCTTGCGCGTCGATTCGGGCGGAGGTTCCGCTTTGGCCAGTGAAGTGATGCGGCACGAGCTGCTGCTCGCGAAGAAACAGAAGCCCGTCGTCATTTCCATGTCCGATGTGGCTGCCTCCGGTGGCTACTGGATCGCCATGTCCGCGGATAAAATTGTGGCCGAGCCGGACACGATCACCGCGTCCATCGGGGTGGTGATGGGCAAGATGAATGTCTCCGGCCTCTATGAACTGCTGGGGCTCAGCACGGACTTCGTCACCACAAGCGAAAATGCCACGCTCTTTTCCGGCCAGCAGAATTTCACTCCCTCCCAGCGCCAGGCAATTCTGAAAGGCATGCAGGAAATCTACTCGAACTTCACCAAGGACGTTGCCGATGGCCGCAAGATGTCGGTGGAAGCAGTCGACAAGATCGGGCAGGGAAGGGTCTGGACCGGAGCGCAGGGAAAAGGTCTTGGCCTGGTTGACGAGCTGGGCGGCCTCGATCGCGCCATCGAAATTGCCAAGCAACTGGCCCATATTCCCGCCGGCACGCGTGTCCGGCTGGTCCGTTTTCCGGAAGAAAGATCCTTCCTCGAGATGTTCTTCTCGAAGGATCGTCCGCAATGGATTCGCAGCTCCACAATCCAGGACCAGCTCAATCTCCTCAAGCGAATTTCCGAGCCAATCCAGGCGCGTGTCCCTTTCGATCTCCAGATCCGCTAGAGTCTGTGTGCGCCGTATGCACCTCGATGGTTTTCCGGGATGGGTTGTTTGCATCCCGGATGGCCTCACGGAACGAGGGCTCCGCTTCTCGCAGAATGTTGGCTCCACGTCCCGAATCGGCGCCGGACACCTGACAACCCTCCCGAACTTCGTTATACTGCCAAAGTTACGGCGCGGTACCCAAGAGGCCTAAGGGAGAGGTCTGCAAAACCTCGATTCGTGGGTTCAAATCCCACCCGCGCCTCCATCTCTTTTTCTTCTCCCGCATCAACTGTCCTATCGTCCCAGCGTCCTCTTTGCTGTAAAATCTCCCTGCACGCGCCCGTAGCTCAGCTGGATAGAGCATCTGCCTTCGAAGCAGAGGGTCGGGAGTTCGAATCTCTCCGGGCGCGCCATTCTTTTCAATGGCTTAGCAGTATTTTCCGATTCTGAAGGGAATGTACTGTAGTCAGAATTGTAGATGGTGGCTATCTCCGCTGGCGAGGTGAATGAGTCATCGCCAAGACCCAGACTCTCTGAAGCCAGTCGTTCTAGCGGATTTCGGAATTCCAACAAACTCCTCGCAAGAAGTCGATCTGCTGGGAGGGTCGCGACATGATTGACCCCACCTATGGGACCTTTGTTCCCGGGAAGTTGTATGGACCCGGGCCGATTGCGGCAGCATCGAGAGTAGTTAAGAAGCCCGGGGGGGTTGCAATCTCCAAGAGAAGATGATCGAAATACAGATCGTTCAGCGTCAGGTTTGTGCAACCAGGGATTTTATTGACGAATGCCACAATTGAATTGAGATCGCGCGGCTCAAAGGTCGAGTCCTGGGTCGGATCAGAAACAGCAACATTAGTGAACATGCCTGGTACTCCGTTAAGAATTACATTTCCACTTGGCGCAGGCCTCGCCGCGAAAAAAATTCGGCACGAGCCCGTCGTCTGAAGATTGCTGATCCCCAACTGAACATATCTCAGCTGAGGACTTGCAGCGGGGAAAAAGACAGTGTACGTGAAGCCGTCGGCAATATCGCGCAGAGGGATTGGCTTCGCAAGTTCAAATATCAATTGAAATTTCCCGCCATTCGCATCGATCAGAATCCCATCGCCAGGTACTCCCGGATCGCCCTCGACAAATGTCAGGAAGGAAATAGGAGGGGCGGGATAAAGCGCCTGCGCCATCGTAATGTCAATTGGCTTGAGATCGACGCAGAATGCACAGGGAGTTTGACTAGCAGCCATAACTGAATTGCTACTAACACAGCCGCACGTTAAGCAAATATGAGCGAGACCCAGCGCGTGGCCGAACTCGTGCAGCGCGACGGCTTCGATGCTCATCTTTGGACATGCATCAGCGTTAATTGCACACCACGAGGCGATGCCCGAGTCATTGAAGCGGATCTCCATTCGGTTGGGGCCGAGAATTTGCAAGCTAGTTAGTGCGAGTACTCCTGGGGGCAGTTGTGAGCTCCAGGAGAATTGGACATCTGCCTGTCCCTGAACCTCCGTAAAGGCCAACCTGCCGGAGAGCACTTGCGCCCATTTAGCCACCGCACTCCTTATCGCTGCATCGATTTCGTCAGGAGTGTAGCCAGACGCGAAAGCACTAGTCGGATCAATGCTGTATGTCACGGTCGAAAACGGCTGGAAGCTACGACACGGCACTCCAGCTAAAAGGCTACACCATGTGTTGAGGGTTGAGAAGTGATTGATCAGGACTTGAAACTTGCCGGTGGTTGTATCTAAGTAGGTGCCGAGCATGTCCCAGGAGTCCTGCACTTCGTTAAATACGTAGTAGTTTCTTGCAGTCAGCCCTCCGGACGGAATGTTCAGAGTTGCCGGGGAGGAGAAAGTCAGGCCAGCCGGTTTTAGTTCTATCGGCACACCGCCCTGGTACCCTGGAGGACCTTGCGGATTATGGTCAGGTGGAGGAGAGCTTATCGAGACCACCTCTGTGCTAATGATTGCGCCCGGAGGAATTACCAGTTCCACCCCGTGTGTTGGGCTTTGGATGTCTGAAACACTCACTGTTCCGCCGCTGGGACCGATAACGCTTGCCCCATCAGCATCAATCACCTCTGTTACCTCCACCGACAGAAAGCTGACGATCTGCTGGAACAAACCGTCTGTTTCATCCTCATCTCTATCTCTTTCATCTCTATCATCGCCATCTCGTTCACCTTGACGCCGACATTGCAATTCCACAACCAGCTTGTTATGCTCGGCAATACTGATCGGTACTTTAATCAGATTCGATTGCCGACGAAACCTATCTAACTCGACGACGACACCATTCAGCTTAATTGCCGCTCTTCTTATCCTCGTCTTCGGGCCTTGACCCCCGATCTTGATTATGAGTCTCCCTAGCCCTGGTCTCCCAGGGAACTCGGCTGAAAACAGGATCGGCTTGCCGGGATGCCGGGAAAATGACTGGGGTCCAAAGAGACTCACATTTACTGTCGCATGTGCAGTACTGCACATAAAGCAGGAAAAAAGGAGGCCAAGAACAAGGTGGTGTTGTCGCATGAGATCGGCTCCAAGTCATAGGATTCTGGCGGCTTTGACAGAACCGCGGCCCGCTGCAATACTACAAATGTTGCTGGATACTCAGGTTCTGTCCCGATTCCTGTAGAAAAGTATAAAGGCGTATTCTCCTGAGAAGTCGTTAAAGGAGAAAACCCGAAATCTCTTAGCAGGAGGTTCCGGGCACAGGAGGAATACGCCATGGCGAAGACTAGCACTGGGAGGG
>JBGPTK010000003.1:0-43033 GCA_041490605.1 Terriglobia bacterium | reverse complement strand
TTTCAGGCAGGCGCAAGATTTGAGAATTGCCTGGCAGACCGGCGGTGGAAACTATCCGGCGGCGCAGGCGTAGGCGTCGTTGCGTTCGGAAGCCAGTTCGGCAGGACTGATTTTCGCGGCGGCGGCGGTGGAACGCACGAAGTACTCAATGGTGACTGCGACACCGGCTTGATTTGCCGCGGGAATATCTTGAACGCGCACGACGCGCGCACGGCATCGTACTTGCGTCCTGTATTCACCCCGCGTGTCCCCCGGCATCTGCACAATCAAATCCAGCGGGGCGCCGAATTGCGGCGGATGATTGGTAATGAAAAACAGGCCATTTTCGGAGACGTTCACCGTTTCGCCTTCGAAATGGTCGCGGGGAGCCTCAGCGACCTGACGAAATCGAAGAGGGGCGCGCAGGGAGATTCGTTCCGCGGATCGAAGCTTGCTGTAAGACATCACATCCTCCACCGGGCGGGCCTGCCTTCGAGGATCTCTCGAAATCCCCTGGAGTAGGGTAAAGAAAAAAAGGGAATAGAGCAATAGGACGAAGTGCTCCAAATGATAACAACGGGGGCAGGCTGGCGTGCCGATATGGAACTGAGCGGGCCTGGATTGCTTGCGGATTTTTATCTTGCGCCGTTTGTGAGATTTGGCGCTTGCCACGAGTCGATTTCCGTACGGCCCTTGCGCCATACGGCGCAGTATGGAGAACCTCATTTCCGGGAAAAATAATTTGAAAACATTTTAGAAGCTTGCGATACAGCGTAAAATGTAAACATGGCACGCGGTTGGGAGAGCAAATCTGTCGAAGGCCAGGTCGATGATTTCAAATCGAAGGCCGGCCAGAAGCAGAAGCACAATTTGACGCAAGAAGAAGCCGAAAATTCCCGCCAAAGAGAAGTACTCCTGCTGGCGCGCGCGCGAGTGCGGCATGAACTGGAAGTCAGCTATGACCCGCGCCGCCAGGAACAATTGAAGCGTGCGTTGGCGCACCTGGACGCGCAGCTCGGCGGCAACTCACCGTCTTCCGATGGTGGGAGTTGAGCCGGTGCGGATCAGCATCGAACCACTCGCCTTCCTTCAGTTTTGATTCAGGACAAAATGGATTCCAGTGAACGATGAGCCAGGATAATTCTATTTCACAATCGGAAAGTGCACCCGGGGCGGCGACAAGATTGTGGTTACCATCTGCTCGGTCAAACCCAGGATTCCGGCAATCTCTTTCATGGACGCCCCCGCCCTTTTGAGAATCTCGGCTTGGTCTGCGTCCGATAGCTCTACGGTGTCCTGCACGGGCTGAACCGGGGCTGGTTTGTGGACGGGTTCCGTGGGGGCGGCGGCTGGGCTTGGTCGCGCTGGCCTAGCGGGCGTCGCTGGAGAAGGATCGGATGAACCGATTCCAGAAACTGGAATGACCATTGACGTTCCCTCCTGAAATGCGTGGCTCGAAGCCAGTATCGGCAGAACCGGGCAAAACTTTAGCGGCGGTGGAACTGGAAAAATGGGACGGGTGTTGCTCCATTGACTGGCTTTTGGCGCGCAAGCATGATTGTCCCGGCAGGAAGTCCGGTGATCCCAGCAAAGGCAAGTTGAACCCGGCAACGGGGCTGGATACTGGGAGATCCGAGGATGATGACCGTAGGCATTATCGGCGGCATCGGGCCGGAGTCCACGATTGAATATTATCGCGCGACGATTGCCGCTTACCGCGAGCAAAAAGGCGATGGAAGTTATCCCTCCATCATCATCAATAGCGTTGACCTGAAAAAGCTGGTCGATCTGGTCACCGCGAATCAATTGGCCCAGGTAACGCGGTATCTGTCGGCCGAAGTGCATAGGCTGGCGGACGCGGGAGCGGAATGCGGGTTGCTGGCCGCCAATACCCCGCATATCGTTTTCGATGAACTGCGGAGCCAGTCGCCGATTCCGCTGATCAGCATTGTGGAAGCAACGTGCGGCGCCGCGAAAGCCCTGGGATTGAAAAAGATCGGGCTGTTCGGCACTCGTTTCACCATGGAAGGGAAATTTTATCCCGCCGTTTTTTCGAAGGAAGGAATCCCGCTGGTGATTCCCGGGGAAGAAGAACGGGAATACATCCATGACAAGTATATGAATGAACTGTTGAAGGGAATTTTTCTGCCGGAAACGCGCCAGCGTCTGCTGGCCATCGTCGATCGCCTGCTGGCGCGGGAAGAAATTCAGGGGCTGATTCTAGGCGGCACGGAATTGCCCTTGATCCTGCGCGACGCGATCTATCACGGCATTCCCTTTCTGGATACCACCCAGATTCACGTGAAAGCGCTGGTCGAAAGGTTGCTGTAAGAGAAGGGGAAACGGCACTGCCGGCAAAGCGCGGGTGGTGAAGGACTCTTCCGAATTCAGGCTCTTGGAATATTCGATGGAAGATATCCAGTTCGTTGCAATTTCACCGAAGCCCGGCCTGATCGCTTATAAGATCAACGAGAAGGGAAGCGCGCACGGGAGGGAATTCACGGCCAAGGTGTACGCATCGGCGCTGTGGACCGAGCGAGACGGCCGCTGGGTCTGTCTTTTCAGCCAGGAAACCGCGGGGAGATAGAAGATCGGGCTGCGGCTGAACGCCGTCCGCTACTTCTTGGACTACTTCTTGGATCGCAGGAGCGCCCAGAATTTGGTGATCAAACTCTCGTGTTTTCCCGGAGCGGGAGCGGGGGACTCGTCGGCCGAGTCGGTCACTTTTTTCAGCGTCTTCAGCGGCAGGGGAATGCGGATCAACTGCCCGGGCTCGAGGCGATCGGGATCCTTCATTTCTGGATTCAGGAAGCGGATCTGCTCCAGAAGTTGCGCATCGAAATGACCGGCATAGAGAAAACAGATCATTTGCAAAGTTTCATTTGGTCCGGCGGCAACCGTGACCACCTGATATTCGCGGGTGTCCTGCGGATCAGCGGGATAGGTGGTGGGCGCGATTTCGGAACTCTCTGGCTTGGACGCCGGCACGGCCGAGTTCGTCAAAAGTATGGAAGAAGTGGAGGCCGAAGCGGTTTCCTGCCAGTGTCGCGCGAGTTTAAGGATGGAAGGGGAAAAATACGCGCTTCCGGCCAGAAGAGCGAGGGTCAGTGCGATCGTCCGGAACAGCCAACGCCTAAGCAGAGACTGCGCATGCGTTTTGTAGGTAAGCGGCGCAGACATCTGGCGACGGATCATTTCCGTGCGCCAGGCGGCAGCGGCTGTTGCCGCGGCCGGGTTAAGCGCGGGCTTCCTCGCGGGTCGGTTCGTCACGGGGGCCGAACGGGCGGCCGTGGAAGCTTTTTCCCTGGCGGATGCAATCTGCGCTTGCGGAGAGACGGATTCAAAAACGATCGGGGTTAGAACCTCATCCACCCGGGGAGGGGCCGCGTCCGCCACGGGACCAATTTCAGAAATTACATTGGGGCCGGCGAAAGAAATTGCCTCGAATGCTTCGTGCCCGGCAGCCGCAGCTTCGTCTACCACGGAACTAGCTCCCTGCTTAGCCGGGAAAGCCGCAAAGCTGGCAGCGCTTGTCGAGGACATTCCGGCTGCAGCAGCCAGCGCGACACCAGCATTTTCCACGAAATCCGAGTAAACTTTGTGGAATACTTCAACTGGCTGGGGCGCGGCAGGGGCATCGCCCGTCTGGGGCAAATCGGAAGGAGCAGCCGGCGCGCCGCCACCATCTGCCACTACATCCGTGAAAACTTTCTGGAATACTTCAACGGGCGCGGGCGCAATGGCGGCGTCGCTCGCCTGGGACATCCCGGCCGGAGCAACAAGAGGTTGCGGCGCTTGCGGGACTTCGGGTTCCGGATGGAGATCAAGCACCACTTCCTGATACACAGCAAAGGCAGGCTCGGCCACGAGATCATCGACGCGATCCGTTGTTGGAGGGGGAGCAGCGGAGATCGGCTCTGGCGGAGCGCTGGGTTCTTCGTCGAGACGATCCACAACCTCCTCAATTTCTTCAACGGGGGAAGCTGTAGGGCCGGAATCGCTCGCGGCGGAAATTGCCGCCGCAGCAGCAGAGACGGGCGAAGGCGGAGCATGGACTTCATCGTTGAAACGAGCGACGATTTTCTCGAGGATCGACAAAACCGGCTGCGCCGCATCGCTCGAAGCAGATTCTTCCGCGGAAGCAGCGATGGTTGTGTGGAACTGGGGAAGTGGCGCTTCCAGGCCCAGCCGGGCGGCAACTTCTCGAACCAGCGCCGCGTTCACGCTCAGTTGGCCGCGCTTGTGGGCTGCCGACAACGCGTTGTAGCAAATGTTATTGATGTTCCGCGGGACGCCGCCACTCTGTTGCGCGATCAACTTCAAGGCGTCCTGCGTAAAGATCGGGTCGCCGGAATATCCCGCGACAGTCAGCCGATGCTCGATGTAACACGCCGTCTCGGAAGCATTGAACGGCTGCAGATGGCACATCACCGTGATGCGCTGGCGCAATTGCGAAAGCTGGGGCTGGGCGAGCTTCGCGGCCAGTTGCGGTTGCCCGGCCAGGACAATTTGCAGCAATTTTGTGTTTTCCCGTTCGAAATTGGAAAGCAGGCGGACGGTTTCGAGAACGGAGTCGTCCAGATTCTGAGCTTCGTCAACCACCAGCACAAAACGCTTGCCCGCCAGCATCTCTTCGAAGAGGACCTGGTTCAGGCGATTGTGCATGGTCACCTGGCTCATGCCCTCGGGCTGAATGCCCAATTCGCTGAGCAGGTAGCCGAAGAAGTCGCGCGAATCGCACTGCGTTTGAAAGATGAAAGCGGTGCGAGCTGTATCGCGGAATTCATTGAGCAGTTGGTAAAGCACGGTGGTCTTGCCCATGCCGGGTTGGGCAATCAGGGCCAGGAATCCACGGTCGTCCTGAATTCCGGAGGAGAGATCCGACAAAGCGTCGCGATGGGTCTGGCTCGGATAAAGATAGGCGGGGTTCGGCGTGACGCCGAACGGCTGCTGTTGTAGGTGGAAGAAATCGAGAAACACCGCCACCATCTCCTTTTCACCGGTGCCCGAAGAAGCAGGCTCCGGAAGAATCCCCGGATTCAGCGCCGCAGGATGATCAGGCGGGCATCAGGGTCTCCAACGAGGCCCCACCCTTGACCCGGCCGCGAAAGCAGATACGCGCACCTCAGGTCACCTGCGGGAAGTGCCAGTTTGCTATAAAGGGTGGGGAGGATGCAAGAGGCACCAAAGTTGGGGGTGGGAGGGCCCTGGTCCTGGTACTGGGGAGATGAAACCGCCCTCAAAACAGCTACAGATTGCGCAAGGGATTTCTCCGGAGCGGCTCGGACCTCTGTTTTTCTTCCTACAAATTTTTACGGAGGGCAGGAGATGCTCCCAACGATCAATCTGCGCATGATGCGAAGTGGCGCGGACACTGGATTCTGATTTTTCCGGGGGCCTGTAAGTACTAAGACTGCGAATAGGATGAAACTGAAACTTTTATGAACCGGGGCCGTCAGAAGAAGAGAGATTCCAGCGGGAGGGTTTCATGAAGCAGGCACTCAGGATTGGAAGTCTGATTTGCGTCGCGCTTCTCGGCCTTACAGCGGCGAGAGCGGAAGTGACGAAGCGGGACGCGGACCTTTCCGCGCCCGACGGACTGAAGCTGAAAGTTACGTATTACTCAGCGGGGAAGCCCGGCCCGGGCGTTTTACTGATGCACCAGTGCAACCGCGACCGCACTACCTGGGCTCCGCTGGCCACCCAGCTTTCGCTGGCGGGCATCAACGTCCTGACGCTGGATTATCGCGGCTTTGGCGAAAGCGGCGGCGATCCGATTAATTCCCAAACTCCCGAGCAGCAAGCCGCCACCCAGCAAAAGTGGCCGGGCGATATTGACGTTGCCTTTCAATATTTGCTCGCTCAGCCGGGGGTGGACAAGGCGCACATCGGGGCGGGCGGGGCAAGCTGCGGAGTGAACAATTCCATCCAATTGGCGCTGCGGCATCCGGAAGTGAAGACGTTGGTGCTGCTCTCCGGCAGTACGGATGATGCGGGGCGGATCTATCTGCAAAAATCGGCGGGCTTGCCGCTTTTCGTTTCCGCGAGCGCGGACGACGGGAACACGCTGGAATACATGCGCTGGCTGATGGCGTTCTCGCTCGATCCGCGGAACAAGCTGGTGCCCTACCAGGCGGCGGGTCACGGCACGGAAATGTTCAAGGTGGAGAAGGGCCTGGAGCCGATGATATTGGAATGGTTTCAGGTGACGCTGCGGCAGGAACCCGCCAAACAGAGCGCGGGGAAATTGGCGAAGCCGTCTCCCACGGCGGAATTTTGGGACGTCCTGACGCAGCCGGGCGGCGCGGCGCGCGCCACGAAATTGTACGAGGAAGCGAAAGCCAAGGATCCGAATGTTTTTCTTTTTCCGGAGCAAGCGGTGAACGCGCTGGGCTACCAGCGGCTGCAGAATGGCGAGACGAAAGATGCCATCGCCATCTTGAAGCTGAATGAGGTGGCGTATCCGCGCTCCCCAAACGTCTACGACAGCCTGGGCGACGCCTACCTGGCCGGGCACCAGGACGAGCTGGCCCTGCAATATTCCGAGAAAGCGTTGCAGATGCTGAAGGATTATCCGCTCGCGAACGATGCGTTAGCCAAACCGATCCGCGACAGCGCCGAGGGAAAGATCCAGAAAATCAAGCATCCGTGAGGAATCAGTCAAAATAGATGGGCCTCCTTTAATCGCACGCGGGCGAATCAAAAGAGCGGCCAGCTTGCGTCCAGTGCTTGACGCATGCGTAGCTCGTCGTTTGCTCCGGCGACTTTGAACCTTCCTTTCTGCCTCCAACATAGTATTTCGCACGGACACCTGATACCTCGGATCTTGTCATTTCTCACGGCGGCCGTGATACGGCGGGGCAGGGAAAATGGAACGCAAGCCATCCAGGCTGTTTGACATCCGAGGTTAGGGTAACTGTAGCTGTAACCAAGATTATTTCCCTTATCCGTACCGTATCTTATTCATTGACAAGTCCGGAGTCGAAGGAGAGAATCCCTCACAATTACTCAGAAGGGGACTTGTCAGATGTTAAATTAAGGGGAAATTGATGCCTTCGACAGCTTTCTCAAGGGTGTCAGCTCTTTGGAGTTTCTTAGCGCAAGGCAATGGAGGCGTTGAACCTGATTGTAAAGACCTAGGGCACCTCACCCGGGGAGTTTTCATCTGGATTGCCGTAATGCTCCAGTTTGCAGTCCCTGCTTTCGGCCAGCAGATCAAGATCACAGGAGTGGACGTAAGTTCTAAGGCTGGAAGCAAACCGCAAACCATTGAGTTCGATTTGAAGATTACTGGGGAAGGGTTTCCCAAAGATAAGACCAAGCTGAAAGTCGTGGTTACCCCCAGTGGAGACATCATCGGGCAGCCCGCCGTATTGGACATCTCCGAAGGTGGCACGACGATTCTGGCAAGTTTTATTGCCCCGGATGGCTATTCTATCCAGACAGTAGCGGTTCAACCAGTTCCACCTGAGGGCGGCGCCAAAACTCTGGAAGGCCCCATTTCATCCGATCCGTACGTAGTGACGTCTACCGGGACTGCGTCGGGGGGCGAAATTCGGGTATACAGGTCCCTTATTGCTCCCAATGTTGTTTCGGACATCTTCGGAAAGAGAATCGGCAAGAGATTTATTGTGCTTCAGGTCACGGTCAGCAACCACAGCAAGGATTATCAGTACATCATTCACGATATCTCATTAGACGTGAGCAAGATAAGCATGAATCAGCCGCCGGGACATTATGAGATGTCCTCTCTAGATCTTTCAATGCTGCGAGGTGTAGCTGAACGGGGCCAGGTGTTTGACAATCGAAATCTCGTCGTTCGGCTCATGCGAGCCAGTGGAACGATTGCCGGAGGTATCGTCGGGATTGCCAAATTCGGTCCGAGCTTTGCTCCATCCGTTGCCGCGTTCAATGGTCCCGTAATCTCTGCGGTTTCCGAAGCCTTCCCGGATTTCACGATCAACGCAATGAATCGCCTGAATGATAGTGCCTATTCTGCGAACACTTTGGTTGCGAAGGAGCAGTCTAAAGTCATGGCAGTTTTTCTTCCCGAAGCGATTTTCTTAAGCAATGAACAACAGAAATTATTCTGGAAGGAGCCCAAATGCTTGTGGGGCGGCACCCCTTCGAAAGTGACAGCAACGAGTAAGCCCGGGACGCAGAAAGTAAGTGGCGGGTGTGGAGCATACGCATCCGAGGTCAAGGACGATGATTTCCCCGATTTGAGAAAAGTCAATATATTAGTCGATGGTAAATTCATTACGGAAGTGGGAGACCTTGTCCCTTCGCTTACGGATGCTCAGATCGATCCGGCGGAAAGGATGAAGTTTCAAAATGACAATCCCGTAGTGAAGGGGACAATCACAGGTCATTACCTCGCAGATTCAAGTATTAAGCTGTTGAATGATAATTTGCCTGGAGCTGGAATCAAGATCGATGGCACGCCGACCGACACGCGGCTTAATTTTATTGTCACCTCTGTCCTCCCGATCGCTCCCGGGAATGTGCTTCAAATCGGAGTTGTGAAAAAGCAAAGCACCCAGAACATTAGCCTGGCGATTACCTATCCAGCCAACCCTCCGACGATTAAGGAGATCAATCCCTCGTGTTTCACCCAGGGAGATACAGATGTTCCAATCACTATCACCGGTTCGAACTTTCTGCCTGGGTTAACTCGGGTGATATTGGTCCCTAGCGAAGGAGTCTCGATTACGCTCGCTCCAGACGCCGTTAAGAGTTCAACCAAGTTACAGGCCACTTGTTCAGTGAGCGCACAGGCCGCCACAGGCAATCGCGATGTCACAATTCAGACGAGTAGCGCACCGAGTGCCAAGTATTCCGTAACGGTCAAGGTGCCCAAGGCCAATCCTGCGGCGAATCCGGAGGCGCCTGCTGTTAAACAGGATTCGCCGGCCAAGAGCAAGTCCCCAAAGCCAAAGAAAACCGGTTAGTAGTTTACAGGAGGATGTGATGCCAAAGCGAAAGAACCAAGTTAAGGCTCAATTGAAGACCACCAAGGCTACCGGTAAGCTGGCAGCAAAGGCAATGGTGGCCATGAGTCTGGCGGATGATGACCGCCCACGGTCAGGCGGAAATCCTCCGAGACCTGGATCAGGCGATTCCAAGCCAGGCCGACCTGGATCCGGCTAACGAGCAGGCGAAAAGATCGCCACTCTGGCATGCTTGCAGGATAGGCCTCTTAAAATCGCTTGGCTCGGCCTTTCCCTTAGTTGCCAGGTTGCGAGCACAACCTCATACGCCGGACGCTGCGCTGGCGCCTTCTTTGGCCTTTCGAGCTTCCGTCGAATCGTAGCTTTCGCCGTAAATGGACGGAACCTTGCCGCCCATGGGCCGCAGATACGTGGACAACTGGCCGCGATGATGGATCGTGTGGTTCATTCCGAGCTGCAAGTAGGCGATTGCCGGCAGCAGCAAGAGCCCGCGGAAATCGATGGGCTTCAGTAATTGCACGCCGGACAATTGCTCGAGCCGCTGGAAATTCTTCGCAAACGATTCCGCATACCACGCGGCGACGTCCGCGGAATTGCGCGTGGATTCGGGCCGGGGAATGGGCGTCAAATTAAATTCTCCTGAAGCCACGGCATCCAGAAAGCGATGCTCGGCAACGGCGATGTGCCAGGCGAGTTCAATTGCCGTCCTGGCCACGGTGTCCGGGCGGAAATCGCCCCGATCGAGCGGAATGGCTTCGATCACGCGCTTGGTGGTGGCGTGTTCGTTATGCAAAGTCGGCAGGCTGATTTTGTGCAGCAAAAACGTAGCCTGTTCGGGCGAGAAAGCGCCGGCAACCGGCGCGGCATGGGTGCTCATTTGTTTGCGCTCCTTCGGAAAGCATTGTCTGGATTTGTGATCATTGTGATCATTGTGCTCGGGGGGTTGCGGCTTTGCGCTGCTCCATCATTTTTTGCATGTTTGCCTGGCGCAAGGCCTGGAATTTCGTGAACTGGCCGGCGGTGAGGACGGCGAGCAGCGGCAAACTTCTCCGATGCTTGATGACCTTCTCCTCCCTGCAATTTTGTGCAGACGCGAGCGCGAACCTGAACGCATCCGGATGCGTCGGTCTGTAAAACGTCCGGCCTGGCCGGGAGTATAGCGAAAACCGGGCGACCTCTAATAGGGGAATTGTAAGCAGCCAGTTCTCTACGAGGGGCTGCCGTCCAGAATGGCGCGGATGGGCTTGGCGAATTCGGCGCTATCGCGGTCGCCGGTGACGAGCTCGATCTGCCTGGCGCTGCCCACCCCGATTCCCAATTGCACCGCGCGCGCGATCTGATCCTGTTCAAAAATCTCGCCGCGGCTGACCTCCGGCGTAGTTCCGAAATAGCGCAGCAGCGCCACGCCCACCGCGTCAATTGCCACGCGATCCGTTCCGGCAAGAATCACATTCGACCGCACCAGCTTGCCGCTTTCCGGCCCGCCGGTGGCAAACGCTTCCACGCCATCAAGCACGATCAGTTCCGGCGCATAAGCGGCATTGATTTCCGCGATCATGCGGCGCTGGTGGGGCGAACTGTGCAGCTCATTCATATAATTATAGGAATCTCCGGGGACGCGCTTGGCCGCCAGGCCCACGGAATTTTTCAGCGACAGGGTGAAGTGTCCGCCGTAGCGATGCGTCTTGAGGCAGCAGGTGGTGATCACTCCGCCCGCATTTCGCACCACGCTGGGCAAAGCGAAGCCACGCTCCCAGTGCATGTCGGGATGGTGCACCACATGCCAATCTCCGGCCGGCAATTCATCGAGTACGATCGCTTTGACGCTCAGTTCCTTGGCCAAAGTGAACGCGTCTTTCCTCTCCATCACCTCGCGCGTATTTCCCATGCCGCTGCGGTCGCCGATGGTCAGCGGACCCGCTCCCATAGCGTTCAGCTTGCGGATCAGCGCCACCAGCGTGTCGTTGTGCGTCGAGCCCGGAGGCGTATCGGCGCTATTGAAATTGGGCTTGATGAAAATATCCTTGCCGCCGAAGCGTTTCATCCCCAGCAGATCGATGGCGTGATTCACTCCAGCGGCGCGATCGGAAGTTTTCACAAACGCCACGTGAGCGGTCGTCGAATACGCGGCCGTCGAGGCCCAAATGCCGTTTGCGGCGCGCAGAAGAGGCGAGGCCAGCGCCATCCCCCCGAATCCCATTCCGCTCTTCAAGAATTGTCTGCGATCCATGGGCGCCTCCTGACTTCTGATTTCCCGTATCTTACACCATAGACGGACCACAGACACTTTGGGCTTCTTAGGGGCAGTCAGATTGGCCGGGGGGCAACTTTTGGGGAGAGAATGCGTATCAATGAGTGTATCCATGTCGGCGCAGGGGGTGGGCGGATGAGGCGAAGCGTCCAAGTCATGATTGTTGGTTTGATTTTGATGGCAATGGCGGCGTCTGCGCGGGCGCAGGATGCGGCGAAGATTTTGCAGCAATACGCGAAGGCCGCCGGAGGGAATAAGGCGCTATCGCGGGTCCAGACCCTAACGATTGAAGGAACCGTCGCGGCGGGCGCGGACGGGAAGCCGGGGACGTTTACCCTCTATACCAAACTGCCAAACCGGTATTACTCGGAGGCGATTTTCGGAGAGAAGGATTTTATCGAGGCGTACAACGGAAAATCGTCCTGGCGCCAGGTGGCCTCGGGCGAATTTGGCACGATGCTGGGGCCGGAGGCGGCGCAGATGGAGGCGGCGGCGCAAGTCGCCAATTCGCGCCTGGTGAATTTGAAGAAGAGCAAGCTGGTGGTGACGTTGGCAGGTCATGCCCAAGTGGGCGGGAAGGATGCGCTGCAATTGGAAGTGACCACAGCGTCCGGGGCCAAGCGGGAAGTTTTCTTCGATTCGCAAACCCACTTAATCGTGAAGGAATCGGCAGCGGGCGAATCCGGGCAAGAAGAAAATCTGTACTCAGACTATCGCGCGGAGACGGGAGTCCAGATTCCGCACAAGATCGAGTTGCACCGCGGCCGCGAGACGTTTCGGGTGGACGTCACGCGCGTCGAGATCAACGGCAACGTGGGTGAGCGCGTATTCGATTTTCCGCGCAAGTCGCAGGTGCAGTTGCCCGATTTGAAGGCGCTGTTCATGGAAATTGACCAGAATCAAAAAGCCCTCGACAAGATCAAGGAAGATTACAGCGGCACCCGCAACGAGACCGAAACGGAATACGACGGCAACGGCAAAGTGAAAAAACTGGATAACATGGAATATACTTTTTTCTACTTGAATGGCCACGAAATTTCGACGCTGGTGAAGAAAGACGGCAAGCCGCTGAGCGCTGAGGAACAGAAGAAAGAAACCGAACGGGTGCATAAGCGCATCGAGGAAGTGCAGAAGCACCAAGAGAAGAAGGAAGCCAAGGAAGCAAAAGCCAAGGAGGAAGGGAAGGAAGATAAGGACGAAGATGTGGGAATCGAGCTGTTCCTGCGCGCCTGCCAGTTCGTGAATCCGCGGCGCGAGCGATTTCGCGGACAAGATGTCCTGGTTTTCGATTTCGAGAAGAATCCGGATTACAAGCCGAAGAAACTGGCGGAGAGAGTAGTCCAGCAATTGGCCGGCGTGATCTGGATCGACGAAAAGGCCCACGATGTGGCTCGCCTGGAAGCCTATTTCGTAGGCGACGTGAAAATCGCGGGCGGCCTGCTGGTCAATTTGCAGAAGGGAACCAGCTTCGTCTTCGAGCAAGGCTTCATAAACAACGAAGTCTGGCTGCCCACCTACCACGAAGCGCACATAGGGGCGCGGGTATTCCTGGTGAAGGGCTTCAAAGTGAGCGAAGTAACGCGCTATTCCGGCTACAAGAAATTCCACGTGGAAAGTTTGAGCACGGTGGGCGCGCCCAAGCAGCCGTAAGAAATGGCCGCGCGTGATTCAAGAGCAGAGGCAACCAGTACGGCGTTGGCTAAACCAGGTCCTTGGCCACGACATCCAGAAAACCTTCAATTTCGCTCCGGCGCCAGGAGAGCAGCAAACCTCGAATCGCGGTGCGTCGATAAATCCAGTCGATCCAGGCCAGGGCCGACAGGGCCCAGATCGAACTGGCGGAAACCGATAATTTACCGCAGTATTCGTCCACGAATCCCTGCTCGTCCTTTTCGAAGTGGCCCGCGGTCATCCGCGCGGCTAGCACCTGGCTGAAGCTGCGGTTGTCCGCCTGCCCCTTGGTGACCAGCAAAAGTTGCAGGAGATCGGCCAGGGGAAGGCCCGCAGGCTCGGAATACGACCAATCAACAATTCCGGTCAAGCGGTCGCCTCGCTCGCAGGCAATCAGATTGGCGGGCCACAGATCACCATGATTCCAAACCGGGGCGGGCGGAGAATCGCGTAAGTATTTTTTCACTCGTAGCAAGAGCTTGTGCCAAATCTCACAACGGTTGGCAGGGATTATCCCAGCCAGGTAATTTTCCCTCGGTGCCAGCCAGGCGTCCCAGGACATCGGCGAATGATTTCGATTCCCGCTGGTCTCGCGGTGCAGGAGGAGCAGAAAATCCAAGCCGAGGCGGTAGACGCCCTGGCGATCCTCGTGCGATTGATAGCAGTGCTTCAAATCGGAGCCAGCGCAATTGGATTCCACATACAGGGGCTGCCGCTGGCATTCCAGGTTCACCAGAGGTTCCGGCAGGAAACTCAAAAGAGCGGAATGGCTGGGAATGGTGCGGCGGAGAGCCAGCAAGTTTTCAAATCCTTGTGCCAGGCGGGCGCGAGCTTCGAGAGCGATGGGAATCTTCATCACGAAGCCGGGGGTAGACTTTTGATCGCAGACGAACGCGACCGCCGCGCCGGTTTCCGTGACCAGGAGATTCGATAGCTCCAGCTTGGACGGCGCAGCTTTCTCGGTCGCGCACCATTGCCGGAGTTGTTCGATCGACTGCTCGACAAAGTTGGGCGGCAAGGGCGACTTAGAGGCAACGATGGAATAAGAGTGCGCCAGATAGGGAAGCAAGCGCGCCTTCCATTGCCCGTGAGGTTGGGCTTTCAAGCAGGTTTTGACGAATAGATCCTTGCCGGGCCGCGAATGCCGTTCGCCATCCGAGAGATGCTCGATCATTCGGTAATTCGGGCGCGAAACATAGAAATGGGTATTCGAAAATCCGGTTTCCCTCAGGAGCTTGCGGAATCCCCAACGGGAGTAGGTGAAGTTGCGATACGGCTTTCCCGTTTTCCATCGGGAGAGAATCTGGGCCAGCGCGCGCGGCATCAGCGGGATGAACCGGAGCTTCGTCTGTTCTTCAGGATGCCCGGACAAGTATTCGTGACTCAGGCGATTTTCCGTAGCCAGGTACATCAAACCGGAGGATTTCAGAATGCGGCTGACCTCGGCCAGAAGATTAATTTGCAGATCGCGAGGATTGCCCGGGCGGTCCGCGGCGATCCACTTCAGCACGCCATTGAGCAACACAATATCGAAACTTGCGTCCGGAAAGGGAAGATGGCGGCCGTCCCCGGCGCAGACCAGCCGCAGGTTTTGAATTCCGGCTTCTTCCCTGCGAGCCTCCAGCATTTGCAATTGCGTGAGCCCCAGATCAAGGGCGGTGACTTCTCCTACCTGATGCGCCAGATTGATGCTGAACGTCCCGGTCCCGCAGCCAAGATCCAGCACTTTTGCCGCGGGGTCAAGATTCAGGAGCAGCTTTCCGGCGGCGCTCATTTCGGAAAGGATATAGGTAGCCCAAAAATCTGCCTGCTCCACGGGGAGAGTCTCCAGAAAAGCAGCCACGCCCTTTTTCCAGCCCCGTGCCTGAACCAGGCGATGAATTCGCGTCAGGTCTTCACGCGCCATGGTCGAGTACCTCGATTCCGTGTGGGCGGAGAAGACGGGAATCCCCTCGACGACGGCAAAGGAACGGCTGCAGGAGGAACATCGCAGGCCAGAAAGCGCGAAACGTAGAGCTCCGAGGCATTCCGGGCAGACGTATCGCTCGATATCGGCGTAGTCGAGCGGCGCAAAATCCCAGGGTTGACTGATGCCGGGAGGCACGGGGCCAACTGCGTCTTCTCTACCGCGAGGAAAGAGCTCAGACATAAGAAGTTGAGCGTGAAGTGCCATTCGTTCCACTTGAGCTTGAGACCTGATTTGCAGCTATCCATCGTATTAATGGCAGGTGAATGACCATACGGTGAGGAGGATATCCATTCCGAAATGAACCACTTAGGAGGGGGCCCCAATTGGCAGACCCTGTTCCGAGGGAAGACGATTGCCCATCATGGGAAAATTCATGTACTACCGGCCATCGTAGCTTTCGGCGCTATCCTGGTCAGTTCATCCGAAATAGCCTTGGGGTCCTGAGGCTGATAGCCGATTCTCGATGAGCGGGGGAATTGGTGGGTGCGAGCGAGCGTCTAGTCCTGCAGGACTCAGCTCTGGGCGACGATCATTGAAAACGTTTCCGATACCTTGTTGATGGGCAGGAAGTTCAGCTTCAACGACTGCGCCCGATTTCAGGCGTTCGATTGGTGAGAAATTTGGTATCATCCGGGAAGATTGAGAACGTCGCGTTACGATTTTTGTTCACGAAATGCGCGACGGCCTTGGTCGGCTTCCCAGAAAATGCCGGAGTGGCGGAATGGCAGACGCGGCGGACTCAAAATCCGTTGGTCGCAAGGCCGTGTGGGTTCGACTCCCTCCTCCGGCACCATCCATTTTGATTGTCCCATGATTTTCAGGATCTACGGCGGGCTGGCCCTCCTCCGGCACCATTTTTGTTCAGAGTTTTATAAGGGTTTTTGAAGCCTGAAAACTGCGCGCCGCGCGCTTACCCTACGAACTAATCGAGTCGCTATTGAGGTGAGTCCTGCCCTGGAGCGATGCTGCCCCTTGTTTGCCCATCCAAGAAATCTGAGAGGCCCAAGAAATTGGGAATTGCACTGTCTCCTCTCCAGGGCCCTATGGCCTACATATGAACTGTACATCATATGGATTGTATGACATATTAGCAGAGTGAAATGGGCCGTCGAGATGGCCGATGAGTTTGAGCCGGAGTTCGACGCGCTGCACGAAGAGGTGCGGACGGAGATTCTGGCATTGTCGCTCGTTCTCGAGCAGTTTGGTCCACGGTTGGGACGGCCTCGCGTGGACACGCTCAACGGCTCCCGCCACGCGAACCTGAAGGAATTGCGATTTAGCGCGGCAGATGGCGAATGGCGAGCGGCTTTCGCCTTTGATCCCAAGCGTAGAGCGATCCTGCTTGTGGCAGGTGATAAATCCGGGGTCGGCGAAAAACGGTTCTACCTCGAGTTGATCAGAAAGGCCGATGACCGCTTCGACGCGCATCTGGCCCGGTTGAAAAAGGAGAGGAGTTAGCCATGCCCGTCAACATTCGTGACAAAATCGCAAAGTTGAATTCCACTCAGCGAAAGAAGGTCCTAGCTCGCGCGGTTGACTTAATCGCCGAGGAAATGAGCTTGCGCGAACTCCGCAAGGCCCGCAAACTTACCCAGGCCCGCGTTGCCAAGGTTCTTGGAATCACTCAGGACAGCGTCTCGCGGCTCGAAAAACGCAGCGATCTTTTGCTTTCAACTCTCCGAAAGACGGTCAAGGCAATGGGCGGCGATGTCCGCATTGTCGCTGAATTTCCCGACCGCGCTCCAGTCGTGCTGTCTCGCCTATCCGAAGGCGATCCGCCCCGCAAATTGTCTCGAAGACGTGCGCGCTCGCACGCGTAGCAATGGTTTGGGAACGGGCGCCGTGCCAAGAGTGATCTCCACCGGGCCACGGGGCGTTTCGCTCATGTGAAGTCGAGGGATAAGGTGTCTGGGGATGAGGAAAAACGTGCGTGGACAGAGAAATGCATTCGATGACTTGGATTTTTCGGCAGAGGAAGCTGCGGCCCTCGGCATGAAAGCAGCTTTGCACTCAAAAATCGTTTTCTGTGCGAAGAACCATTCGCAAACTCAACTGCAAAAAATGCTGGGCGAACCGCAGCCGGGAATCAGCGATTTGCTGCGAGGGAAAATTTCGAAATCCAGCCTGGAAACACTCGTCAATTACGCGGAGGCGCTGCACCTGCGCCCGGAGATTAAGACACATGCGCCCGGGCCCATGCGGGCCACAAGAGTGTAGGCCACCGAAAGTTTGCGTCGAAACATCCGTGAACTGATCCGCGTACAAGCTTTTCGTCGATTCGACAAATCTCTTCACTTCACCGGGCCGGTCACGCGCCGGTTCCCGGCGCACTACCTTCCGCCGCCAGACCGGCGATTGCTCTTGACTCTGGACTACACTCAAGGGTGTAGGTTCGGGGGGGGGTACGCGTGCCTGGTGTGAGGCAGTTGATGCGAATCGGTGAGACGTCCAAACAGACCGGGGTAAGCATAGACGCCATTCGCTTCTATGAGCGCAACGGATTGCTTCCAGCGCCCACCCGCAGCGAAGGTGGGTTTCGGTTGTACTCATCGGATGATCTTTCCGCTTTGCTCTTCATTCGCAGCTTGCAGTCGCTGGGCTTTTCACTGAATGAAATTCGTGAATTTTTGTCCCTGAGGACCAATGACCTGCGTGCTTGTTCCCAAGTGCGGAAGATGCTTGACCGCAAACTAAAAGACATTCACGCGAAGCGTGTTGCGCTGGTGAAGTTGGAAGATGAATTGAAGACCGCGCTAACAAAGTGCAACTCTCAACTCAAGCGTCCACAAGGGAAGAAGTACGGCCGCTGCCCGGTTCTAACGGTCTATGGAAAATCCAAGCACAAGGGTGCCGCGTGAAGATCGAAGTGTTATATGTGACCAACTGTCCGAATCGCGCCGTGGCGATTGAGCGGCTGCGTGCCATTCTGCCTGCGGAAGGTTTTCGGACGCACGTGAGCGAAGTGCTGGTGAGCGATGCAGAGCTGGCCCAAACGCTGAAGTTTCCCGGTTCACCAACGATTCGAGTTAACGGACAGGACGTTGAACCACAGGGCGAGAAAACTGCTGTGTTTGGACTCATGTGCCGTTTATATCCGGATGGCAGCGGCGCTCCATCGCAACAGAGCTTGCGTGCTGCAATCGAAAGAGCGCGCGGCTTGGGGGTCTGATGGCTGGTTGGAAGACGAGCGGTGCTTCGCTGGGCGCGATGCTCGCTTCGCTGCTCACGATGGGTTGTTGCCTGCCGCTGCCATTTTTAGGCGCGGCGGGAATCGCTGGGGCGTCCGTCTTCTTGGCTGGCGCACGGCCCTGGCTATTAGGTCTTTCAATCATCCTTCTCGGCCTAGGATTTTTCCAAGTATACCGGGGGATGCGCTGCCGGGCGCGTCAAAGCAAGACTGCTATCGCACTACTGGGCCTGGCCACTTTCGTCTTGGTGCTTTTGGTTCTCTTTCCTCAGGTCATTGCCAGCGTGCTTGCGGACATATCTGGCGGTGGCCGCCGATGAAGAAGCGCCTTGGTATTCTTGCGCTGCTTGTGATCATAGTGCTGCTGGCTCTGGGCCGGCACTTCTATGGCGGAGAAAAAGTTCCGGCGGGACAGCCGCCGCTTGTATCGCTCACGCCGAGCAACTTTGATCAACTACGTATGGCATTCAATGCGGCATCTGGAGAAGTGCGCATTGTTCTGCTGCTTTCTCCAACGTGACCGACATGTCTGCGGGGGTCTTCCGCAGTGGAAGCTGTTCTAAAGCAAAATACAAATCCGCACATCCGTGCCTTTGCGGTGTGGGAACCAATATTGCCAACTGACTTTTCCAGTCCCGGCACAGCTGTGTTGGCGCGGCTATCTGACCCAAGAGTTGCGCAGTACTGGGATGAGAATCACCTATTCGCAGTTCAATTGGCGCGGAAGCTTGGGTCTGACACGGGTCACCCGCAGCCGGACTGCTGCAATAGTAAAGGTGTCGAGTGGGATGAGGTTGCCGTCTACAGCCAAGACGCCCGTTGGGATGGCCAACTTCCGCGTGCCGTCTTCTTGAATGGTCCAGTGGTTCATTCGCTTGATTTTTCCAAAGCTGTCGCGGACTTGCTCTCCAAGCCGATGGCGGTTCACTAGAAAACATTTGATAACAAATGACAGCTGGACTTCGCGCTAACGCTGACTGGACTTTGTTCGCATCTCGAACACGCCGCCAAAACCAGCGCCTATCACGTTTTGAAAGGTTCGACGGCTTCGTCGAGTCGGTAATTTACCTGCTCCAAAAGGATTAAGCAGTCGACTCCCTCCTCCGGCGCCAAAAAACTAAAAACATTGCGGATATTTCTTGCGGAAGACTTCCTGGATGCGGGTGATCCTGTCTTCGAGGGCGAAAATATCTTCCAGGCGGCCGAGCGCTCGAGCGTGGCCGATGGCTTCGTTCAGGGCTTGCTGGGCGTAGCTGAGGCGGATGCTGGCGGCGCCGCGATTGGAAGAGTCCTCGCAGATTTCCTCGAAGGCGCGCTCGGCGAGCTCCCTGCAGATCATCAGGCGATCCGTATGTCTAAGTTGTTTTTCTTCATTCATCTCTTCGCCAGAAGTTCCTTGAACAGGCGGACCGTGCCGGGGCCGAATCCGGCGTAGTGATTATTGGCGTAGGCGAAGACCGCAATTCCTCGCCCGTTAATTTTCCAACAGATGTTGGCCCATTCCCGCAGCTCCGGCTTCCGGTCGACGATCCGACGGTCCCAGGTCTTGGTGCGTTCCTCGATTCCTTTTCGGTCGCCCAGCCAGCGAATGTAGGTAAATTCCGCGGTGACCGGATCGATCTTCTTGAACCATTCCTCCGGCCGGGGCATCCAGGCTTGATCGATCAAGGCCAGCGCGACGCTTCGATCGCGCAAGGCTTCCACCAGCGCAGGCACCAGCCAATTTTTATTTCGAATTTCGACGGCGAAGCGATAGCCCTTCGGCAGCTGCTTCAAGAAGGGAACCAGGCGAGCCAGAAAATCATCCACTCCGGAAAATGCCTGCCGGTTGAAATAGGGAAACTGCAGCAACAAGGGACCAAGTTTCTCGCCGAGAATTTCCATGGTGGCCAGGAATTTGTTGAACTCCGCTTCGCTATCCTTCAGGACCAATTCGTGGGTGATGGTTTGCGGAACTTTGGCTGCAAAAAGAAAGTTGGCGGGAGTCTTCGCGTACCATCCGCGCACGGTGGCGGGACTGGGAATTCTGTAGAAGGTGCTGTCCACTTCGACCGTGTCAAATTGCGTGGCGTAGTAGCTCAGATACTCCGCGGGTTTCAAATCAGCCGGATAAAAAGCATCCGGCCAGCCGGCGGCCGTGAAGGCGGAAGTACCCAGGCGGATGGGAGGCAGTTTGCTCATGGGGTGGGATTCTATGCGCCGCTTCGGGATCCGACAAGTGTGGCGCTGGGTGGCTGGCTGTAATGGACAGGACGCTGACACGATCCCGGCTCCGCGCTTCCGAGGGCCGGATTTCGACCGGACTTAGCTGCGTGCTTCACCGAATAAAGCCTGACTTTTAGTTGTGTGGGCCGTCTAAGCGGATGAGCCTGCGGGTGTGTTTGGAGCGGGCGGGAGGAATGCCGTGGATGCTTTGTGGCAGGACGTTCGATTTGGAGTAAGGATGCTAATGAAGAACCGCGGATTTTCGGTGGTGGCGATCCTTACGCTGGCGCTGGGAATTGGGGCGAATACGGCGATTTTTAGCGTGGTGAACGCGGTGCTGCTGCGCGGGCTGCCGTATCCTGAGCCGCGACGTTTGGCGGTGGTGCAGGAGACGGTGATCGGCAGCGGTCCCGAACCGGTCGCTTATCAGAATTATTTGGAGATGAACGCGCAGAACCACGTGTTCAGCGAACTCGCGGCTTATGCTGGGACGGACTTCACGGTGTCGGGCGACGAAAAGACGGACCGCATCGCGGGCGAATTGACGTCGGATAATTATTTTCCTTTGCTGGGAGTGGCGCCGGTGCTGGGGCGTTCGTTTCTGCCGGAAGAAAACAAAGTGCCGGGCACACATGCTGTGGCGATGATTGGTTTCGGGTTGTGGCAGCGGCGATTCGGTAAGGATTCCGGAATTGCGGGACGGCAACTGAAAATTAATGGAATGGAATACAACATTATCGGCGTGCTGCCGCGCGGATTCCATGGACTGACGGGAGATGCGGAAGTGTGGATTCCGATTGCGATGCACGACGCGGCGTGGCCGGAGTCGGCAAAATTTGGATTTTTGACCGGACGCGACATTCATTGGCACCGGGTGATCGGGCGGATGAAGCCTGGCGTTTCCGTAGCCGCCGCGAATGCGGAGGTGGAAGCGCTGGCGGCGAGGATGGAACGCGAATATCCCAAGGATAACAAAGGGCGGGGCGCGCGCGTGCTCGCAGCTTCGAAATATTACGTTGGCCGCGTGCGGCCGGCGCTGCTGGCATTGCTGGGCGCGGTGGGATTCGTGCTGCTGATCGCGTGCTCGAACGTGGGGAATTTGCTGCTGGTGCGCGCGGCGGCGCGGGAACGGGAATTCGCAATTCGCATCGCGCTGGGCGCGGGACGGGGGCGATTGCTCTCTCAGCTCTTGGTGGAATGTCTGCTGATTGCAACTGCGGGCGGAATTCTGGGAATGGCGCTGGCATTCTGGGGAGTCCAGGCGCTGCCCGCGCTGCTTCCTCTTTCGTTGCCGAGCTTCGCGCGGGTGGGAGTGGATACGCAGGTATTTTTATTTACCGCGGCAATTTCCATTTTCACGGGAATGCTGCTGGGAGTGTTGCCCGCGATGCACACGTTCCGGCAGAACATCGGAGAATCGCTCAAGGAAGGCGCGAAGAGTACGGAAGGGAATCGCGCGCGAAGGATTGGGGCGTTGATCGTAGTATCCGAAATCGCGCTGGCGATAGTGCCGATGATTGGCGCGGGCTTGATGCTGAGAAGCCTGGATCATTTGTTGCACAGCGATCTGGGATTTCGTCCGGATCACTTGCTGACGATGCGAATCGATGTGCCGCACAATTACACGGGAGATTCGCGAGTTCTGTTGAGCCAGCGAATCGCGGAGCGGCTGAGAAACGTGCCAGGAGTGGATTCGGCGTCGGCGTCGTTCATCGATCCGTTTATCTGGGGCGGGATCAATCGCGGATTCACCTTGGAAGGGCACGCGCCGATAACCGGAGTGGATGTGGACGCCACGGCCTATCAAGAATCGGATCCGGATTATTTTCGGACGATGGGAATTCCGCTGCGCGAAGGGCGCGAATTCGCGGCGAGCGATTTGCCGGACGGGGCGCACGTTTTGATCGTGAACGAAGCCTTCGTGCGGCGATTCTGGCCGGGCGGGGATGCTCTGGGGAAACGGATCAAGTACGGCCCGGCGGATTCCACCAGGGCATGGATGCCGGTCGTGGGCGTGGTGGGGAATTCGAAATTCGAATCGCTGCGCCAGGATGCGGGAGCGAGCCCGGTGATTTACGGGCCGCTCGAACAGAGCGAATTGATCGCCGACCTGAGCCTGATGATTCGCACCAAAGTGGAGCCGGCCAGCCTGGCGACCACGTTGCGCGCCGAAATCGCCAAGATGGATTCGAATATTCCGGTTTTTCACGTGGCCACGCTGGAAGAACGAATCGAGGGAAGTTCGGCAAGCACGCGATCGCTGGCGATGTTGCTGGCGCTTTTTGCCGTGCTGGCGCTGGTTCTTTCGTCCATTGGAATTTATAGCGTGATTTCCTACGGCGTGGCGCGGCGCACAAACGAAATCGGCGTGCGCATCGCGCTGGGCGCGCAGCAGAGGGACGTTTTGAAATTGATTCTCTCGCAGGGATTGCGGCTGGCGAGTATGGGAGTAGCGATCGGAATCGCAGGATCGCTGGCATTGACGCGGCTGATTTCGAGTTTACTGTTCGGCGTCAGCGCTACCGATCCCGCCACATTTGGGGGAGTGGCGTTGCTGCTTTCGATGGTGGCGCTGCTGGCCTGCTACTTGCCGGCCCGGCGAGCCATGCGAGTAGACCCGATGGTGGCGCTGCGGTACGAATAAAAGATGCGGCGTGAGGTTTGGAAGAAATTGTGAGCGCGGGGAAGCGAGATTTGTTGCCAGCGCGGGCGAAGAATTCGGCGAACCCGGCGGAGATTCGAGGAAGCCGCAAATATTCTCTTCAGATGACCGTTGACTGAGAAGCATTCCCCGTTTGGGAATGGCCTGAAGGAGGAAGTTTTTCCCGATTGCGAATTGTTTACCCACCCACTACCCGTTGTATTTTTGGACAAGCGGAACGCAAGCGCTAGATATGCCAATATTTAGAAATGCAACGAAGTGGCATGCATCTTGCATGTTAATTCAGCGACGTTGGTGTGAGAATTTTACTGTGACCGGATTTCGATCTTGTCCGAGGTCAATTAAAATCTCACCGGCGTCACCTACAGGACCCAGATGGAGAATTTAGAACCATTTTTTTCCCCGCCCAAATAGTTCAACTCTGTCTATCACCATGGGTCCGCCAGCCATGGGGGATGCTCTGAAAAGGCCGCGCAAGTCCTCAAAACTCGACGGGGTGTGGAAGTCTCCCTTGCAAGTGCGCCCAGAATCCTTTGTTTTCCTCGAGAGGAGGAGCGGAGCCGTGCAATTTCAGATTGTGGCGGAAGAGGACGGGCGAATGCCGGAAGAACAGGCATCGAGCATGCTGGCGATGCACTGCCTGGTTCGCGGGCTGACGCCCGAGGATTTCAGCGTGCTGGTAGTCCCGCGGAAGAAGCTGCTGAACCGCGTGGGAAGCCTGGCGCGACAGCTTCTGGCAGCGGGACAGGCAATTGCGTGTCCCGTGGACCTGACGCGGCGCCAGCAAGAAGTGCTGCGGGGAGTATTGCAAAACTGCTCCAACAAAGAAATTGCCGCGGGACTGAATCTTTCCGAGCGCACGGTGAAGTTTTATGTTTCGGCGCTGCTTGCGAAATTCCACGTGCAGGGCCGAGTGGGATTGATGCGCGAAGCGGGCCGGGTGCTGCTTTCCGGCAACATGAGAGACGCGCCCATCGAATTCCCCACCAGCCAAGCGAAACCGAAAGGCGGCGCAGCATCCGAATCGCGCGAACGGCTCTTCGATTGGGCGTCGAATGGCGGCCTGCCCATGCAAGCCCGCAAACCTCTTCTCGCCTAAATTTCGCCTTCGATCGATAATTCCGGAGGGTAGGCGAGGGGGCATCACTCTCCAAACCGCGAGGCACTTCCCATCGGCGCGCGTGGATATAAACAGCAACCTGCGCCCCAGAGCCCTCGAAACATTGCGAGGTATTTACGGGACAGCTCAATAGTGTAGTGAGTTGTAAATTCCTTGCTAATCCTCGTCTGTCCTCAGGGGTTAAAACCCCTGAGTTTTCAGTGCGTCCATGCCGGAGATGAAGCTCCGACCCCCTAAAAAACATGTGACGAATTTCTGACTCAGGACACTAGGAGAATTCGGGTAAACTGCTGCGATGATGAGGACCATGAACCGAGTGCGCATGTCGAAGGCTCTTCTGGGAATGATGATGGCTGGCGCTTTGCTCCTATTTGAGCCGCATCCGGCGGCGGGGGGTCCGCAACAATCTCCGGCGCGCGGCGACGTGGAGCAATTAATCAAGCAGAGCGGGGCGGATATTGCGATCGCGTTTCGCTCGCTCGACGGCGCCCAGGAACTCTTTATTCAGGCGGATAAGCCCTACCATGCCGCCAGCACCATGAAGATTCCGGTGATGATCGAGCTGTACGCGCAGGCGAAGGCGGGAGATCTTAAGCTGAGCGATGCGATTACCGTGCACAACAGCTTTCGAAGCATCGCCGATGGCAGCATCTATCATCTGAATCCCGCCGAAGATTCCGATGAGGAGGTTTACAAAGCCATCGGCAGCACCATGACGCTGCAGGATTTGTGCGCGCACATGATCACGCGCAGCAGCAATCTGGCGGCGAACCTGCTGATCGAAAGGCTGGGCGTGGATTCGATTCGCCAGCAGATCGATGCGCTGCATGCCAATGGCATGGATTTTCTGCGCGGCGTGGAGGACGGCAAAGCGTTCGACAAGGGCATGAATAACAAGACCACGGCGCGCGCCCTGCTGAATTTATTGTGGGGGCTCGCGAAAGGGGAAGCGGTGAGCGCGGAAGCGAGCGAGGCAATGATCGGCGTCCTGGCGCGATCCGAATTTCACGAGGCGATTCCAGCGGGACTGCCGGCCGGGACGCGAATCGCTCACAAGACGGGCGAAATTACCGGAATTCATCACGACGCATCCATTGTTTACGGGCCGCACCCGTTCGTGCTGGTGATCATGGTGCAGGGAATTACGGACCGCGAGAAGAGTTCGCAAGTGATGGCGTTGATCGCGCATTCGCTGGCGTCGGCGATCCAGTAGCGGGCGGGACGGGCCGGAGAGCAGATCGCGGGAGGGAAAGCGGGGAATGCCACAAGTTCGGAAGAAGCCGGCGGCGAAGGTGCGAGGGGGCGCGGCGGGGTCGAAAGATTTTGACGCCGTGTTCGGGGCATTAAAGCCTCTTTTTTCCCGTTATGAGAGCGGCCTGGAGGTGGTGGCCGATCAGCCGGGCAAGTATTATCTCCGATCGAAGGGGCCCGTCTTCCAGGACAAGCCGCTCTGGTTCGGCGGCGTGGAGATCAAGAAAAACTACGTGAGTTTCCACTTGATTGCAATTTATGTTTTCCCGGAGTTGGCGAACAATATTTCACCCGAATTGAAAAAGCGGAAACAGGGCAAGGCCTGTTTCAATTTCACCGCCGTGGATGCGAAGCTCTTTGCGGAGTTGGACCGGCTGACGGAAGCCGGAGCCGTGAAATTGCGCTCCCTAAAACCGGGAAGCCCTGTTCCCAAAGGCAATTGCAATTGATGGCCGGCGAAAATAACCGTTGTCTACTTCGCCACATCCCCCTTGCGCACTTGGTTACGCCTGCGTAAGATACGCGGCAGTCATCCTAGGAGTGGGGCTGATGCCGAAAGAAAAACCGAAAGTAAATATCGGGGAAGTGATCCGAACTTACCGGAGCGATCGCGGATTGTCGCAGGGAGACATCGAGCGGCGCACGGGCTTGCTGCGCTGCTATTTATCGCGCGTCGAAAATGGCCACACGGTGCCGTCGCTCGAAACGCTGGCCAAGATTGCCGAGGCCATGGAAATCAGCCTGGCGGATTTCTTTCCGGGCAGCGACACGGCGCAGGACCGCGAAACGCGAAAGATGCTGGGCGAACTTTCGGAAGAAGAGATCCGGTTTCTGGCGGACATCAAGAAATACAGCACCACTCTGACGGACGACGATAAGAAACTGGTGCTGGCAATGATTCGAAAAATGGCGACGCTGATTCCTCCGCCGCCGCGAGTGGCGCATAAGACGAATGGCGCCGCCGCGGCTGCCAGGAGGCCGGCCTATTAGGGAGCGTATTCCAGAATTGGAAAGAGCGAGCGCCGGGCGATTCAGTTTCTAGGTCTGTTTTGAATTGTTGGAAGAAAGTTCCCACTGGTACGGATCATAGAAATTTCAGTAGTGCGCCGGTAGTTTCCTTCGACTTTTCCTCCAGGACACAATTTCCGGTATCCTTCCGCACGACAACTATCCCATTACCAGAAAACCTCGAGGGCGGACGATTAGGCCCCGTACGGATTGAATTTCTTCGGACGCGGCGTGTTCGGGACAGCACCCTCAGGAATTTGGCGCATCAACTACCGCGGGGTTCTTTCTTTTGCTTTGCCGTGGAAGGAATGGGGCTCGACGACGGCGCGGTGTACTTTTCCGCGGCCGATGACGTGATCGACTGACCTGGCTTCCACCTCGAAGATCAGAAATCTGCCTTTGTGCCGCACCAGCGTGGCAGTGGCGATTACGGTTGCTCCAACGGAGACGGCCTTCAGGTGATCCACTTCGATGCGGGTGCCCACGGTGATGGTGCCGGGCGCGAGCGCCGGCTGCACCGCGTGTGCGGCGGCGATTTCCATCATCGCGATCATCGCGGGAGTGGAGAGCACGGAAGGCAAACGCGCATCGTAGTGCGCGATGGTCCATTCGAGAGGAACGATTTTTTCTACGCTGGCCTTCAGGCCAAGTTTCGGAGCGGGATGCGCAGGGGCGAATTTTGCGGGCGCGCGTTGCGGGGCGGGCTTGCGGGATTTTTTCTTCACTTTCTTCACTGGGCAGGCTCGCGATCGGCGGCCGGACTGGCCGCTGGCTGAGTTTCGACCAGGCTTTTCGCGAATTCCGTGAGCGTAATTCCCAGTTGCGCCCACAGCCGGCGCTTCAAGCTGCGATAATCCTGGGCGCCGCTGAAAAGATCGCGCATCAAAGCGCGGAAGGTGGCGCTGCGGCGCACGAACTGAATCATGCGGGTGGTGACGGCTTCGCCCAGGAACGTGCCGCGGAAAATCTTCTGCGCGATGCGCGCGGCAAATTCGAGATCGGCGGAAACTTCAGCGCGCATCCGGGCGGGATAGGTGTCCGGCGCCCCAGCGGCAATCGCCTGAGCGAGCAGATCGCCCGAGCGCAGCGCATAGTAAAGTCCTTCGCCGGTAATCGGGTCAACACAGGCGGCGGCGTCGCCGGCCAGCGCCCAATTGCGGCCCGCGATGCGGCGCTGGCGCAGCGTCGAAAGCTCGGGCGAAGGAAGCACGTGGCTATAGAACTGCGCGCCTTCGGTGGGAATATTTTCTTCGCGGATGAAGTCGTCGAGATAGCGGCGCAATTGCTGGCTGGAACTTTGCTGGAGCTTGCTGCAAATGCCGACCGAAAGATGATCGGCGCGCGGGAACGACCACAAATAACCTTCGAAGCGCTTCAAGAATTTCACTTTGATCATGTCCTGCTGTACGGGCAGGAAATAGCCGAGCGTCAGTTCCAAGTCGGCGGCGCGCAAGGGCGTGGTGGCGGGCAGAAGGGAATTGCGCGCGCCGGCCGCCAGAACCACGAAATCGGCGGTGTGCTCGCCTCCGGAGGCGCTGAGCTGCACCCGCTCGCCTTCCGTGTTCACCTTGCTGACGCGCGTTTGAATCGCTTTGCAGCCCGCGGCCACGGCGCGATCGAGAAGCATGCCGTTGAGCACGGTGCGGGAATAAATCACGATGGGCTGCCCCAGGGCGAATCGCACGCGGTCACCGTGGCTCGAGATCATCTCCGCCGTGTGAATTAACTTTTTGGGATAGGGATTATCGAGGAGGAAGGGATAGGCTTCGATGGCTTTATGCGTCAGGCCGCCGCCGCACGGCTTTTCCCAGGCCAGATGCTCGTCGAATAGCGTGACCGAAAAGCCCGCGGAGGCGAGTTGTTCGCCGCACAGCGCGCCCGCCGGACCTCCGCCCACAATGGCGATTTCTTGCATGCTCGTCGATGAATACTATCCTACGTCAGCGGAAAAACCGCCGCTAAAAACCATGCTGCGAGTATAGCATCGAACACTGCCGCTGCCGGAAGGGAGCCGGTGCGGCGGCGTAACGAATCCGCGCCCAGGCGCTGCAAGATGGAGAAAGCAGCCATGTAGACGGCCATGAGAAGGATGAGGATTTGCTCGTTGCGAGTGGTGGCCAGTGCAAACAGGCAGGCGAGCCACAGGATTAAGCGAAGCGCGAGAAAGAATCCGAGCCGTTTGGCGCGACCGGCGCGCGATGCGGGCGAGGGGCCGAGGGTGATTTCCTCGGCGAAGAAGTAGGGCACCAGCAAGGGAACCATTATGGCGAAGCGCCACCAACGGGGCCAGTTCATCCATGCGTCGGTGAGTTGCAGGTTTAGCCAGGCGCCAATCGCAAGGAATGTGGCGAAGCCGAGAACGATCGCGGCGGCCAGGGCGCGCGGATTTGAGATGACGGCAGATTTCAATCGCTTCCAATCGAGCGCCCAGAGGATCGCCGCCACCAGGAGGAGCAAGGACGCGAGATAGTCGCCTGTTAAAATGCGGAGGATGGGATGCAGCGGCACGGCGAGGGTCATCACACAAACCGAAATGAACGCAGCGACGGCCCAATGGAGCAGACTCCTGTTTGTGGCGGGGTGGGCTAGTTGTTCTGAATCTGTTGGCACGCAAGGCGCACGGGCAGGAGTGCCTGTGCCACTGGGGCGGAACGCAGCCGTGATGGCGGTCGCCGCGAGCGGGAATATCATGAGTAAGCCGAGAAATCCGATTACGGCGCCGGCTTGGGCACGTCCGCCAACGTCACCATTCATCATTTGAGATATGGAAAGAGAAGCGATTCCGGGTGAGATCGGCTTCAACTCCATTGGTCCGCTTGAGAGGCTGCTCTCGATCCATTTGAGTGTTTTATCGCTGACGCGTGCATCTACGATCAAGCTGGAATGAGTTGCGTAGGGAACCCGTTTCAGATCGAAGGCGCGGCGCTCCCGGAAATCAGAATCTTGCGTGCGGTTTCCCTGGGCGGCGCTCGAAATTTGACCGGCGGCGCCTTTCAGTAAAGGAAGGTCAAATTGAGCGCTGAAAATCAGCAGGTTGGAAGGGATTCGATGCGGCAGGACGAGCGGCGCTGGTGAAATGGCGACGGTGGCGGCCGTCGGGAATTGATCGGCCAGGCGGATGGCAATCGCTCCGCCCATTGAATGACCGATGAGGGCAGTCTTCTCCGGATCGATCTCTCCGTTGCGAACGAGGGTGCCGATTGCCTCGGCGGCGCATTCTTCGGCACGCGCGAAGGTGAATGGTTCCGCGCTGTCTCCGTGTCCCGGAAAATCGAGCATGTAAACACGGAAGCCTGCTTCGGCAAATTCTTCGCCTAGATAAGACATGATGTGGCGATTGGCGGATAGACCGTGGAAGATAATGACGGCCGATTTCGGTTTTCTATCAGCTAACTGGAGAATCGTTGCCGGCGCATGGCAAGTCGCGCCGATTGTCGTTTGCTGGATGTTAAACGGAAGCTGGTGAATCAGCTTCGCGCCGTAGAGCACCAGGAGCGCGCCGATGACAGCGAGGATAATCTCGCGGCGTTTCATGGTGAATTCCGTGTGAGTGTGGGGCGCATGGTAGAATTCAGTTTACGGCACAGCGCAATATTCGCAAATGGGGGTGGGGATTGGGGCGAGTGGTATCGCAAGACGAACTGATTCTCCGCGTTGCGGAGCTGAAACGCAACGGCCGGCGCGTGGTGTTTACCAACGGCTGTTTTGATCTGCTGCATCCGGGGCACATTCGATTGCTGGAACAGGCGCGGGATCTTGGCGACGTGTTGATCGTGGCCGTTAATACAGACGCTGGGGTTCGCGAAAATAAGGGACAAGACAGGCCGATTATTCCGGAGAGTGAACGGGCCGAATTGCTCGCGGCGCTGGCGGCAGTGGATTATGTGACTCTGTTTGATGAGGCAACGCCGCTGAAAATTATCGCGCGCGTGCTGCCGGATGTGCTGGTGAAGGGCAGCGATTGGGGCCCGAATGATGTGGTGGGCCGCGAGGAAGTGGAAGCTGCGGGGGGCCGCGTGGTATCGATCCCGCTCGAACCGGGACAATCCACATCGAACATCGTGGAACGCATTCGAAGTCTACCCTCATGATTCTTCCGCTTGTAGCCGAGCTTCTTTTGCGCGTCGGGCGTTTGCCTGCCGTGGAAGAAGTGCTCGATCTATTGCGGCGCGGGCCGAACGAAACGCGCATCGGCGGGCCTACCGCGGTGGCGAAAGCATTGCTCGCGGCGCTGGCGGCGGTGGAACTGGGCCGGCCGATTGTGATGCTGGTGGAATCGAATCAGCGCGCCGAGGACTTGTGCGAGCCGCTGCGATTTTTTTATCGCGCGCTGACGGGCAAGCCGGGAACCCGCGTCGCCGTGCTGCCGGCGCACGAAGTGCTGCCCTACGACCACCTTTCGCCGCACGCGGAACTTTCGGAGGCGCGGGCGGTGGCGCTGTGGCGGTTCGCCAGCGGCGAAATCGATGTGCTGCTGGCGCCCGCAACGGCCGCGCTGCTGCGGCTGCGCGAGCCGGAGTTTTACCGCCAGTTCGCGCTGACCGTGGAACGCGGCGAGGCAATTCCACTCGATTCGCTGATCGAGCATTTGGCCAGCGTGGGATACGAGCGCCACGAAACCGTGGAGATGCCGGGACAATTTTCCGTGCGCGGCGGGATCGTGGACATTTTCTCCCCGGAAGCGGCGCGTCCGGTGCGCCTGGAGCTTTTCGGTGACACCGTGGAATCGATGCGCGAATTCGATCCGAACACGCAGCGTTCCACCAGCCCGGTGGCGCGGACCACTTTGCTGCCGCTGACGGACTATCCTCGTCGGAGCGAATTGCTGGCGCGGCTGCACGCGCGAGTGGTGGCCGGTCTGGCCGAGGCGGAAGAAGAAACGGATGTGCGCGCGGACTTCTTTCCCGGTTGGGAATTCCAGGCCGCGCTGGTGGAGCCGCTGGAATCGAGCCTGTTGACGCTGGCTTCGGATGTTGTGCTGATGGAGGACGAGCCGGAAACACTCGCGGCTGCCGTGGAGAAATTCCGAGTGCGCCTGGCGGATGCTTTTGAAAATTCCTCCGCATCCATCCCCGCCGCCGCGCCGCCGGAGCGTTATTTCTTAACTGAGGAAGAGGCCCGGCAAGTGCGTTCGCGGGTGCCGCGATTGCAGGTCGAGCAACTGGCGCTGGAGCGGCCGGAAAAGATTGCTCTTCGCCTATCGACGCAGCCCACGCCGCGTTATCACGGCAACGTTTCCGCATTCATGGCCGAGGTGCGCGGGCGGCTGAATGGCGGCGACCAGGTGATCATCGCCGCGTCCAGCACGGGTGAGCTGGAACGGTTTGCCGATATTTGCCATGAATACGAGCTGCCCTACCGCCTGGGCGAACTGGAAGAAAATGTGACGGTGACGCGGCTGGCGGAAGAATCGAGCGGCGGCAGCGTCCCGGCCGTGGTGCTGATCAAGGCGCCGATCTCGGAAGGTGCCGTTTTCACCGACGCGAAATTTGTGATTTACGGCACCGGCGACGTCTTCGAATCGGTCACCACTCCCTCCCGGCAGCGCAGCCGGGCCAGGACCGCCAGCTTTTTCAGCGATCTTTCCGACCTGAAGCCGGGAGACTACGTGGTCCACGTGGATCACGGCATCGGGCAATTCGACGGACTGCGGCAAGTGGTGGTGGAAGGCGCCACCGGCGAATTCATGCTGCTACGGTATGCCGAGGATGCGCGGCTCTATGTGCCGCTGGCGCGGCTGGATTTGATTCAGAAGTATCAATCCCTGGGCGGGACCACGCCGCAGCTCGATAAATTGGGCGGCGCGATTTGGGAAGCGCGCAAAAGCCGGGTGCGCAAATCGGTGGGCGACCTGGCGAAACAGTTGTTGGCGCTGTATGCCGAGCGAAAAGCGATTCCGGGGCACGCGTTTCCTCCCGACACCACCTGGCAAAAAGAAATGGAAGACGCATTCGAATTTGACGAAACTCCCGACCAGGCCAAAGCCATCGAGGATGTGAAGCGCGACCTGGAGAGTCCGCTCCCGATGGACCGGCTGCTGTGCGGCGACGTGGGGTACGGCAAGACGGAAGTGGCGATGCGCGCGGCGTTCAAGGCGCTTTCGGATTCGAAGCAAGTGGCCATTCTGGCGCCGACCACGGTGTTGGCGTTTCAACATTATGAAACGTTTCGCCGGCGTCTCGCCGCGTTTCCCGTCCGCGTGGATATGCTCAGCCGGTTCCGCAATCCCCGCGAACAAAAAAAGACGCTGGAAGATCTGGAAGCGGGGAAGGTGGACATTGTTATCGGGACGCACCGGCTGCTTTCGAAGGATGTGAAGTATCACGATCTGGGCCTGCTGGTGGTGGACGAGGAGCAGCGTTTCGGCGTGGCGCACAAAGAACGGCTAAAAGAGATTCGCAAGAATGTAGATGTGCTGACCATGTCGGCGACGCCGATTCCGCGCACGCTGCACATGTCACTGGTGGGCCTGCGCGATATGTCGTTGATCGAGACGCCGCCGAAAGACCGGCTGGCGATTCAGACGGTAGTGGCGCCGTTCAATGAAACGTTGGTGCAGCGCGCGATCGAAGACGAACTGGAGCGCCAGGGGCAGGTGTTCTTCGTGCACAATCGCGTGGAATCCATTTATTCGCTGGCGGCGATGGTGCAGAGGCTGGTGCCGCGCGCGAAAATCGTGGTGGGCCACGGGCAGATGAAGGAACACGAACTCGAGAAAGTGATGCTGAAATTTGTCCGCAATGAGGCGGATATTCTGATTTCCACCACCATTATTGAAAACGGGCTGGACATTCCGCGCGCCAACACCATCATCATCAATCGCGCGGACCGCTTCGGGCTGGCCGAATTGTATCAACTGCGCGGACGGGTGGGACGCTCAAATCAGCGCGCCTACGCCTATCTGCTGGTGCCACCGGAAGGATCGCTTTCTTCGCTGGCGCGGCAACGGCTGGCGGCGCTCAAGGAATTCAGCGACCTGGGCGCCGGATTCCGCATCGCCGCGCTCGATCTGGAATTGCGCGGCGCGGGAAATCTGCTGGGCCGCGAGCAGCACGGCCATATTGGCGCGGTGGGATTCGACCTGTATTGCCAGATGCTGGAGCGCGCGGTGGCGGAGCGCAAGGGCGAAGCGGTGCGGCCCGAATTGCGCACCACGCTCAATCTGGGCATGGACATACGAATCCCGGGCGAATACATCGGAAGCGAAAACCTGCGCTTGCGAATTTACAAGCGCATCGCCGGCGTTTCGTCCGAAACCGAACGCGAGGAAGTAAAGCGGGAATTGCAGGATCGCTTCGGGCCGCCGCCGCAGTCCGTGGATAACTTGCTCGATTACGCCGTGCTGAAGGCGCACTGTGAGAAGATGCTGGTGGCCTCGGTGGACCGCCGCGGCGACCAGGTGGCGATCAAATTCCACGATCAGACGCCGGTAAAACCGGAAAGCGTGGTGAAAGTGATCCGCGGGCGGAAGGGGCTGCGGCTCGATCCCGCGGGCGTTTTGTGGCTGGAATGGAAACGTGACAAAGGCGGAGCGATTGGGGCAACCAGAAACGTATTGCTGCAACTCCAACCGTAGAGATACAATTTCCGGCGGTAAAAAGGAATTGAGAATGAATCACATTTTTTCGCAGAGAGATTTGAGTTGCGCGGATATTTCCAGTTCCGCACCGGCACTCGCGGGTCGTGCTTTCCCAGGCGGCTCTCCCCGGAATGGCAAGCGGCAGCGATTCCTGGCTGCATTCCTGATGGCGGCGCTGGCCGCCTTGCTCTCCACCGCGTCGTTTCTTGCCGCGCAGGATAAAGGGAAAGTGCTGGAAGAAATCATCGCCCGCGTGAACAACGAAATTATCACCAGCTCGGAGTACTCGAAAGCCGAGCAGTCCCTGCGCGAGGAAATCACGCAGGGATGCGCGGGATGCTCCGCCGCGCAAATTGATTCTGCGTACAACGAGCAGCACAAAGATATTCTGCGCGGCCTGATCGATCAGGCCTTGCTGGTGCAGCGGGCCAAGGACATGGGCGTCAGCGTCGAGACTCAATTGGTGAAACAGCTCGATCAGACCCGGCAACAGCACAATTTGCCCAGCATGGAAGCGCTCGAAAAGGCCGTGGAATCCTCCGGAATCTCCTGGGAAGAGTACAAGTCCAGCCTCCGCAACAATTTGATGACGCAGGATGTGATCCGCAAGGAAGTGGGCGGGCGAATCGCCGTGGACCCGGCCGACCTGAAGAAATTTTACGAGGAACACAAAGCTGATTTTGTGCGCCCGGAACAAGTGTATATGAGCGAAATCCTGGTCAGCACGGAAGGGAAGAGCCCCGATGAATATCCGGCGCTAAAGAAAAAGGCCGAGGACATGCTCGATCGAATCAAGAAAGGCGAGGACTTTGGCGAAATGGCCAAGCGCTATTCCGAGGGGCAGACCGCCAAGCAGGGCGGCGACATGGGAGGATTCGGAAAAGGGCAACTCGCCAAGCAGCTCGAAGATCAGGTCTTCCAGATGAACCGCGGCGACATGACCGGCGTGATTCAGACCAAGGCGGGTTTTGAGATCCTGAAAGTAGAAGAGCACTACCAGGCAGGACAGCAGCCATTTGATAAGGTGGAAAACGAGATCACCAATAAATTCTATCAGGAAAGAATGCAGCCCGCGCTGCGCAGCTACCTGGCCGAATTGCGCGAGGAAAGCTACCTGACGATCAAGCCGGGCTTCGTGGACAGCGCCTCGATGGGCGGCAATTCGATTATCGAAGAAGTGGCGCCGACGCCGGATTCGGCCAAGAAACCCGCAAAACCATCGAAGAAGAAGGCCGGCTGATGAAGTCCGCCTACGTTGCGGACCTGCAACCCGACCAGGCGGTCAGCTCCCTGTTTCTGGTTCGCGACAAGGAGATTCGTACCTCCACCGCCACCGGCAAATCATGGCTGCAACTCGAACTGGTAGACCGCACCGGCGTTATCGAAGCAAAAATGTGGGACAACTTCACGGATATCGCGGCCACCTTTGAGCGCGACGACATTGTAAAAGTTCGCGCGCGCGTGAAAGTGTATCGCGGCAAGAGCGAGCTATCGGTCGAGCAAGTGATCCCCGCCAGGCAGGGCGAATATACCCTGGAAGATTTTCTTCCGCACACCAGGCAGGACGTCGAGCAACTCTACCGCAGCGTGTGCCAGACCGCAGCCGGAGTGAGCAATCCCTGGCTGCACGCGCTGCTGAAAAGCGTGCTGGAAGATCCGGCGATTGCGGCCAAATTGAAGCGGGCGCCCGCGGCCATGACCATGCACCACGCCTACATCGGCGGATTGCTCGAACACATCGTGAGCCTGTGCGGACTGTGCCAGTTTGCCACCGCGCATTATCCGGAAGTGAATGCGGATCTGCTTTATTCGGGCGCGATTCTGCACGACCTGGGAAAGATTGAAGAGCTTAGGTACAATCGCGGCTTCACCTACTCCACCGAAGGCGAATTGCTTGGCCACATTGTGATCGGACTGGCGCTGGTTCGCAGGAAAATCGAAGCGATTCAAGGATTTCCCGCGCCGGCGGCTACTTTGGTGGAACATCTGATCGTCAGCCATCACGGCGCGTATGAATTTGGCTCGCCGCGGCTACCGATGGTTCGCGAAGCGGTGCTGTTGCATCATCTGGACGATCTGGATTCGAAGATGGGCGCGATGCGGGCGACTCTCGAATCGAAGGATGGAACGGCCCCCTGGACGGCGCGCAATCCATCGCTGCGCCGCTCGTTGTTGCGCGCGGATGAATTTCTGCGCGGCGGCGAGGCCGGCGCCGGCGGCGAATCGGCCAGGCCCTCCGGCGGGCAGAAGGCGGCGGGGAAATGAACATGGTCACCCGCGAAAAACGAGGCGGATCGCATACGCCGCGGCGGTCCCTGCTGGATCTTGCGCCACTCGAACTGGATTGCATGTCCACGCTGTGGCCGATGGGCGAAGGTACGGTGCGCGAAATACGAGATCAACTCGCGCCGCGCCTTCCGCGGGCTTACACCACGATCATGACCATCATGGACCGGCTGGCGCGCAAAGGCGTTGTGGAGCGGAGAAAAGTGGGGCGCGCGTATCGCTACCGGCCGAACTTGTCGGCGGCGGAGGCTCGCGAGCATGCGCTGGGGCAAGTGGTGGAGAGTTTTTTTGGCGGATCGGCGGAGGCCGTGATCGAGCAGCTTGGAGTGGGCTTTGCAACCGGCCATGCCGTGCTGACCGCTGCGGCGGCGGCCGGAGCGCGTCCAGCGGTGCGCGAATCGCCGCGCGTTGCGAACGCTGCGGCGGCTGAAACGGGCATTCATCTGGCTCCCCTGCCCAGCCGCGTCAAAGCGGCGGCCGTTGGTGGTTCGGCGCCGGAGTCAACGGTATCGGAATCGTCGATGGTTCCGCCTTTGACAGCGGCGCCCGCTGCTGAAGCCGCGCGGCAAGTAGAGAAGACAAAGCCCGCAAGCGCCGGAGAGTTCAAGCCTGCCTCGATGGATCCCACGCTTCTTTGAAATTCCGCGCTATACTTAAATTCCCCGGGAATCGTTGACGATGGTGTGATTTCCAGGGGAATCGCCGAGGGTACGTTCCCGATTATTTTATTGACTGTAAACGATCCATGTTTCCCGCCGAACTCACAATTCGCGATCACGTCATTCGTCCGGCCACGCTGCTCGCGCCCATGGCCGGCGTCACGGATACGATTTTTCGCCGCGTAATTCGCGGGCTTGGCGGCTGCGGCTTGATCATGACCGAGTTCACCAGCGCCGAAGCCGTGACGCGCAATTCCTCGCGCACCCGCCGCTATCTTTATTTCGAAGAGGACGAACATCCGATCGCGGCGCAGCTTTTCGGAGCGGAGCCCGGCGTGATGGCTTCCGCGGCGGCGCTCAGCCAGGAGCTTGGCTTCGACCACGTGGATATCAATCTGGGCTGTCCCGCAAAAAAGGTGGTGAAATGCGGCGGCTCGGGACTTCTCCGCGATCTGCCGCTGCTCGAACAAGTGCTGCGGCAGGTGCGCGCGGCGGTAACCCTTCCGCTGACCATCAAAATTCGTTCGGGTTGGGACGAGAACAACATCGTGGCCATGGACGTGGCGAAAATGGCGGAGCAATTGGGAGTGGAGGGAATCGCGGTGCACCCGCGCACGCGCGTACAGGGGTATAACGGCAACGCGGATTGGAGCATCATTCGCGCGGTGAAGGAAGCGGTGCGGATTCCGGTGATCGGCAATGGCGATATTCGTGTTCCGGAAGACGCGGTGCGGATGGTGGCTGAAACCGGCTGCGACGCAGTGATGATCGGGCGAACGGCGTCCACCAATCCATGGATTTTCCGGCAGATCGAGCAATATCTCTCGACGGGAAGTTACGACGAGCCGGCGGAATCCGATCGCTACCGCCTGCTGTCGGATTATTTCCGCAGCCTGGCGGCGACGGACTGGCCGGATGCGATCGGGAAAATGAAGCAGTTTGCCTGCTGGTTCACGCACGGGGTGCGCAACGGGTCGGAATTGCGGCGGCACGTCCATCAATCAAAGACCATTCCTGAAGTTCTCGAGCGCGTGGATTCCTTTTTCGCCGCGGCCGTTTAATCAAAGCGAATAGACAGCAGGGAGACAGCGCGGAAGGAGTGCGCTACGACTTGCCGTCGTCGCGGGAGAGCAGCAATTCCTTGTAGGCTTCGCGCTTGCTCAAGCCTCGTTCGCGGGCGGCCAGCTTGAGCGCGGCCTTGTGATCGATCTTTTGCTCGAGCATGATTTGATCGACGCGCTGAGTGAGGGACGCCTTGGCGGCGTTGGCCGATTGCGCGGCGGCCAGAGCCTCTTCCTCATCGGGCGGGCCGATCAACAGGGTGATTTCGCCCTTGGGCGGTTTGCCGCCCAGGCGCGCGACAAGTTCTTCCAAACGGCCGCGGATGAATTCCTCGTGGAGTTTGGTGACTTCGCGAGCGATCACCGCGGGGCGGTTGCCGAGCGTATCGAGAGCGTCCGCCAGTGTTTCGACAATGCGGTGCGGCGCTTCGTAAAAGACCAGCGTGCGTTGCTCGGCGGCAAGCCCGCGCAACAATCGCCGCCGTTCTCCCGCGCGCGACGGCAAGAATCCTAGGAAAACGAATTCTTCGGTTGCGAGACCCGAAGCAGCCAGCGCGGCTACCAGCGCCGATGCTCCCGGCACCGGCACCACGGGGATTCCGTGCCGCAGGCAGAGGGAGACCAGGCGATGGCCGGGGTCGGAAACCGCCGGGGTTCCGGCATCGCTGACCAATGCGATCTTGGCGCCTTGCTCGAGCTCGATCACCAACTCCGGGGCGCGCGTCATCTCGTTGTGCTCGTGATAACTTTCGAGGCGGCGGCGAATGCCGTAGTGCGAGAGCAGCTTCATCGTCTGCCGCGTGTCTTCGCACGCGATCAGGTCCGCTTCCTTCAAAATGCGTAGCGCGCGCAGGCTGATGTCTTCCAGATTGCCGATCGGGGTGGCCACCAGGTAAAGGCATCCGGTGGTTTCCTTGTCCGTATTTTTTGCTTTGTTCGTTGGCGCCATCGTTTGAAAATCCCGCGGAGAATCAGCAAAGAGCCGCGCGAGTGCGTGGAGAAGTTTAGCACAGGCATTCGGCTGCTGTGGCGCGCTCGCCACCACCGTCGAAGCCGGACTGCCGGCGGGCGGAGATGCTTTTCGATAGCACCGCCCACGCGCGGCGATGTGCGCGGCTCGCGCGGGCATGATAAGATTCGTGAATTGCGATTGGCAGAGGAGGATTTGTTCGGTGCCTTTGTACGAATATCAATGTTCGAAATGCGGACGCAAATTCGAGAAGATCGAAAACGTCGATGCTCCCGAAACCAAGAAGTGCCCGCATTGCGGAGCAAAATCGCCGCGCCTTTTTTCCGCTCCGGCAATTCAATTCAAGGGAACGGGCTGGTACGTCACGGATTACGGTGGCAGGAACACCAGCGCCGCCGCTGCCGCCGAACGGGGCGAAGGCAAGTCCGAGGGAAAGTCGGAAGGGAAGTCCGAAGGGAAATCGGAGGGAAAATCCGGGGGAAAATCATCCGACGGCTCTTCGGGCCATTCCTCGGAGAAATCCTCGAAGAAATCTTCCGAATCGAAAGAATCCTCGAAGAAAAAAGATTCCTAGCTATATCGTTTTTTGATTTGATCCGGAAGCGGCGAGGAGATTCAGATTCGCGCCGTGCAGCGTCCGCAAGTTTCGTCTAACCGAGGGTCTTCAGATACTCGCGAAAGTCCGCGCCGAATTCTGCATTTTTCAGCGCCATCTCGACGGTCGCCTTCAGGAATCCGAGCTTATCTCCGGCGTCGTACGATTTCCCTTCATAAACCAGGGCCCACAAGCCTTTCTCGCGAGCCAGTTGCCGCAGCGCGTCGGTCAATTGAATTTCACCGCCGGCGCCCGCCCGGGTGAGCCGGAGGAAATCGAAGATGATCGGCGGCAACACATATCGCCCGAGCACCGATAAATTCGAGGGAGCATCTTCCGCCTTCGGCTTTTCCACCAGATCGTTCACGCGCAACAGGCGATTGCCCCACTTCGTCCCCTTCTCGGGCGTTGCATCAATGATGCCGTACAAATGCACGCGTTCGCTCGGCACCGCTTCCACGGCAATCGCGCCGATGCCGGTCTGCTCGTAAAGTTCGATCAAGGGCTTGGTGCCCGGCTCGGGGCCGTCCAGAATCACGTCGCCCAGCAGCACGGCAAAAGGCTCTTCACCCACTAGTTCGCGGGCGGTGAGCACGGCGTCCCCCAAGCCGCGCGGTTCGCTCTGGCGGGTATAGCTGAAGCGCACCATGTGGCTGATGGCGCGCACCATTTGCGCGCGCTTCTTGTCTCCCTTCGCTTCGAGAAATCGTTCGAGCTCCGGGGAACTATCGAAATGATCTTCGATCGCATTCTTGCCGCGGCCCGTGACGATAATGATGTTCTCGATTCCCGAGCTCAGGCACTCTTCCACGGAATACTGGATCAGCGGCTTATCCACCACCGGCAGCATTTCTTTCGGCATCGCTTTGGTAGCAGGAAGAAAGCGCGTCCCCAGGCCTGCCGCGGGTAAGACCGCCTTGCGCACGCGTTTGTGAGTGGTCATCGAGTGATTCTTGGGCTGCGGGTTGAGCCTGGCCGCCGATGGCAACAGCGGGTGAGCCGTGCTCGATGTCCCGTCAGTCTCCTTTTGATAGCAATCGATAAGACTCACGACAATAAGGTTCGCCTGCTCGGTTTGTCAATCTGCAAGGGGCTGTGGATTTACAGGATTTCGGAATTGTGCAAAATCCCGTGAGGCCGGGGAAAGGAAGAATGGCCAGTTCGAGCGGCTCGGCCAGGCCGAAAGCCCTGAGAGGGCTGTGCTAAAATACCGATTGTTCGTTTCGTAGGGTGAACTCAGCGCATCGGTGACAGAGCCTCGCATTCTCGGAATTGAATCGTCGTGCGACGAGACGGCTGCGGCCGTCGTCGCAGGAGGCCGCACAATCCTGTCCAGCGTGGTGGCCTCGCAGATCGCCATCCATCGCAAGTATGGCGGCGTGGTGCCGGAGCTTGCCTCGCGCGAGCATTTGCGGCAAATCGTGCCGGTGGTTCGCGAGGCGCTCGAACAAGCTGGCGTTGCGCTGCCAGAGATCGATGCAGTTGCAGTGACGCGCGGCCCTGGGCTCGTCGGCTCGCTGCTGGTCGGCTTGACCTATGGCAAAGTCCTGGCGATGTCGCTGGGCAAGCCCTTGATCGGCGTGAATCATCTGGAAGGCCACGTTCATGCGGTGTTCCTCGAAGCGCACAGCGCGGGACGGAAGCCGCGGACGCCCGCCATTTGCCTGATCGTTTCCGGCGGCCACACCGTTCTTTACGGCGTGGCGGCTTCGCAGGTGAATGGCGATGAAGCTGCCGTGCGCTTTGCCTACTCGCGAATTGGGCAGACGCGTGACGATGCGGCCGGCGAAGCTTACGACAAAGTTGCCAGGATGCTCGCGCTCGGCTATCCCGGCGGGCCGGTGATCGATCAGCTTGCCGTCCATGGCAATCCTAACGCCATGAAATTTGGCGAACCGAAAATGAAGGGAAATCCCTCCGACTTCAGCTTCAGCGGCATCAAGACCGCGGTGCTGTATTACCTGCGGAAACATCCCGAGCTGAAGGATGAAATTGAAACGCGTGAGCAGGCCTTGGCGCGCGGCGAGCGCAAAGCGGAGCAGTTGCTGCCGCTGGCCAGCCCTCAGACGCTCGACTTGATCGCCAGTTTTCAGAGATCGGTGGTGAATGATCTGGTGACGCGCACCCTCGCCGCGGCGGAGCAAAACGGCGCGCGCACCATTCTGGTTTCCGGCGGCGTGGCGGCGAACCGCGAGCTGCGCCAGTCGTTTGAGAAGGAAACGGCGGCCCGTGGGATTGCCGTGTATTTTCCGAGCTGCGCGCTATCAACAGATAACGCCGCGATGATCGCAGCGGCAGCCTACCCGAAATTGATCGCGGGTGAGCTTGCTGATTCCTCGCTAAACGCGGAAGCCAATTTGCCTCTCGCCTAGTGGTTCCTTTCCCGGCTTCGCTAGCGGGTTAGTTTGAAAATCGGGACCGTTGGCACGTGACACACGCGGCGGAGTGAGCGCCGATCCGTCGCGAAAAGGCGTAGGCATGGTCATGATGGAGGGGGGATCGGAAGGAGTCCAACAATGATCAACGAATCGCTTCACGTCGCCGTGGTCGATATTGGCAAGGTGACGAATCTTGGGTGGGTAGTCGAAGGACCGTCCGTCACTGAATCGGGATCGGATATCGACTCCTGTATCGAGGTTCTTGCGCGCGCGATGAAGATTGGTCCTCTGGCGCTGGGATTTGAGGCCCCGATGTTTGTCCCTTACGGAAGGAAGCGATGCGATTTGGACAAAGCCCGCGAAGGTGATGGAGATCGTGCGTTCTCAGCCTTGGGCGGGGCGTGTGCGCTCACAAAGGGGCTGGTGATCGTTCCGTACATCCTTGAGGGACTCCGGAGCCGCGCTAAGGCTGCGAGACCAACTTTCAAATGGCGCAGCCGACTATCCGAGCGAGACCTGCTGCTGTTTGAAGCGTTCGTTGCTCATGTGGACAGGTCCGTCAGTCACGAGGAGTGCGCGCGGCTGGCGCTCAAGCGGTTTCCTAAAGGATGGGAACAAAGAGCCTCTTTCGAGAGCGCCGTCGAGGAACCAGGCACTATGAATCTGCTAGGCGCTATGCTCTTGCGTATAGGGTGGACTGACGACCTGACGATGCTATCGGAGCCTTGCCTCGTTGTACGCCATTATGGAAATTTAAGCTGACCCGCTACCCCCTCGCTTCTCCTTCCTTTTCACTGGCGCGCAAATTATATAGAATCACGCGGCGTGTTTGGTTGGGCGTGGGTGGCGCTTATTTGCCAGGGAGGATTTGATTTATGCAAGAAACAGCGGAGCAATACATCAAACGCATCCTCGGTCACATTGAAGGGAAAGACGCGATGAAGAGCCAGGCTGCCGCGCCGCGCAAATTTGCGCGGCTGATCCGCGGAGTGCCGAAGAGCCGCTTGATGCGCAAACCGGCGCCGGGCAAATGGTCGGTTGGCGAGATTCTGGCGCACCTGACCGATACGGAGCTGGCGGTTGGCTATCGCATTCGCAAGATCCTTGAGAACAGCGGAACGATCGTCGAGGCTTATGACCAGGATCGCTGGGCGGCGGAAGGGAGTTACGGCAAGCGCGATCCGCGCGAATCGCTGGCGCTATTTACCGCTCTGCGCGAATCGAATCTCAGGCTGATGCGTTCGCTTTCGA
>JBGPTK010000002.1:0-45543 GCA_041490605.1 Terriglobia bacterium | reverse complement strand
TTTAGGGGCTGAAAAATCGGCAGAGCTGCTCAAGATTTACCGCGAAGGATTAATTCCTCAGGCACGTGCAGAGTTGCAAGCAGGAATGACTGCCTATCAATCGAATCGCCAGGATTTTCAGGCCTTGCTCGCTTCCTTCCTGGACGTCCTCAAGCTCGACGAGGAGTACTGGCAGACGCTCTCGGAACACGAGACGGCCTTGGCTCAAATCGAAGGAGTAACGGGATTGCCGCTGCGCTGAGTGTCGCAGCCCGGGAGCAAAATGATGGGGAACTATCGAAAGGCATTCTTCCTTGCACTGGCCGGAAACGTTGTCTTCCTCGGCGTGGTCGCTGGAATCTGGTGGACGGCCCGAAGGTCTGCCACAAGACAACATCCGCCCACTGCCGCGTCGAGTCCTGCAACACAACCGGCTCCGGGCAGCTCTCCCGGTTCAGCGGCGCCACCAACAGCGACTCCTCTTGTGCCCGTCCAGCTCTCTGCCGAACGATTGCAATCCATCGGCGTCAAGTTTGGAGCGGTTGAGCGGAAAGCGGTGCAGGACGAAATCCGGGCAACGGGAACTGTGGCCATCGACGAAACGCGACTTTCCTACGTTCAGACGCGAATCTCCGGCCACATCGAGAAGGTTTTCGCGGATGCAACCTATCAGTACGTGCGCAAAGGCCAGCGGCTGTTCACGATTCATAGCCCGGAACTGGTGGTAGCCGAGCGCGAATACCTGCTCGCGAAGCAGAACGCTAAAAACATGTCACAGAGCACCGTTCCAGGCGTCGCTGCGGGAGTTGCATCCCTGCTCGATTCCTCGAAAGAACGCATGGAACAATGGAACGTTCCACAAAGTGAGATTGCGCGGCTCGAATCCACGGGTCAGGCCGCGGACGCGCTGGAAATCGATTCCCCTGCAAACGGTTACATCACGGAGCGAAATGCCTTCCCCAACTTGATGGTCCAGCCGGAAACACGGCTCTATACCATCGCGGACCTCTCCACCGTTTGGGTGCTCGCTCAGATCTTCCAGAACGACCTGGGGCATATAAAGGTGGGTGCTCCAACTTCGCTGACTGTGGATTCCTACCCTGGCCGTGAATTTCGAGGAAAGGTTGATTTCATTTACCCCGACGTGGACATGACCACGCGCACAGCACGAGTACGCCTGGTCTTTTCCAATCCCAATCTCACGCTCACGCCTGGAATGTACGTGAACGTGGTGGTGCAGGTGCCGCTCGGGAATCAGTTGGTCATCCCAGTGAGCGGGGTTCTACAGTCAGGGACGCGGCAAATAGTTTTCGTGGACCGAGGCGCGGGATATCTGGAGCCTCGCGAGGTGCAACTCGGACCTCAGGCAGGCGATCACTACATCGTTCTGAAAGGCTTGAAGGCCGGGGAGCGCATCGTCACCTCCGCGAACTTCCTGATCGATTCAGAAAGCCAGTTGCAAGCCGCCATCGGTTCCTTCGCCCCTCCACCGCCGGGAGCGGGGGCGGCAGCCGCAATGAACAGCCCCGCAACTCAAGCTACAGCCCAAGTGGAATTTTCGACAGAGCCATCGGCAGCGCATAAGGGGAGCAATCTGTATCGCGTGAAACTGACGGGCGCGGACGGCGTTCCCATCACCGGAGCGCAGGTGAGTGTTCGAAGCTATATGCCTGGCATGCCACAGATGGGCATGGCGGCAATGAACGTGGTAACGCCCCTGAGTGAGAAAAGCGGCGGAATCTACGAAGGCCAGGTAAATCTCGATAGCGGCGGCACGTGGAAAATCACCGTGACGGCAATCAGGAACGGAACCGTCGTAGCGACCAAGCAGGTGAGCCTGAATGCCGAAGGGGGAATGTAGCCATGATCTCCCGAGTGATTGATTGGTGCGCGAGCAACCGATTCCTGGTCTTCACGGGGACATTGCTGCTGGTCCTGGCGGGGATCTGGTCCCTTAAGAATATTCCGCTGGATGCGCTGCCGGATATTTCCGATGTCCAGGTGATCGTGCACGTACCGTGGGAAGGCGAGCCACCGAATATTATTGAAGACCAGGTGACCTATCCGATCGTCACCACGCTGCTGGCCGCCCCCCATGTGAAGGCCGTGCGCGCGCAGACGATGTTTGGAGACGCCTACATCTTCGTGGTTTTCGAAGATGGCACCGACCTCTATTGGGCACGTTCGCGCGTCCTCGAATACATCCAGCAACTTCAGGGAGTTTTGCCGAAAAACGTTTCACCGATGATTGGGCCCGACGCCACAGGCGCCGGCTGGGTGTACGAATACGCGGTCATCGACCGCTCCCACCAACACAGCCTCGCAGACTTGCGCAGCCTTCAGGATTGGTATCTCCGGTATCAACTGGAGACCGTCCCTGGGGTAGCGGAAGTCGCTTCCATTGGAGGATTCGTTCGCCAATACCAGGTGAATCTGGATCCGAACAAGCTTCGCGCCTACAACATTCCGCTCGCGATGGTGATCGACCGTGTCCGCGACAGCACCAACGAAGTTGGCGGCCGGGTGCTGGAACTGGGCGGAGCGCAATACATGATTCGCGGGCTCGGTTATCTCCGTTCGTTACAGGATCTCGAAATCGTGCCCGTCGCTACGAAGAACGGCACACCGGTCCTGGTCCGCGACCTGGGAACAGTCACGTTCGGCCCGGATATTCGCCAGGGTGTGGCCGAGTGGAACGGCGAAGGGGAAACCGCCGGCGGAATCATCGTGATGCGCGACGGAATGAACGCCCTAAACGTGATCGAAGGTGTTAAGAGAAAACTGGCCGAAATCAAATCATCGCTTCCTCCGGGTGTTGAAATTGTTTCCGGTTATGACCGCTCTGGATTGATTCAGGCATCCATCGAGACGCTGCAACGCGATCTCCTTTTGGAAGCCTTGATCGTCAGCTTCGTGACGATCGCATTCTTGTTCCATTTCCGTTCCGCGCTGATCCCGATTCTGACTCTGCCCATCGCGGTCCTGGCGTCTTTCATACCCATGTACTTCCTGCACGTCAGTTCCAACATCATGTCGCTGGGCGGACTGGCGCTGGCCATAGGTGTGCTCATCGACGCAGCTATTGTGATGGTGGAGAACGGCTACCGCCACTTGTCAGAGCACATTGCTGCAACCGGGGCATCGGGCGCCAAAGTGACGGAGAAGGAAAGGCGGCGCATTCTGATGGGGGCGGCGAAACAAGTTGGCCCGGCCATCTTCTTTTCCTTGCTCGTTATCCTCGTGTCGTTCCTGCCAGTATTCCTTCTCGAAGCACAAGAAGGGCGCATGTTTCGTCCGCTTGCCTGGACTAAGACGCTCTCCGTGGCGTTCTCTTCGATTCTTGCCATCACACTCGTACCTGTGCTGATGGTGATTTTCATTCGCGGCCATCTGAGACCGGAATCCGCGAATCCTTTCTCGCGATGGACCCAGGCCCTCTACCTGCCGGTTCTCCGTTTTTGTCTGCGATACCGGAAAACAACGCTCCTCCTGAACCTGATTTTCCTGGCTTTGACATTACCGCTGGCGTGGCGCATCGGCAGCCAGTTCATGCCGCCGCTCTACGAAGGTTCCGCGCTCTACATGCCGACCGCTCTTCCCGGCATTTCAATCACGCAAGCCTCGACTCTGCTCCAGGAACAGGACCGCATCATCAAGTCTTTTCCTGAAGTCGAAAGCGTCTTCGGCGCCGTGGGCCGATCCGACAGCCCCACCGACAATGCCCCGCTCGACATGTACGACACAACGATCATGCTCAAGCCTCGCGAGCAGTGGCGCCCCGGCATGACTTACGAAAAGCTGATTCGCCAGATGGACGAGAAGCTGCAATTTCCAGGTCTAACGAATACCTGGACGATGCCGGTACAAAACCGGCTCGATATGGAGCTGACCGGAATCAAGACACCCGTGGGAATCAAGATACAAGGGCCGAATGTCGAGGGAATCCAGCAAGCTGGCGCGAGGTTGCAACAGATTCTGGGCGGATTACCCGAGCTACGCTCCATCTTTGCCGAACGCGTGGCTGAAGGCTTTTACATAAACGTGGAAGTGAACCGCCCGGAAGCAGCACGGTATGGACTCACCGTGGCCGATGTGCAGCGCGCCGTGACCTCCGGCATCGGCGGAGAAAACGTCGCTGAAAATATCGAAGGCCGCGAACGTTACCCCATCAACGTGCGTTACAGCCGGGACTTTCGCGACGACATCGAGCAATTGAAGAAGGTGGTGATTGCCACACCCACCGGCGCGCAGATTCCCATCTCTGAAGTGGCCAAGGTTTATTTTTCCCGGGGACCCGCCATGATTCGCGACGAGGAGGGTTTGCTCACCGGCTATGTCTATCTAGACCTCGCCACCAAGGACTTCGGTGGTTTCGTTGCCAAGGCGAACCGGCTCCTTAACGAAAAATTGCGCCTTCCCGCGGGATACAGCTACAAGTGGTCCGGAGAGTACGAATTCGAAGTGCGCGCCAAAGAGAGACTGAAGTTCATCGTGCCCATCGTGTTTTTTGTAATCTTCATGCTGCTCTATATAATCTTCCACTCGGCCACGGAAGCTGCTGTCCTTATCTTTCCAACGTTTTATGCGATGACCGGCGGGCTGATTCTCCAGTATTGGCTGGGCTACAACTTCAGCGTGGCCGTCTGGGTGGGATACATCGCACTGTTTGGGATTGCCGTGGAGACCGGCGTGGTCATGGTGGTCTATCTCCACGAGGCGCTCGACAAGCGCGTCGCGTCCGGCGTCCCCCTGAAGCACGAAGACATCGAAGCAGCCGTCATCGAAGGAGCGGTGCAGCGTCTGCGCCCGAAACTGATGACTGTGACGGCAGTCCTGGCCAGCCTGATCCCGATCCTGTGGGAAACTGGAATCGGTTCGGATGTGATGAAGCCTATCGCCGCGCCCATTGTCGGCGGCATGATCACATCAACAATTCACGTTCTGATTTTGGTTCCAGTTTTCTTCGCGGTGATGAAGGAGCGCGCGCTTCGGGCTGGCACCCTGAGCGTCAAGTCAGGCGCGGAATAGAAATGAAACCAGGAAGGGAGGGACTGGAAATGAGTGCGGCGGCGGAAATCAATTGGGCGCTGCGGTGGGACGGCTCGCCCGTCCCACCCCAAGCCGTTTGGAGGGACTATTGTTCGTCGTGAGTCTGATCCGCAGCAACCGGGATCAGGTTTCCGAAGAGCCCGTGCCCCAATTCAGTTCCCGCCGTGAAATAGCACGCGTTGTAAGGCCCCAAGACGGTTGTGAAATTCGCGATTCCGCCATCGGAAAAGCTGAGGGCCCAAAGTCCGTCGATGCTAATCACAACGCCGTTCGGGTCGAGCATGTATCCCACAAACTTGCCTGAAAAAGAATCGAAGGCCGCGATCTTACCGTCACCGTGGTTGGCAACGAGAATCATGTGGCTGAACTCGCCGAAATCTTGCGGCGCCAAAGTCACGCCCCACGGGGCATTCAGCCATGAGCCCGGTTGCAGGCGCGAAACGAAGCGGCCGCGGGCGCTGAAAACGGCGACCCAACCTTCCGGATCATCGGAGTCATTTTCATGACGGCGATGATAGGTAACGACAACGTCTCTTCCGATGTTCTGGATGTTAAAAGGCACCAGGCCTTCGGGAAGATTGGGGTCCTGAAATGCATCGTCATCAAGCCGGAGTTCCTTGAAGTTCGTGTCAAAGACTTCGATCTTGTGGCCGATCGCATTTAGCGCGTAGAGAAAGTGGGCGGCCCCGACTTCGGCTGTCGTCATGCCGGTGTAGGAAGCCTTGCCATGACGGTCCACGACGATGATCGCATTGAAGAGATCTACGTTTGGATTCCACCCGAGGATGGTACCGTCCAGAGTGACGAACATGAAGAGCGCGGGATTGCCTGGCGAGACGTTAAAACCTGTAATCCCTCCCGTGAACACGGTACCGGTGCCTCGCGTGGGATTCGAGCTGCCCGGAGCCGGTGGGAGATTCACTATCAACGCGCTGGCGACACCGGCGCCATCGTAGAGAGTGGCCGTGGCGGAGTCAGAATTTACAACCCACCATTTGCCGGTGATCCCCCGAGAAAGTCCAATTGAGCCCAAAAGATTGGGATCGGTGTTCGCCGCGGCCCCTGGCACATCCGCCGACAGATTGGCGATGGTAAATTGCTGCGCCGACGCCGTGGCAGCAGATCCGAAGAGCAAAATCCCAAACGCTAAAACCTGCAAACATTTGCCTATTCCGACTCGTTCGAAAAAGTCTCGCATCAGAAGCCTCCGAAGAATTTCAAATTCTCGCTGGTCACGAGGGGTAACGCGGAGCATTCATGCAGATCAGGTGACTTAGCGGGCTTTCGCGCAGAAAATTCCAGGTAAATTGGAGGTAAACTTCGAAGTATGCGTGGAGTCCTAACGAGCCGCGATCACGTCAACCGGTGTCATGCAGCTGAGTGGCAAAACGATTGGACGGCCAATTCGGCCACCTTCCACTTTCAATAGGTCTCTCCTAATTCTAGTAGCACCTGGCAGCCGTTCTGGACGCACATCCTCAATATTATTGAAGAGTTATTTTGATTCGGCGGTTGAGTATTAGACGGCTGTCCAGTTGCTCCGGCGTTATACTGAACGCCCCGATGCAGACAGGTACGCCACCCTTCGCAAGGCGTGCTGCCAGCGTGGTGGAGAATCCACCGCGGCTGGAGGGCCGCTTCCAATTTGGTGTATTTGAAGTTGATTGTTCCAGCGGTGAGGTCTGGAAGCACGGCTCCAAGATCAAGCTGCAGGAAAAACTCTTCCAGCTTCTTGCGCTTCTGCTGGAGCATGCCGGTAAGACCGTCAGCCGTGAGGAATTGCGCCGAGGGCTTTGGCCCGCGGATACGTTTGTTGATTTCGACGCGAATCTAAAGACGGCGGTAAACAAGCTGCGGCAGATTCTTGGCGATTCAGCCGAAAACTCCCTATTCATCGAGACAATCCCACGGCAAGGCTACCGCTTCGTGGCGCCGGCGTTGAGACTTGAAGCTAAACTTCCTGCCACGGAGAATAGGCAGACGGCGCCGGCGGGGACATCAAGCAGCGCTCTTTCCACATTCTCGAACAAAATCAAAGTGGCGCGCTTCTCCTGGGGCGGAGTGTCGCTTGCGGCGGCGCTGATGGCAGCGCTGATTGCGGCGGCAGTTTACGTGTCCAGAACAAATTCCGCGCGCACTCCAATTCCGAGCACACACCGGGTCGTACTTCTGGTGCTGCCTTTCGAAAACCTTGGTGGTGATCCCAGCCAAGATTTTTTCAGCGACGGGCTCACGGACGAGATGATTACGCTGCTCAGCCGCCAATATCCGAAAGGACTTGCCGTGATCGCCCGCACTTCCGCGATGCGCTACCGGGGAACGCAGAAGCCGTTCCGGCAAATTGCGCGCGAGCTGGGGGCCGTGGATTACGTACTCGAGGGCACCGTGCGCCGGTCCGGCAACCATGTGGGAATTAATGCCCAGCTTTTTCGCACACAGGACCAGGCGAGCCTCTGGGCGGAAACCTATGAAAGCGGGTTAGCCGATCTACTCGAGATTCAGCACGATGTTGCCGGGCGAATAGCTCGCTCTCTGGTGCTTGAAGTGGTTCCTGGCCGCGCGTCCCATCCCTCCTCCGTTCCCGCTCCGAAGATTTACGATGCTTACCTGATGGGCCTTTATGAAACGAACCGGCGTTCGGAGCCAAGCCTGCTGAAGAGCATTGAATATTTTCAGACCGCGATTCAGGGAGATCCTGGCTACGCTCCGGCCTACGCCGGGCTGGCGAATTCTTATCTTGTGTCCGCAGGCTGGCTGATGCTGAAGCCCGAGGACGCTTACCCAAACGCGAAGGCAGCGGCGCTGTGCGCGGTTGAACTCGACGAAAACCTCGCGGAGGCGCACGCGACACTTGCCGAAGTGGAGCACGAATACGAATGGAAGTGGTCCGAGGCGGAAGGTGAATTCCGCCGCGCCATCGAGCTTGATCCCAATTCGATCATGGCGCACAAGAGCTACGCGGAATTCCTGATGCACAGCGCCCGCCCGGCGGAGGCGATTGCCGAGATGAAGCGCGCCCGTGATTTGGATCCCCTTTCGCTGATCATCAACACCCTGGTGGGATTTGCCGATCACAATGCCCGGCAATACGATCGCGCCATCGAAGAATACGAGAAAGTAATCCAGCTCGATCCGCAGTTTGCCCCAGCGCATTATTTTCTGGGCGCATCGCTCTTACAGACGGGGCGTTACGATGAAGGAATCGCCCACCTGCAAACCGCGGAGACCCTGAGCGGGGGCGCAAGCTTAATGTCTGCCGGATTGGCCCGGGCCTACGCGATCGCAGGACGCCGCGATTCGGCGCAGAAAGCACTCAGCGAACTCAACGCACGTGGCTCGCGCCACTACATTTCACCGTACGGCTTGGCCCAGGTGTACGCGGCACTGGGGGACAGGAGTGCGGCTCTGAGTATGTTAAATCGCGCGGCTACTCAGCACGCCTTCGAACTGATGTTCCTGAAAGTCGATCGCAGTTTCGATCGTCTTCATGGAGACCGGGATTTTCAAGGACTGATCAAGCAAATCGGGTTCCCAGAATAGGGTATTTTCTTGAAGGGCAGACTCCCGCAAGGTCCGTGAATTGGCTTGGGGCTTTCCTTGCGTTCACTCCTCAATTGATCGGAGCGCGGGAAGCGCCGGCGTGCTTGAGGCGCCCTGATTAAAGGCCCCGATAAAAAGTCCCGATCAAAGGCATCGGGGTGCACAAATCGCACATCGGGGCGCAGAAAACGCACAAATTGACAGGGGAAGCAGGCGAGGCTAGAGTTGCGGCGGTGATGATATGAGGCGTCCCGGTGAAAGACATCTGGACACAAAAACCTCGGGCCCCCATCAAAACCATCGGCGTGCAGACTGCGCAGAAACTCAAGAGCGAAGAACCCCACCCTTCCCAAAACCGAAAGGATGGGTCACGCGCCCCGACAGACGGCAGCAGGGCAAATGAAGCGAGGGCCCGTACAATGAAGGCAGAAGTGAAATCAACTGAGGAGCAACGACGATGAAGAGAGGATGGATGGGAATGGTGACGGTGGCAGGGCTGGTGGCGACCGAGTTGGCGTTGGGCGGGCTGGCGATGACGGCAGCGGCTCAGGATAAGGAACAGGACCGCGTGGAGAATGCTGGGAAGGTGATGGGGGAGATTCTGGATGCTCCGGACAGCATTCCGAAGAGCGTGCTGGATAAAGCGGATTGCGTGGTCGTGCTGCCCTCGGTGCTGAAGTTTGCCATTGGAATTGGCGGGAGCTATGGCCGCGGGGTGATGACTTGCCGCAGCGGGAAGAGCTTCCATGGGAAATGGGGCGCGCCGACGATGATGGCGCTGGAAGGAGGAAGTGTTGGATTGCAACTGGGAGGGCAGGCGACGGACTTCGTCCTGCTGCTGATGAACCGGCGGGCGGCCAGCAGTATTTTGACCAGCAAAGTGAAGTTGGGCGGGGATGCCTCGGCGGCGGCTGGGCCGGTGGGGCGAAACGCGTCGGCCGAGACGGACTTGACGATGCGGGCCGAGGTGCTTTCCTATTCGCGCGCGCGGGGATTGTTCGCGGGGATTTCGCTGGCCGGGTCGACGCTGCGGCCGGACAACGACGCGAATAAGAAATTGTATGGGAAGGCGCTCAGCGCGAGGGACATTGCGCTGAATGGGGCGGTGCCGGCGCCCGCGTCGGCGGAAAAGTTGCTGGCGATTCTGCAGAAGGCTTCGCCGAAGAATATGTCGAAATAAGAGCGGCCTGGGAGCGAAGCCTACAAGCCATCTAGTAACTGGCATTTAGCGCGAATCTGTGGGCTTCAGGGGCTAAAGCCCAAATTTTTGAGGACACGGGTGTGTCGGAGCTGAAGCTGAAGCTCCGACCCCCTAAAAACCACGTAGGAGACAGGCCGTAGCGGGAGTGTGGTCCGGCTTATGTTGTTCATGGTGATTGAACGGTTCAAGGGCGGCGATGCGCGGCCGATTGGCGAGCGGTTCATGCGCGAGGGGCGGATGCTGCCGGTGGGCGTCATTTACCACGCGAGTTGGGTGGATGCCGCGGGCGCGCGGTGCTTCCAGATCATGGAATCGCCGCATGCCGAAACGCTGAGCGCGTGGGTGACCCATTGGGATGATTTGATCGAGTTTGAAATTGTTCCGGTGGTGACTTCAAGCGAGTTCTGGTTGAAGGAGCGGCCGGAAGAAACGTGATTTTGCTTGGGGTTGAGATTTAGCGGCCGTATTTTCCGGCGACCCAGCCAATGATCAGGCCGCCGACGGCGCCGGATGCGAGGATGGGCACCATGGCCTTGGTGATGATCGCGTCGGGAAGGCTGAGCAGGATGCCGAGGAAGAGTCCGGCGAGCCAGCCGGGCCAGGTCAAGCGGATGTTGCAGATGACGAATCCCAGGGCGAAGCGAGCGAGGAACGCGCCGAGGATCGCCGCGCGCTTATCGGGAAACGACATCGGGAGCATCATGCCGGCGTCGACGGCGCCGAAGATTAAGCCGCAAAGGATGCCGAGCGGGATTCTGGACATGGGTTGGGCCTCGTTGAGAGATTGTCGAGGGAGTTTCTAGCAGAAATTGTGTGGTGAAGGCTAGAGTTTGTTTGGGCGATTGGGGGCGGAATTCGAGGTGGATTTTGCGGCGAGTGGTTTTCTGAAAATTGTCCTGGCGTGATAATCTGGTGGAGTAGGTCGATTTGCGCGGGATTCCTCGAGCCGGATGGAACTCGGCTCCCGGAATGACGGCGAAGTAGTCTCGATGGACCTGCTGGAGCAACCTGCGGAGTTTGTTCGGTGGCATCAGAAGGGCGGGCGCAGCCCTTCGAAGCTCCCTTCGCTTCTCAGGGCGAGCAGGATAAACGAGCAGCGCCCCTACAAAAGTCAAAGAGCAACGCGCCGATCAACGATATCGGTGTGCAAAGAGAATCGATGCTGACGCGGATTGAGCGGAAGACTGTGGGAGTGAGGGTGGGCAAGGTGCTCGTAGGCGGGGGCGCGCCCGTGGTGGTGCAGTCGATGACCAACACGGATACGGTGGACGCCGCGTCGACGGCGCAACAATGCATCGAGCTGGCGCAGGCAGGGTCGGAACTGCTGCGGATTACGGTGAATGTGCCGGAAGCGGCAGCGAGGGTGCCGGAAATCAAGCAGCGGCTGCTGGATGCCGGAGTGGATGCGCCGGTGATCGGGGATTTTCATTACAACGGACACGTGCTGCTGACGAAATATCCCGGCTGCGCGGTGGCGTTGGATAAATACCGGATCAATCCGGGGAACGTGGGCAAGGGCGAACGGCGCGACGAGCAGTTCGCGACGATCTGCAAAGTGGCGCGCGACCATGGGAAGCCGGTGCGCATCGGCGTGAATGGCGGATCGCTGAATCAGGAATTGGTGATGCTGAAGATGCAGGAGAATACGGATCGCGACTTGGGGCGATCTTCAGAAGATATTTTGAACGAGTGCATGGTGCTCTCGGCGCTGCAGTCGACGGAACTGGCGCTCGAAAGCGGGCTGCGGAAGGATCAGATTATTATTTCGTGCAAGGTTTCGCGACCGCGCGATTTGCTGGCGATTTATCGCGACCTGGCAAGGAAGACGGAGCAGCCGCTGCACCTGGGATTGACGGAAGCGGGAATGGGAGCGAAGGGGCTGGTGTGGTCGGCGGCATCCATGGGAATTTTGCTGAGCGAGGGAATCGGCGACACGATCCGGATATCGCTGACGCCGCGGCCGGGCGGCGACCGCCGCGATGAAGTGTACGCGTCATGGGAATTACTGCAGGCTCTGGGACTGCGGTCGTATTCGCCCAGCGTGACGGCGTGCCCGGGGTGCGGGCGGACGACGAGCACGACGTTCCAGGAGTTGGCGGAGCGGATTCAGGATTACATTCGCGAGAAATTGCAGGAGTGGAAGGCGCAATATGAGGGCGTCGAAAATTTTACGCTGGCGGTGATGGGCTGCATCGTGAACGGGCCGGGCGAATCGAAGGCCGCGAATATCGGGATCAGCCTGCCGGGGACGGGCGAGGAGCCAAGTTGTCCGGTCTACGTGGACGGGCAGAGGACGGTGACGCTGCACGGGACGTATGATGAGCTGGCAGCGGCGTTTCAGAAGTTGGTGGACGATTATATTGTGGCGAATTATCCGCGGCGGCAGCCAGTTGGCATGGCACACACCCCGGCGGCGAAGTAGCGCAGCCCGATTAAAAGCCCCGATCCCACGTGCGGGACCATCCGGGTGCAAACATCGCACTAGCAGCGCCCCTACGACGCCAAGTCGAATCACTTCGTTTTTGATTCCCCGCCCTCACACTCAGCTTGGGCAGGTCTTCGAACTCTGTCGAGGGTTTAGGTCATCACGAAACTCTTCAAATTCATCGATAAAGCAATTTCGTCCCCCGGATCGCGCAATTCATCACAGATTTCGTGACACAAATTCCTGAGCCGATAGATTGAACCCGAGCCGCAAGCTGCTGCGCCAGCAAAGCCGCAGATCAAGGCCCGGAGGACTCAAGATGGGAAAACTCAACGGAGTGGCACTGTTTGGACTCACAGTAATTCTATGCTGGGGATGCGGAGGCGGGAGCGGAGGATCAACGGGAGGTGGAGGAGGCACTCCGCCACCACCGCCACCTGCAAACACCACGTTTGTATACGTGGACAGTGGAGACCAGGCCGGACGAGTGTCGGGATTTTCGCTGGACCTGACGAGCGGAACGCTGACGCCGCTCGTAACGCTGAACAATGTGGGCGCCGCGCCGCATTTCATGGCGAAAACTCCCGACGGCCTTTCGATCTTCGTTCCGAATTTTACCGGGGGAACGATCAATACATTGACGGTGCACACCTTCGGAGATTTGACTTCGGACGCGATCACGCCGGGGCTCGCGAACCCGTTGCAGACGCTGGTCCATCCCAACGGAACAATCGTTTACGCGCTCCAAAACGGGGGTGGAATCCAGGTGTACCGGCTGGCAAATTTCGCGCCGATGGCACTGCTTTCGACCGCGAACACTCCGGCGGGCACTCCGAGCCGGATGGCGTTTTCTCCCTTCGGAAATTTTCTATACCTGGGAATCGTGGGCAGCGGCGCGAATCCTTCGGGCGTCAAAGCCTATTCGGCGAATGCGGCGACGGGAGCGCTCACTCCGATTCACTTCACCACGACGGCGGCGGGGCCGGCGAACCTGGCGGTTTCGCTGAATAATAATTTGTTGATCTCGGTGGAGGCAGCCGCGCCGGTCTCACAAGTGAATGTTTATTCGATTCAAGGTGACGGCAGCGTTGGCGGGGTGGCGGGAAGCTCCAATGCGGGATCGCAAGCAAGCTCGGTGGCGCTGAATCCGGCGGGAACATTCCTGTTCGTGGGCAACAATGCGGATGGGACCGTATCGGCCTATGCATTGGCCGCGGGAGGAGCGCTGACGGGGGTGACGGGTTCGCCGTTTGCGTCGGGCAATGGCACGTCGGATTTGCAGGTCGATCCGTCGGGAACTTTTCTAGCGGTGTCCGATACCTTCGCGGGCGACATGAAAATATTCCGGATCGGCGCGAACGGCGCGCTGACCGCCACCAGCACGGCTACGATTTCCGACGGTCCGGTGTCAGTTCAGATCGTTCACAAATAACCGTATCGGGAAGGCCCAGCACGGGGATTCGCAACTTGCGCAACGCGGCCAGGAGGGCGGGCACGCGCGCCCGGCTGATCTTGAGTTGCGTGCCGTCGTCCATCAGCACTTCGAGCGCGCCGCGTTCGGAGGGCGAGACGGTGCGGACATGGTTCACGTTGATCAGGCTGGAGCGGTGGACGCGGACAAACAGCTTGGGGTCCAGTTCCGCGCGGATCCGCTCCATCGTTCCCCGCACGAAATACCGCTGGGTGAGGGCGCGAATCGAAAGATAATTCCCTTCCGCGGACACCCACATGATGTTGGCCGTGGCTTCAATGGATAGACGTTCGCCGGAACGGAAAATAAGTTTCTCGCGCGTCGAGTCCGAGGCCGGTTCGAGCACGGCTTCGAGCGGCAGCGCCGGAAGCGATTGCTTCAGGAACGAGGCCGAGCGTTCCTGGTTCCACTGCTGCCGGAGGCGGTCCATGGCCAGCAGCAAACGGTCGCGGCTCCAAGGCTTCAGAAGATAATCGACGCTGCCCGCTTCGAATGCGTCCACGGCGTATTGCGCGTGGGCGGTAGTGAAAATCACCTTCGCCGACCGCGGCAAGCGCCGCGAAACTTCCATCCCATTTAAATTCGGGATTTGAATATCCAAAAACAGAATATCGGGGCGGCATTTTTCCACCAACTCGAGCGCGGCTCGGCCGTCGGCGGCTTCGCCGACGATGCGCACGTCCGGGATGGAAGAAAGCAGAGAGCGCAGCTTATCGCGCGCCGGATCTTCGTCATCGACGATGAGGGCCTTGAGTTTCATACAGGAAGGCTCTCGCGGACCGACGGGCGATATGGGATGGTGAGTATAGCTTTGAACTCATGCGCGGTTTTTTCCGTCTTCAGAGTGGCTTGATCGCCGAAGAGCAGGCGCAGACGATCAGCGGTGTTCTTCAATCCAAGCCCGTTTTTGCGATTCGCGCCGTTCAAGGGAATCGTATTGAAGATGCAAATCCGGAGTTGATTCCCCTCGATTCCGGCGGTCAGCCGGACCATTCCCTGCTCCGCGGATTCCGCGATTCCATGAGTGACCGCATTTTCGACGAGCGGCTGCAGGAGCAGCGGCGGGAAGGAAGAGTTGAGAACGCCGGGAGCGGCTGCGATCGTGAAAGCAAGTTTTCGCGAGAAACGAATTTTTTGAATTTCCAGGTATCGTTCGGCGAGATAGAGCTCGGTTTCGAGAGGAACTTCCTGGCGCCGGCCCAAGTCCAGGCTGGCGCGAAGCAGGTTGCCGAGGCGCTCGATCAAGAGATCGGTGGCGTCGGCGTCGCGGCGCATCAGGCTGGAGATGGAATTCAACGTGTTGAACAGGAGATGCGGATGAATCTGGGCCTTGAGATTCAGTAATTCCGCCGACGCAAGCTGCTCGGCCAAACGGGCGGACTGCAATTTGGATTCCTGGGCCTCGCGATCGGCAAGAATTCCGCGAAGAAGCAGCGCCAGGCCGAAATAAATCACGCCATAGCTGATCCCTTCGTTGCGGAAGAAATAGGGAATCACCCAGCCCAGTGAAACCCGATCGGCAGGAAGGCTGAAGTACCAAGTCACCGAAAGATAGCGCAGCATTTGCAACCCGGCCGCGGCTATCGCGAAGAGGATGTGCATTCCGAAATCGCGAACGACGCGCGGCCTGCGGACCGGAAAATACACAACGGCCAGCCAGATCCCCAGACCGATGAAGGCCCAAACCAGGCAGGTGGTGAGGTTGATTCCTACCAACTTGATCAGCGGCTGCGGCGATTCTTTGTTGCCAAACCACCACTCGAGGCCGAACAAGAAACCGAGAAAAGCAGCGCTGGAAAAATAGAGCGCGAGAGGAATCGGAAAGCGGCGGCTGGGTTTTAAGCCGGTCAGCGCGGGGGCTTCCGGAGGCGCCGGACCGGCAAGGAGTTCGCGGGCGCCGGAAGGAAATCCGGATGCTTCGAGTGCCGCCATCTTCTTCAGATCCAAAGCAGGGTGCTGGTGAGGCCCCGATCGAATCGACTGCAAATGATGAATCGTTAATTTCTCGAATTATAACACGCGAGAGCGAAGCTCTCTAGTTTTCGACGGGGGCGCCGGCCGGGGAAGGCGGAGCGAATTGGGAGCCTGGTTGCAAAACGCCCCGATAGAAGGCCCCGATCCCGCATGCGGGACCATCGGGGTGCAAAAATCGCACAGCAGTCTGAGGTGGCCAGGGACGCGGGCCTTCGAAGCTCCCTTCGTTTCTCAGGGCGAGCAGGGTAAACGTGAAGCCGGCCCCTAAAGTCAGAGATGAGCAGTTCCCTTCCGGGTTTGTAATTAAGGCATTGCTTATTTAAGGGGATGGTTTATTATGGGCGGCATGCAGAGTTTCATGGCGCTGGCGGACCCGACCCGGCGGCGCATCCTGGAGATGCTGGCGGGCGGGCAATTGGCGGCGGGCGAAATCGCCGGGCGGTTCGAGGTGAGCGCGCCGGCGATTTCGCAGCACCTGAAGGTGCTGCGCCAGACGCACCTGGTCCGGGTGCGCGCCGAGGCCCAGCGGCGGATTTACGAGCTTGACCCGAGGGGGCTGGACGAACTGGAATCGTGGGTGGCGCGCCTTCGATCGTTCTGGTCCGGACGGCTGGATGAATTGGAGCGGCAACTTCGAAAGGAAAATTCCAATCGCAGGAGGAGAAAAAAACGATGACCGATCTGGGTATCTTTCTGGACTTTCATTCGGTGCGCTTCGAGCGGCTGCTGCCTGGGCCGATCGAGCGCGTGTGGGACTACCTGACGAAACCGGAACACATGAAGACATGGCTGGCGGTGGCGAAGGTGGACCTGCGGGTGGGCGGCACGGTGGAGCTGACGTTTAACGTACATGAGGTGCCACAACGACAGCAGGCTGGCTGCGCGATCCTTGGCGTGATCAGCCGCTATGAACCGCCTCATGTGTTGGCTTATACGTGGATAGACAAGACTCCCGGAGCGGCGAACGAGGGACCGGATTCGATCGTGACGTTTGAGCTGGAACCGCGGGGGGAAAATGTGCTGCTGACACTGACGCATCGTCAATTGCCGACGGAAAAAATGCCGAGCTTCGCGGCCGGCTGGCATACACACCTGCAGCATCTCCACGATCGCCTGAAGGCGAACGATCCGGAAGCATTCCTGGTGATGTATGACCGAATGCTGGCGATTTACAGGAAGGAAGCCGCCAACTTCCAGGCCGGAAGAGCCAAGGCGTGAGTGGAGGAAAGCTCACGCACGGCGCGGAATGGTAAGCCGCGCCAGGCGTGAGATGGGGAAGTAAAATCCAGAGCTGATCGAGTCAATTACCCGGCGGCCTTGGCCATGAAAGCCCGAGAGCGGCGTTCCATTTCGTCGGGGGCTACATCTTCCACGTGAGTGGCGAGGCCCCAGTGGTGGCCGAAGGGGTCAGTCACCTTGCCGTAGCGATCGCCCCAGAACATGTCCTGCAAGGGCATGGTTACTTGGGCACCGGCAGAGACGGCGCGATGGAAGAACGAATCGACGTCGGGAACATAGAGAAACAGGGAGCTGCACGGTGTGGCCGTTGGATTGGGCGCGACAGCCATGCCGGGCATTTCATCATTCAACATGATCAGGGAATCGCCGATTGTCAGTTCGGCGTGCATGATGGTTCCGTCCGGGGTGGCCATACGCACGACTTCCTGAGCGCCAAACGCATTCTTGTAAAAATCAATGGCTTTGGCGGCGCCGTGACAAGTGATCGAGGGAGTAATTGTGTGAAAACCTTCGGGGACCGCTTTTACTGGGTTGGCCATCACAGGCCTCCTTGTGATTCGAGGATTCCGCGCGCCTGATTCCGGCGGGGCGACGAGAGCGCGGGAATGGAAGGATTTTACATCCGGGTACGGTGGGCAGGTCAACCGGTATTCGCGGCAGGCTGGCGCGCTACGCCGGAGCCAAGCGCGTCTCAAAATTCAAGAGTTTCTCCCCGCTGCCTTCCTTGGGAAGAGAATGATTGTCATCCAGCGCGTTACACTCGCGGAATTTCAATGCTTCGCCAGACGAGAGGAAAGGGGAGCCAGCTCGCCGGTTTTCCTGTGACGGTGAACAATGGCGAGGAGTTCCCTGCCCTTCGTGATTGAGGAGCCGAGCTTTGGGTGCGTAGCGCGGCCGAATCGCGGCGAGAAGGCTGGACAACATTGAGTGGAAGCGATGGTGTTATGATTCCGCGGTTAGAGGCTAATGAACAATCCTCCGATACAACCTCTCGGAAGCACTACCGCGACTGCGGCGGCGGTTAGCGGCCTGACGACCAGCGAGGCGCGGGAGCGGTTGGCGCAATATGGGCCGAATGAACCCACGCAAGCGCGCCGCGGGGCCGCACTCTTCGAACTGCTGGCACTGTTCTTAAATCCACTGGTGGTCATCCTGCTGGTGGCCAGTGGAATTTCCGCGGCGCTGGGACAGAAGACGGATGCGGCAATCATTTTTGTGATCGTGATTGTGAGCATCGCCATCGATTTTGTTCAAACCTACCGATCGCAACAAGTGGTCCAAAAACTTCGGGAAAAGGTGACGCCGACCGCGACCGTGTTGCGCGACGGCGAATGGAGGGAAATCCGCCGGATCGAGGTGGTTCCCGGCGACCTTGTGAGGCTTGGCGCGGGCGATCTGGTTCCGGCCGACGGAGGGCTGCTGGAAGCGCGGGATTTATTTATGCAACAAGCCGCGCTGACGGGCGAATCCATGCCAGAGGAAAAAACCGCGCAGGCGCCGGAGGTGGAAGAGGGGGGAGATTGCATTTCGGCGAACAAAGTGTTCCTGGGAACCTCGGTGGTCAGCGGGACAGGAATCGCGCGGATCTCTGCAACGGGCGCGCGCACAGCCATTGGAGCGATTGCGGAGCGGTTGATTCAGCGGCCGGAGCAAACGGAATTCGAGCGGGAGTTGCGGCAGTTCGGGCACTTGATCTTGAGCGCGGTATTTTTTCTGGTGCTTTTCATCCTGGTGGTGCGCGTGGCGCTGCATAAGGATGCCTTCGAATCGTTCCTGTTCGCGGTGGCGCTGGCGGTGGGGCTGACGCCGGAATTTTTGCCGATGATCACGTCGGTGACGCTGGCGCGAGGCGCGGCGCGAATGGCGCGCGACAAGGTGGTGGTGAAGCATCTGCCGGCGATTCAGAATTTCGGCAGTATTGACGTGTTCTGCAGCGACAAGACCGGAACTCTGACGGCAGGGACGATGACCCTGAATTCATCCGTGGATGCGCTTGGGGAGCCCTCTGAGCGGGCCATCACACTGGCGTACCTGAACAGCCAATTCGAAACGGGAATCCGCAGCCCACTGGATGCGGCGATCCTGAGCCAGGTGCGGGCCAACGCGAAAGGCTACCGCAAGTGCGACGAAATTCCGTTCGATTTCGAGAGGCGGAGACTTTCCATCGTGGTGGAGCGCGATGGCGAACGCGGAATCGAGCGTCTGCTGATCACCAAGGGAGCGCCGGAAGGGATTGTTGGGCTGTGCGAGGCTTACGAAGCGAACGGGCAAATCAGCGCGCTGGATGCAGCCGCCCAAGAACGCGCCCATAAGAGCTATGAGGAACTGTGCCGCCAGGGTTTCCGAAGCCTGGGAGTGGCGTATCGAGCGGTCGATACGCGGGACGGATACACGAAGGCCGACGAGCGGTCGCTGATTCTGGCAGGTTTTCTGGCATTCGCCGACCCGCCGGGGCCGGACACGGCGGAGACGCTGGCGGCGATGAAGCGCGACGGGGTTCAGATCAAGATCTTGACCGGCGATAACGAACTGGTGACGCGGCACGTGTGCGCGCAGGTGGGGATGGTAGATCCGGTGATCGTGCTGGGAGAGGAACTCGACCGGATGAGCGATCCGGCGCTGGCGCACCGCGCGGAGGAGGCGACGGTTTTCGCGCGCGTCTCGCCGATGCAAAAGCTGCGAATTATCCAGGCACTGAAGCGGCGGGGACACGTGGTCGGCTACATGGGCGACGGAATCAATGACGCGCCTTCCCTGCACGCGGCCGACGTGGGAATTTCGGTCTCGACGGCGGTGGATGTGGCGCGCGAGGCCGCGGAAATTATCCTGCTGGAGCCGGGGCTGAAGACCCTGCACCGGGGGATCATCGAGGGACGCCGGGCCTCCGCGAACGTGCTGAAGTATTTGTTAATGGGCACGAGCTCGAATTTCGGGAACATGTTCAGCATGGCGGCGGCCTCCGTGTTTCTGCCGTTTCTGCCCATGCTGCCGACGCAGATTCTGCTGAATAATTTTCTTTATGATGCCGCGCAGATTACGATTCCCTCCGACAATGTGGATCCGCAACATATCCGCGGGCCGCAGCGATGGGACATGAAATTGATCCGGAATTTCATGGTGCTGATCGGGCCGATCAGCTCGATCTACGACTTTCTGACGTTTTATGTGCTGCTGCACTATTTCCATGCCAGCGAGGCGCTCTTCCATACCGGCTGGTTCGTGGAATCACTGGCGACGCAGACGCTGGTGCTGTTCGTGATCCGGACATTTGGAAATCCGTTCCAGAGCAGGCCGAGCTTGCCCTTGGCGATTACGACGGTGCTGATCACGATCGGGGGAATCATTCTGCCGTTTTCACCAGTGGCGCGCATGCTGGGATTCGTGCCGCTGCCGGGGCCTTATTTCACTTTTCTAGCGGTTTCGACCGCGACGTACCTGTTGCTGGTGGAATTCGCGAAGAGACGGCTATTTGCCCAGCCGGGTGCGTGAACTGGGCGGCTATGAGGGCGTGACAGGACTATCGGGAAGCAGATCCAGGGGATAGTCCTCAGGCGGCCTCAAATTTGAAGGACGTGTGAGGAGATGCCCTGGTCTTTAATGGGCCGATCGCTGTAGCGGAGGCCCATGGGTGGGGGGGCTATTCTGTTCTTCGGTGAGGGCGTGCAGGACCAGTTCAACCCGGCTGGACAAGCCCAGCTTATCGAAAACCCGGTACAGATAATTTCTTACCGTATGTTCGGAGACTCCGAGGGCAGCGCCAATTTCCGAGTTCTTCATTCCTTCCGCCACGAAACGGACCACCTCGGCTTCGCGCTTGGTCAAGTGCTTCGCATCTCTCATGGTGGAGAGTTGCAGCGGTTTGACACGCCTGACTAATTCCAGAAGGAAAGTCATTTGTTCGTTGTTCATCCAGAGCTGGCCGTTCTTTACAGCGCAAATACATTTCGAAAGACTCTTAACCGACTCTCCGCGGCAGAAAACTCCTCGAGCGCCCCCGCGAAACGAATCGATGACCAACTCGCGATCGCTGCCGTCCATCAGCATGATCACCCCTGCCTGGGAGTTGGTTGCACGAAGATGATGGAGCACACGAAAGCCGCTGAGGGGGCCATCCTGAAGCTCGGTGCTGATCACCGCGACTTGAGGATTGAATTTTTCCAGGATCTGAACAGCGCCAGCATGATTCGACGCGCAACCAACCACATCGAATCGATCTCCGCAGCGCTTAAGAGCGCCAACGATCAATTCTCCGTTCATTACATTAGAGTCGGCGACGAAGACCCTAATTTTCCGATCTGCATCAGCATGCCCGTGCACGAGTTACCTCCAAGTGTACAGTCACAGCAAACATGAGTATGGACAGGCCTTTTCTGCACATGGGCCGACCGGCATATTACTATCCCCTTAGCTCCAGTAATATAGCGTATTGGTTGATAAGTATATACTGATTACATCTATTTTAGCCAGCCTCGAGGCCTTTGTCGCGTGTAAGTAACCAAGCCGCTAACATCAGCCAAGAGAGACGGGCGCGGGCAAGGTTGGAAGCTGGGAATCCGGAGGAAACAACTGGGGCTGGGCGGGGGCAGATGGGAGGCATTCGTCCAGTCAGTCCCATCCGAATCTAATTGGATCCGTGGATGGGCAGGTAGCAGACAGTCAAAGTAAGATGCTTGCAACATACTGATTTAAAGAGATTTGCGTTTAACGCTGGCCGCGTTCCAAAGCTCGCGGCGTTGTGATCCTGCTTCCCATCCACAAGTTTCTGACCACGGACTTAGGGCCCTGAAGCCAGGCGGTTGCAGTACGAAGAGCCGCCCGATAAGGACATTTGACTCTCGTCCAAGAAGTCACCTTGCACTCGATTTGCTTGTGGCTGGTCGCCTTCCTGTAGTGGGAGCTTTCCATTGGAAAATAGCGTGTAAATCGAGGCTGGATACTGTCTGGGTGTACCACCTCCCGCAGCAGGCGCGTTGCCCTGTACTAATGAGGGGCATTGCGCCTCTTGCAGGCGCAATAAAAACGCCTAGACTATTACTTACATGATTGGTAGTCAGGTGCCATGTGGAGCGACGAAAAGACATTCGCTACGGACTTAAAGCAATCGCTATCTTCGCGTGGGAGGATTCAAACCGACGGCGATTCGAGGGAGAAGGCGTGACGGGAGACATCAGTGTGGCGAATGCCTATATTATTTCTCAGATATGCCCACCGCGCGATGCGAAGGTCCAGATGGTGATCTTGCTGCCGCGCATTCCCGATACTGATTTGACCGTCACGATCCAGATGGAATCGAGAGTAGTGCGCGTCGATTCTTCCTCCGGCCTCAAAAAGCGAAATGGATTTGCGATATCGAGCACGGTGCCAGGCATGAACGGATTTCAGATGGCCTGTATTCGAGATGATGAAACGTTACACGAATACAGAGCACAGGCCGGATAGATGCGGCGTTCGTTCGGAAGTCTTCCATAGCTGCTCGATGCCCGGCATTGTGTGTGAGCCGGAGTAGGCCAAGGGAAATTAGCGATTCCAGATCTTGGGACCCGGATTCCGCAGGAAAAGTATCACGGCGAGGACAGGTGCCTTCGCCCGGCAAGAAGCCTCTAGCAGGTGGTTCCTGTGAGGCAGAGGGCGAAGCTATCCGCAGCGAAGATTCTTTGGGGGCGAGAATTGCCGACACCTAGCGCCGAGACACTATCTCCCTGGTACGCAGTCCACACGCGCTTCCAGCATGAACGAGTGATTGCTCAACATCTTATGAACAAAGGGATTGAGACCTTTCTGCCGCTCTATTCGGCGGTGCATCGATGGAAGGACCGGAACAAAGAGATATCGGCCCCGCTTTTTCCCTGCTATGTGTTCCTTCGAAGCAGCCGCGAGCACAAGCTCGACATCGTTTCCATCCCCGGCGTCGTGAGCTTGATTGGAAGCCCAAGCGGTCCCAGCGAGATACCAGCCACAGAGATTGAAACCGTCCGGCGGGCAGTAGAAAGCTCCTCTCCCATCAGGCCGCACCCATTTCTGGTATCTGGAGACCGAGTCCGTATCAAGTTCGGCGCACTCGAGGGCACCGAGGGAATCCTGATCCGCAGCAAGAACTTGTTCCGACTCATCATATCGGTCGAGATGCTGGGCAGGTCGGCGGCAGTGGAGATTGATATCACCGCAGTCGAGCGAGTTTCGAACCGGTTGATTTCCGCGCGCCCGTGGCAACCGGCAGCCCTTCCACGATCGGCGGCCTAAGACATCCGCGATTTCCTGGCATCATTCGGTGCAGCGATCCTCTGGAGGTCTTGATGACGTTACGGAGAAGCTCTCCGGGCGTGATGACGGATCGAGACAAGGCGCGCCAGGGGCGGCGGCGCCAAAACGGCAGTGAGGTGGAGCTTGGCGGAAGCACAAGACCTAACTGCCTATAGAGGTGAGGAGCGGCGAACCCCGCTCTCAATCGGCGGACTCTCGCCTATTGCGCGCCAGCCTGCCGGACGATACCGGAGCGAGGAGAAGTTTGATTGGGAACAGGTGGCCGCGACGCTGAGGAAGAACCGCAGAATTGCATTCATTTTCGCGCTGGGAGTGATGCTGAGCGCGGTGCTTGTGAGTTTACAAATGAAAGATGTCTATGAGCCGGTGGCGCGCGTCGAGATCGACCCGTCTGGAATCGGGCTTCTGAACTCGCACGAACGGGAGAGTGGGGATCAAAGCGGCGCGGAATACCTGGAAACGCAGACCCAGATCCTGAAAAGCGATGCTCTGGCGATGAAGGTGATCCGCAAACTGCACCTGGATCAGAAGCGCGCTATTGTTGGCGAAGCAGCGGTGCTTTACCAATCGGCAGCGGCGCAACCCGCACGAATTTCCCCTCAGGGCGACGAGCAGCCGGCGATGCAGACAACGGCCGCGGCAAACACCTATGGGCCGGCGGATTCCAAGACCGTTGAGGATGCGCCGGCTTCGATGATCGAACAGGTTCGCGCCGAGAGCTTCGGCGAAGACACCAAAATAGTGATCAAGGGAAATGGACGGCTGGCGGACGAAGTGAAGCGCAGTACTCTGCCGGGCCGTTTGGTGCTGGATTTTCAGGGGGTTCGTTTGCACGTCGATAGGCAGTCCAGCGCTCGGGCACATGACAGTAGTCTGCCTGGGCTGGGGAGCATCCGGTTCGGACAATACCGTCCGGATGCAGCCCGGGTGGTGATCGATCTGAAAGAGCCTGTGGAATACGAAGTAGCGCCTCTCGATAACAAGATGGTTGTGACCTTGAGAGTTCCAGATCGTGCAGTGAATTCGCTCGCTGCGCAGGCCGCGAGTGCAGGCAGTCCCGACGAGCGCCCGGAAGTATCGGCGAACGCGGAGGGAAGCGTTGCCGGCAGCGGAGGGACCAGCGACTCCGGGCAGTCGAAGGCCTCACTTGTGACGGCGAACTTATCTGAACCGCCGGTGGACGGTTCGACTTCGACGACGCCGGTTGATCCGAATCTTGAACGCGCTTCGAGCGATGGGGAGCGCACTCCCAACGAAAATGCCGCACTTCGATACTTTCGCCAGAATCTGAAAGTGAGCACATCCCGGAACAGCCGAATTGTGGAGGTGACTTTTGCGAGTTCTGATGCGCACTTGGCCACCCAGGCAACGAATGCGCTGGTCAATGCGTTCATTGATAGCGATTACCGCACGCGATACGAGACGACGATGCGGACATCCGATTGGCTTACCGGACAACTTGCCGGACTACGGCAGAAGGTTCGCGACAGTAATCAGGCGCTGGCCGAATACCAGAAGCAGTCGGGACTGGTTGATCCGGAGGAAAAATACAATCCACTGCTGGAAAAAGCAGGCGAGTTAAACCGTCAATACAGCCAGGCGGAAGCGGACCGGATTCAACTGGAAGCGTATGCCCGGGTGGCGGAGGCGGGGAGCGTGGAATCGCTGCCGCAGATTCGCGATAGCGTCCTGATCCAAGGCCTGACACAGAAACTGGTGGAGAGCCGGGCGCAGCTCGCGAGGGCGCTGGCGATCTATGGGGAGAACAACTCAAACGTGAAGCGCCTGCGAAGCGAAACCGATGAATTGAAGGCGCAACTGGAAAATGAGAAACGAGCGATCGCCGGCGGTTTGAAGGCCAGCTACAGGGCTTCCGTGACGCGCGAGCGGCTAATGGCGCAGGCCGTGGAGAAAATGAAGACCACGATCGGCAGCATGGGCGAAAAAATGGTGCAGTACCGCCTTCTGAAAAACGAGGCGCAAGCCAGCACGGAGCTATTCAATACGCTGCTGGCCCGAGTGAAAGAAGCAGGGGTGTATGCGGGGATGCGATCGAACAATATCCGGATTGTTGATGCGGCAGTGGTCCCCGACCGGCCCGCGGGGCCGCACCGCCTGCTGGATATCGCGATAGGACTGCTGGCGGCTTTGGTGGGCGGTGCGGCACTCGCCTTTATCAAGGAAGCGATGAACAACCGGGTGCGGACGTCGAATGACGTGGCGCGTTGGACCGGGCTGCCCTCTTTGGCGATGATTCCGGAGATTCCACTGGCCAACGGGCACGGTCCTAAACTGGGTCTGCATCGAAGCGGCAGTCATTTCCTGGGCAATGGAAACGGCGCACGGGCGATTGCCAGGTTGCCACGATTGATGTCCGCGGAAGCACTGACTCCCGAAGCGGATGCCATCAACAATCTGCGGACTTCCGTTCTGTTGTCGAGAGGGGCCGGGGGACGGCGCGTAATTTTGGTGGTGGCGACTTCTTCCAAGGCTGGTAGCACGACGATCGCGGCAAATCTAGCTATCGCGCTGGCCCGTCGCGGGAAAACGTGCCTGGTGGATGGTGACCTGCGCCGGCCGATGGTCTCACGCGCTTTTGCACTGGCACCGGTGGCTGGCCTAAGCGACGTGCTGAGGGGCGATGCGACAGTGGAGCAAGCCCTGTCAGTTGCGCCGCGCGCCGGCGGACTGAGCCTGCTGATGGGCGGGCGGATTCCCTCGAACCCGGTTGATCTGCTAACCGGGGATACGATGCGCGACCTAATGCGGGTGCTGCGGGAACGATTCGAATTTGTGGTGATCGATTCTCCACCGGCAATTCCCTTCCCGGATTGCAGAATCCTTTCGCCGCTTTCCGACGGAGTAGTGCTGGTGAGCCGCAGCGGAATGACCACACGCCGCACCCTTCTTCGCTGCGCCGAACTAATCGGCGAAGCGCGGGCCCCGCTGCTGGGCGTGGTGGTGAATGGGGTTGACTTGGACTCGACAGACTACCGCTACTATACCTGCACATCCGGGAAAGATGCTTATCCAGAAAACGGGCATCAATACTGGCCGGCCATTGCGATGGCTTCGGGAAATGGATTCAAGGCGAAACCGAATGTGCTGTGAGTGGGATTGTGTGATTTTCCGGACAGGCAAGAGGAATCAAGTCTGGGGGCGTTTGTCCCAGCTTGGAAGTTTGATCCGCACGGCGAATCGATTTCTGAGCCTGACGGCAACATTTTTGTTTTGCGCGATCCTTGCGTGGGGACAAACGGCAAGGCCAGCATTGGGGGAAGCGTCCGACCGGGAGGAACGTCTGCGGTTGCAGAATGCGCCTGTGGACTATGCGATCGGGGCTGGCGACGTCTTGACCATCGTGATTGCGGACCTTCCTGAGCGGAGCGGCAAATACTCGGTGAGCGAAACCGGGATGCTGGAACTGCCGGAGATGCCCATTCGCGCTACGGGGCTGACACCGGCAGAGCTCTCGCGCAAGATCGGCGAAGCTTTGAAGAGGGCGAAGCAATTGCGCGACCCGGTGGTGAGCGTATTCGTGGAGGAGTACCGCAGCCAAACCGTGACCGTGCTCGGCGCGGTGGCGCACCCTTCGGTTTATCCGCTTCGAAAAAGTACAAGCCTTTTGGAAGTGCTGTCGATGGCGGGAGGGCTGGTGCCGCAATCGGGCAACAACTTGACGCTGCAACGCAAGAATTCGGGGGCTGCGAACCAAGCCGCGAATACGAATAAGGGATTGTATTCAAACATCGATTTGGGAAGGCTGATGCAAGGGAAAGATCCTTCCTTGAATTTGCAGGTGCAGGGCGGCGATGTGGTGACGGTTTCGACGGCGCCACTCGTCTATGTGGTTGGAGCGGTGGTGAAACCGGGGGGATTTGTTCTGCAGGATCCCAGCGCGGGATTAACGATTCTACAGGCGTTAGCGATGGCGGAAGGCCTGAGGCCGACGGCGGCGCCGAACCGGGCAGTGATCATACGAACGAAGGGGCGTCCGAACGAGTACACGAACGAGCGTATCGGCGGCAGCGAGAGCGAATTTCAGTCCGCGCAACTGACGGTGGAGGGGAGCGGGAGGCAGGAAATTCAGGTTGACGTGATGCGAGTCTTGCAGGGGAAGGAGAGCGACGTCTTGCTCGAGGCCAACGACGTCCTGTTCGTTCCCGAGAGCGGAATGAAAAGAAGCTTACGGCGGATGAGTGAATTTGCGATGCAAGTGGTGAACGGTGTAGCGGTATACGGAATTGGATACCGCGTTGGCGGAGTGCATTAACCTCACAAGGAGATTTCCCCAAACATGGCTTCTCCCGGACGCGCGCAAAAACTATTGAAGGGATTGAGGCAGATCAAGCCTCGAATGGGAGTGCCGTTTCTGGATTTGAAGGTCCAGTACAACAGCATCAAGGATGAGGTCGCAGCAGCGGTGGATCGGGTGATGAGCAGCCAGCAATTCATCCTGGGGCCGGAGGTGGAAGCGTTTGAAGAATCCATGGCGGCGTTCGTAGGCACTCGCTACGGAGTAGGGTGCGCTTCGGGATCCGATGCCCTGCTGCTTTCGCTGCTGGCGCTGGGGATCGGCCCGGGCGATGAAGTGATTACGACTCCATTTACCTTTGTGGCCACGGCCAGCGCGATTGCCAGGGCGGGGGCGACCCCTGTATTTGTGGACATTCAGCCGGAATCGTACAACCTCGATCCGGCGCTGATTCCATTCGCAGTGAATGCGCAGACGCGGGCAATCATCGCCGTCCATCTGTTTGGAGCGCCGGCGGACCTGAGCGCGATTCTTTCCATGGCCAACGTAAACAACCTGGCGGTGATCGAAGACGCGGCGCAGGCCATTGGCGCGCAATATTACGGATCACCGGTAGGAGGCGTGGGCGCCTGCGGCTGCTTCAGTTTCTTCCCGTCCAAGAACCTCGGCGGCGCGGGAGACGGGGGACTGGTCACGACGGACGACCCGGAAATTGCGGAGAGATTGCGTTTGTTGCGAGTTCACGGGAGCGAACGGAAGTATTACTACGAGACGATGGGAACAAACAGCCGACTGGATGCGCTGCAGGCCGCGATCCTGGGAGTGAAGTTGGCGCACTTAGATGAATGGACGCGATTGCGCAGGCGAAAAGCGGAGCACTACCGTGTATTGTTCGCAGAATTCGGCCTGGGTGAGATCGTTAAGCTCCCCGCCTCACCCCGCGGGTGTTTCCATGTCTACAACCAGTTCGTGATCGAGTGCCCGGAGAGAGACCGGCTCCGGGAATTTCTGCGGGAGGGCGGCATCCCGACGGAGATCTACTACCCGCAACCGCTCCATCTGCAGAAGGCATTCGAATATCTGGGCTACCCGGCCGGCCAGTTCCCCGTCGCGGAAGAGGCCAGCCAAAAGGTGTTGGCCCTGCCGATCTATCCCGAGCTGAGCGAAGTAGATCAAACCGCGGTGGTTCTGGCGATTCAGGGCTTTTACAACGGGGTCCGCTAACCAGACGAAAACAAGACTGTGTTGTCCAAGACTGCGCGGAAGCGGAGGCGATGACGAGGAATCTCTCCCGTCGAAATCCCGAGGCGAGGGGAGATTCCTCGCTCCGCTCAAGCCAGCAGACAAGATCGTCACGGACTGAATTCATCCAGAGGGGGGAATATGAACGGCAATCAAGTTCCGGGAGTCGCGGTGGCGGGCTGCGGCTATTGGGGCCAGAACCTGATCCGCAATTTCAGCGAACTGGGAAGCCTGCGCGCCGTTTGTGATGTGAATGAAACCCGGCTGGAAGAGACCTCGAAACAGTTTGGAGTGCCGGCGGTGCACGATTTCCATCAATTGCTGAAAATGAAGGAAATCGACGGAATCATCATCGCCGCGCCCGCCGCCCAGCACTTCGCGCTGGCTCGAAAAGCACTGATGGCGGGAAAAGATGTATTCGTCGAAAAGCCGATCTCGCTGCACCTGGAAGAGGGCGCGGAACTGGTGGAAATCGCGCGGCGCGACGAAAGAATCCTGATGGTTGGCCACTTGTTGCTCTATCACCCGGCGATCGTGGAGCTGAAGCGGCTGATCCAGAGTGGTGAATTGGGCAAAATTCAATATATCTATTCCAGCCGCCTGAATTGGGGAAAACTGCGAACCGAGGAAAACATCCTCTGGAGTTTTGCGCCGCACGATATTTCCGCAATGTTGTATTTGCTGGACGAAGAGCCGACAACCGTGGAGGCGCATGGCGGCAATTATCTGAATCCGCAAATCCCGGATACGACTCTGAGCACATTCTCGTTCGCGAGCGGCGTTCAGGCACACATCTTCCTGAGCTGGCTGCACCCCTTCAAAGAGCAGAAATTGATTGTCGGCGGCGGCCGAAAGTTAGCCGTATTCGACGATGGGGAAAAAGAGAACAAGCTGTTGCTCTATCCCCACCGGATCGACTGGGTGGATCGCGTTCCGGTGGCGCGCAAAATGGAAGGAGAAGCGGTGCATATCGATTCGGAAGAGCCGCTGCGGCTGGAGTGCAGCCATTTTCTGGAATGCGTACAAACGCGGACTCAGCCCCGGACGAATGGCGAGAGCGCCCTGGGAGTATTGCGAATCCTGGAACGGTGTGAGAAATCCTTGCATGCCTCCGCGGGAACTGCCCCGCCGGAGCGTTCCCGCTATGGCCTGGTGCATCCCACGGCGGTGATCGATGAACCATCCGAAATCGGGCGAGGAACCCGTATCTGGCATTTTGCCCACGTGATGGAAGGAAGCAGGATCGGGGAAAACTGCATCCTGGGTCAAAATGTGCACATTGGCCGGGGAGTGCGGATCGGAAACAACGTGAAGATCCAGAACAATGTCTCGATCTACACCGGGGTTGAGCTGGAGGACGACGTTTTCTGCGGGCCCTCCATGGTGTTTACAAATGTGGAAAATCCGCGGAGCCATGTCGACCGGAAGAACGAATACCAACGGACGATGGTGCAGCGAGGGGCGACACTGGGCGCGAACTGCACCATCGTGTGCGGGGTAACCATCGGCGAATACGCTTTTGTGGCGGCGGGAGCCGTGGTCACCCACGACGTGCCGGATCATGCGCTGGTGATGGGAGTTCCGGGAAGCCAGGTAGGATGGATGTGCCGGTGCGGCGTGCGGCTTGAAGTGCTCGAGCGCGAAGCGACCTGTTCCGGATGCGGGGAGTCCTACGTCCTCTACGGAGAGTCGCCTGCCCGGCCAGCCCCCAAGGTGGTGGCGCATACTCCCAATCGATATAGTTCCAGAAAGACGACCCTGCGGCGTTTGAGCGCATTGCAAACCGCCCACAAGTAGACGCATCGGAAGAATCGAGACGGAAGTGATTTCCCGCCACTGATTGTTTCTCTCCATCAATGATTCCGTTCATGGACTCAACCCTCAAAGCGTCTAATGGGATGCGTTACGTTTGGCGCAGAGCTTACGCCGATTTTCTGATGCCCTGCCGGCTGGGGCTCTATGCAGACCTGTTGAATGGGGCCGTGGGCCGGGGCTACGAGGCCCATTCCATTCTATCGTTCTGGCAACTGCTGAAGCGAAACGGGCTGAAACCGGGCGGACGCTATTTGATCCTGCGGCATGATATTGACAATCGGGATTGGCACACGACTCGGCAGTTTTGGGAGATCGAGCGCCGGCTCGGGCTCAAGTCCACGTTTTATTTCCGTCTGTCGACGCTTATGCCGGAGTTGATGAAGGAAATCCATGATTCGGGCTTCGAGGTGGGATATCACTACGAGGAACTCGCTACGGTGGCGAAGGAACACGGCATCACCCGGCCCGAACAGACATTGGCGGTGATGGCGGAAATTCGAGCGCGGTTCAAACACAATCTGCGCCAATTTCGAGAGCGCACCGGATTGCCGATCGACACGGTGGCATCGCACGGCGATTTTGCAAATCGCAAGCTGCGGATGGAGAACACGGAACTATTGCAAGACGAAGCCATCCGCGGAGAAACCCAAATCGAATGTGAAGCTTACGACTCCGCGCTACGAGATCACGTAAGTACTTTGCACTCGGATGTCGAACACCCGGGCGTTTGGAGCCCGGAAGATCCGCGGCTGGCAATCGATCGTGGCGAACCTGTGGTTCATATATTGACTCACCCGCGAAATTGGCACGCCTATTGGACTCGAAATCTGGCGGATGAATTTGGCCGGATGCGTGAGGGCTTGTTGTATCTGGTGAGGTCCAGGCGATTTGCCGAGCCTCCTTCGCTCCAGGTTGCCCAAAAGTAAAAGCGGTCACACCTGTTTCGACGGCACTTCTCCCCTCCAACTCCATGTCCTCGCCAGCCTTCGGGAAAGTATCTCGAATTCGAGTTCAGCTTCCGCCGCTCGTGCGTGATTTGGGAATTACATCGGCAACGCAATTCGCCACTTTTGCCGGAGGGCTGCTGGTGATTTCGCTTTTTGGCAGATTGCTGGGCCCCGCTCTGCTCGGTGAGTACTTGCTGGTGCGCCGGGTTGTGGCGTGGTTGAAATCCGGGACGGAGATGGGGCTGGGTATCGCGCTACCTCGATCGGTGGCACATGCGCTGAACGAAGTGAACGGAGAGCGCGAGGTCTATCTGGCGGCGGATATTTTCTGCATCGGGGCGCTAGGGCTGACGGTAGCGCTGGTCTTGTATCTTGGCCGGCCGTATTTTGCGAGATGGCTGTTTGGCAGCGCCGATCTGGCGCCCTTGATTTTGCCTTTTTCGCTATTCTTGCTGGGGTTGCTGTTGCACGAAGCCGTCTATGGATATTACCGCGGATGTCTCCAGATGGGCCGCGCGAATGCGCTGGAACTTATTGACTTCGTGCTGATACCGGTCTCCTCGGTGGTCTTGCTTTGGCACAGGCATTCGGTGGGCCAGATTGTGGGCTCCATCGGAGTGGCGACAGTGCTCTCGGCGGGATGTTTCGCACGAGCCATTATTGCTCAGCATTCGACAGGCATTCTATCGCGCGCTCCGAAGCGGGCCGCCGAATTGTTACGCTATGGACTGGTTCGGGTCCCGGGTGAATTCGGGGCTGGAGCTCTGCTATCGCTCGGGCCAATCATCGCTGCGCACTTCGTGCCGCTGGCACAGGTGTCGAGCCTCTTGCTTGGAATCAGCCTGCTGATGGCCGTAAGTTTAAGCGTGACGCCGCTAGGCCTGATTCTGCTTTCCAAGGTCAGCATGATGCTGGTCCAGGATCGCCTGCTGGAAATTCGCGCTCACCTGGGTTATCTGCTAGCGGCAATTCTTGAACTGTCGGTGTTTGTTTGCCTCCAAATCGTGGTGTTCGCAGACACGCTGATCCGGGCCTGGGTGGGTCCTTCGTTCACCGGACCGATTGGAGTAATTCGAATTTTGGCGCTGGCGATTCCACCGTTTCTTTTTTATGTGACGCTGCGCAGCGTGATCGACGCGGCCAGCGTGAAAGCCTATAACGCCCGGAGCGTGATGGCTGCTCTGGGCATTTTCCTGATACTCACAATCGCGGCAACCAGAATGAGTCCGGCCCGATTCCTGCTGGAAACAATTGCCGCAGCGCTCTTGTGCGCCTTCATCGTCCTGGCAGGGCTGACGGCCCGCAGCGTTCGCCGACTTTACGGTTTGAGAATGTCATGGGCCGATTCGGCGTTTTCCATTGGCCTGGCTTTGCTGTTGGGAGCTACCAGCTTTGCCATTCACTGGGCGCGTGGATTTCGGACCAACCTGCTGCTGGTTATCGTTCTGGAGATGGCGATGACGATTCTGTTCATCGCCGCCGCGAAGGAATTCCGGTCGGGGTGGCTGGTCTATGCATGGCAAGCCGTTTTTCAGACTACGCGCGAAACGGAAGTCGCGGAACTGAACGCATGAAACCATGCTGACCAGCGGGCATACAAATTTATGGACGTGCGCGGCGGTTGCGGGGCTCGCCGCAGCGCTTTCCGCGTCCGCTTTGGCACTAGAAGTCAATTCCTATTGGATCCCGGTGATTTTTGCAACGGCGGTTCTTGTTTTCCCCCTGATCAAGAGATATCCGTCCGCTTTGATCTTGCCGGTGGTTTTTTCAGGAGAATTCAAGGAAGTTCGCGGGGGGCTGGACCGGTTGAACGTCCTGGACCCGACACTCCTGGCAATCGCTTTGCTTTGCGGAGTGGTGATGCTTCGATTGACCTGGGATTTGACGCAAGTCGATCCGTATTTCCTGGATGCTGCCGCGTCGAATTGGAAGGGAGTGATTCTTTATCTGGGGATCACCGCCATCATCAGCGCGAGCTTTCTTTATACGCCGGCGCCGAACTATGGCGCGGAGAAAGTTGTGCGATTCCTGGGAATTTGCTCGCTTTTATTTTTTGCCCCAATGGTCCTGATGCGGCGGGAACGGGACTTGCGAATATTTGTGGTGGCGCTGGTGGCGCTTTCCACGGCGCTGAGCGTGAAAACCTTGTATGGCCTTTTTCATATCAAACTCATCTTGAACGGGTGGGACCAGTTGGTCACATCGGTCACAGAGATCGGCGCCGGCCAACTGGCCGGCATGGCGATCCTGGCAATTGTCTATTACCGGTTCGCTTCGCCCAACGTGATTCGCTGGCTGACAATTCTTTGCGTTCCGTTGCTGGTGGTGGGGCTGGCAGGGGCCAATGCGCGAGGACCGATTTTGTCACTGGCCCTGGTGCTGTTGCTGGGCGCGATCTTCATGCGGCGGCAGCAAAGCCTGCAATCTCAATTCTTCGTCACGGTATTTATTTTGGGGCTGCTGCTGGCGGGGCTGGTGTTCCTGATGAATCGAACGCCGGGCGAAGCGCACGACACGATGGCCAGCAAGGCGGAGGAGCTTTCGAATTTGGCCGCGGGCCACAACCCCGGCGGGAGCGCGGGGAAGCGGCTGGAGTTTTACGATGACGCGGTGAGAGCTTTCGAATCGAGGCCGGCGATTGGATGGGGCGTGGGCGGCTGGAGCCAGTTCTACTATCACGAGGACAAGCGGGGATATCCCCACAATTTGTTTCTCGAGGTGGCCGTGGAGCAAGGATTGGCGGGGCTCCTGGTTCTCTCTATATTTGTGGCGCACATCTTCTGGGTGGCGGCCCGGCAGCGAGTGGTACTTGGTGGACGCTTCAGTTTCATCCTGCCGGTGGTTGCTTACAGCCTGTCGGTCACGATGTTCAGTGGAGACATTACGGATAATCGCAGCTTTTGGATGTGGTGCGGGTTGTGTCTTGCCCTTTCGCGGTTGGCACGCGTCGAAGAGAGAGAAACCGCATTCGACGAAGATTGGCGGGCGTTGAACGCGCCGCTGCGAAGCTAATCGGCAATCCATCCAACCCAAACGCAAATGAGAAATCCTTCCTGGCCTGAGCCGGCGCCTCAATTGAGTCATTCCATTCCCATCGCCGCGGATGTGGCCGCGCGTTCCGAGGCACGGTTTGACGTGGTGATGTTGACGACCGTGCATCGAGCGACGGACGGGAGAATTTTCCATCGCGAAGCGAAAACACTGGCGGACGCGGGGCTGCGAGTTTGCATTGTAGGCCCGAACCCTTCCCGAGAGGACACGGGGCGTGTGACGTTCGAACTGCTGAAAACGCCCGAAACACGGGCCGAACGGCTGAAGATGGGTTGGGAATTGCTGAAGCGAAGTTTGCGGCTGAAAGCCAAACTCTACATTTTTCATGACCCGGAATTATTCGGAGTGGGCTTGCTGCTCGCGATGCTGGGGAGGAAAGTGATCTACGACTGCCACGAAAACCTGCCCATGCAAATCCTGCAGAAAGAATGGGTGCCGAAGCTTTTCCGAAGGCTGCTGGTGCCTGCAATCTGGCTGGCGGAGTGGGGCGGCGCTCGGCTTCTGGCAGGCGTAATCGTGGCGCGCGACAAAGTGCTTAAGCGCTTTCCACGGAGCAAAACTGTTTTGGTCAGGAACTATCCGCGCCAGGAAGCTGTCCGGACTCTTGCGCAAGGAATTCCCGTTCACCAGCGCCGGAACATCGTCATTTATACGGGTGGGCTTTGCCGAGTGCGAGGGATCGGCGAACTGGTCGAGGCATTCCGCGGGATTGAATTGCGCGATGCGGAATTGTGGCTGGTGGGCGAATTTTACGACGAGCCGTTTCGAAAAGAGATCCTCGCCGCGCTTCCGGTGAATGTGAAATGGTTGGGCTGGAAAGCATATACGGAAGTTCTGGAGCTCTATCAATATGCCAAGCTGGGAGCGCTCTTGCTTCATCCCACGCCGAGCCATCGGCACTCGCTGCCCGTGAAATTATTCGAATACCTTGCCGCGGGATTACCGGTGATCGCGACGAATCTGCCGGAACTGGCGGACTCGCTCGAAGGGTGCGGCGCCCTGGTTGATCCCCGAGACGTGGAGCAAATCCGGGACGCGATTCTGCGTTTTTTGCTGGATGATTCAGCAGTCGCGAGAATGTCGGCCGCGGCGCGCCGGCGCGCCTCGATTTCGTACACGTGGGAACCGGAAGGGCAACGGCTGCTCGATTTCTGCAAGGAGATTATCTCTCATGGATAACCCCCGCGCCATGGTGCGGTGGACGAGCATCGTCGGCGCCAGGCCGCAGTTTATCAAGCTTGCGCCGATTTGCCGGGCGATTGCGGCGCACAATCAGGCTGGGCACCTTCCGAAAATTGAGCACTCGATCATCCATACCGGCCAGCATTACGACAGCGCGATGGCGGAGCTTTTTTTCGTTGAGCTGGGAATTCCGGAGCCTGCTTACAACCTGAGGGCAGGCTCGGGCACTCATGCGGAGCAATTGGCGCGTATGACGGAAAGGCTGGAGCCGGTTCTGGCGCGAGAATGGATCGACCGGGTGATCGTGTACGGCGATACGAATTCAACTCTGGCCGGCGCGCTGGTGGCGGCGCGCCTGGAAATTCCGGCGGCGCACGTGGAAGCCGGGTGCCGAAGCCACAACTGGTCCATGCCGGAGGAGCAGAATCGAGTGATCACCGATCATCTGTGCGGCGTGCTGCTGGCCCCGTGCCGAACGGCGGTTAAAAATCTGGCGCGGGAAGGAATCGGCGGGGCTCGCGATCCTCGAAAGCGGAAAGTGGCGCTGGTTGGGGACGTGATGTTCGACGCGCTGCTGGCGAATCTAGCGGTTGCCGAAGTTTGCGCGGAACTGAACATGCGAAGGCTGGGGCTGGTGGCCGGCCAATATTACCTGCTGACGCTCCATCGCAGCGAAAATACAAACAAGAGTGAAAGACTTGCATCCATTCTGTCGGCAGTGGAGGACTTGCCGCTGCCAGTCGTGTTTCCGGTCCACCCGCGTACATTGAGGATCGCGAAGGAATTGAATCTGAACCTGGATGGCGGAAACATCCGGGCCATCGCTCCGGTGGGGTATCTGGACATGCTGGTGCTGACGAAGTATGCGCGAAAAATTCTGACCGACTCCGGGGGAGTGCAAAAGGAAGCCTTCTACCTGGGAGTGCCGTGCGTGACGCTGCGCGAAGAAACCGAGTGGCCAGAAACCGTGGAAGCCGGGGCGAACCGGCTCGCCGGAATCGATCGCGCCGCCATACTTGCGGCGGTGGAACAACCGGCAGCCGATTTTCGCAGGAAGGCCTCGCCTTTTGGCCAGGGGAAAGCAAGTGAGCTTGTGGTTGCGGAGCTCCTCCGAGGACACGCCGAGGACCGAAGACACGCGGCGGATTAACCGTTTCCCACCAGTGGGGGAGACTCATATTCGATTTTCCGGTTTCCGTTTGCGGCAGCGGAGATTGACGTGAGGCGACGGTGCAGTTAGGCTCATCGCTTCCTGCGTGGGGAATATAGCGTGGGTGGAAGCGAGAGGCGCAGCAGGTTTCACGAGAAATATTCGAGATGCGAATTCTAATCCTGACACAGTATTTCCCCCCTGAGACGGGAGCGCCACAAACCCGGCTGGCGGCATTGACTCGCGAGCTGGTCCGCCTGGAGCACGAGGTCGAAGTGGTCACGGCGGTGCCGAATTATCCGGCGGGGCGCGTTTTCCCCGGGTATCGAGGGCATTTCTATATTCAGGAAGATTGGGAAGGAGTTCGTGTTCACCGGGTGTGGGTGCACGCGTCAATGGGGAAGGGACTGGGGCGGCTTCTGAACTACGTTTCGTTCGCAGTGAGTTCCCTGTTCGCGCTCAGCAAAGCAAAAAGACCGGATTACATTTTTGTTGAATCGCCACCGCTGTTTCTCGCTATTCCGGCATTCCTCGCGGCACGATCATGGGGCGCGGCGACGATTCTGAATGTGGCCGATCTTTGGCCTGACGCGGTTCGCCAGATGGGAGTCTTGAAGCCCGGATTGACCTTGGGGGCCGCCGAATGGCTCGAACGGTGGGCCTACCGGAAGGCGGACTTCGTCAATGCGGTGACGGAAGGAATCGCGCGAACGCTGATCGAGGAGAAAGCCGTGCCCGCGCACAAGCTGCTGCACCTATCGAACGGCGTGGATACAGAATTGTTCCGGCCCTGCACGCCAGACGAAGACCTGATCGAAAAGCTGGGACTGGAAAATAAAAAGATTTTTCTATATCAGGGAACTCTGGGGTATGCGCACGCGCTCGACAACACTTTGCGAGCTGCCGAGTTATTACGGGATGAAACGGACATTCACTTTGTTTTTCTCGGGGATGGATCCGAGAAATCGAACTTGATTCGAATGGCCACGCAACTCTCTCTCGAAAATACGTCTTTCGTGGACTTCGTTCCCGTGGAGCAGGTGGCGGCATACCTATCCATTGCTTGTTGCGGTCTGGCCAGCTTGCGGGATATTCCGCTCTTTCGAGGCGCGCGGCCAGCGAAACTGCTTCCCGTGATGGCATCGGCCAAGCCGGTGATTTATTGCGGCCCGGAGGGCGAGGCATCCTGCCTCTTGCGAGAATCGGGTGCGGGAATTGTGGCTCCTCCGGATGATCCGGCGGCTCTTGCCAACGCGATCCGCAGGATTGCAAGGAGTCCCGGCTTCGCCAAAGGGCTTGGTGAAAATGGGCGGCGCTATGCGGAACACAGCCTGACGTGGTCAAAGCTGGTGGGCGATTGGATTGGTGATTTGAACGCGAGCCAATTGCAGAATCGAAAGGTGGCGTGATGGCGACGAAAAGTGTTGTGCCGGCTTGGGAGCAAGCGGCAGTCTTCGCCCAAAGAGAGCCTGAGTTCCTGCCGTTTCATGTGCCGCTGATCGAGCCAGAGGACATTCGCGCGGTCAGCGAAGTCCTGCGAAGCGGATGGATTACGACCGGCCCGAAAGTTCGCGAGTTCCAAGAGGCATTCGCCGGGTACCTGGGAGCGAGCCACGCAGTGGCCGTAAATTCAGGAACTTCAGCACTGCACCTGGCGCTGAAAGCTGCGGGCGTGGGACCAGGTGACGAGGTGGTGCTGCCCGCAATGACATTTGCCGCTACCGCCGAGGTTGTCATCTATGCCGGCGCGGAACCTGTGCTGGTGGACTCCCTTCCCGGCGCGATGAATTTAGATGTCAACCAAGTGGAACGTGCGATCACGCCTCGAACGAAAGCGATTATTCCCGTGCATTTTGGGGGACATCCTTGCGACATGGATCGTCTGCTGGCCATTGCCAGGAATCGACGCATCGCGGTGATCGAAGATGCCGCGCATGCTCTGCCGGCGCGATATCGAGGCAGGGCCGTGGGCACGCTGGGAGAGATTACCTGTTTTTCCTTTTATGCAACCAAGTCGATTACCACCGGCGAAGGCGGAATGGTAACCACGGAAAACGAATCCTATGCGGAACGGATGCGAATGCTCAGCCTGCACGGGATGAGCAAGGACGCCTGGAACCGCTATGACGCGAGAGGCTCCTGGCGATACGACATTCTGGAAGCGGGGTACAAATATAACCTAACCGATTTGCAGGCGGCACTCGGGCTTTCGCAGCTAAGAAAGTGCGACGCCATGTGGCGGCGCCGCGCGGAGATTGCCGCGAAATATTCTCGCGCGCTGGCTTCGCTCGATGCGTTCCAAGCTCCTTGTGCCTCGCCGCACGTCCAACATGCGTGGCATCTCTACGTGATTCTGGTTGATGATGCCGTTCTTCGCATCGGACGCGATCAGGTGATTGAAGAATTAAGGCAGCGAGGGATCGGCACGTCGGTGCATTTCATTCCTTTGCACCTTCATTCCTATTATCAAAAAGAATGGGGATACCAGCGAGGAGATTTCCCGGTGGCCGAGCGGTATTTCGAGCGGTGCATTTCTTTGCCCATTTATCCCAGGATGAAGGATGAAGATGTCGATCGCGTTGTCGAGTGCCTTGCCGGAATTGCCGCGAAGTTTCGCCGGTAAATCGTGAAGAAACCGGCATCTCCATTTGCAGTTGGAGGCGCGAAAGGCAACCCATGATTGCAAGCACAGTGAATAGAATTCTGGAATCGTTCGAGGCGGTCTGGAGCGGAGTCAGAGTGGCTTCGCAGCCGGTGGGAACATTCTATTTTCGCTGCGGGAAAAGAATATTGGACGCTGTTGCGGCGGCGATCGGATTGGCGATCTCGGCTCCCGCCTTTCTGTTCTGCGCGGCTCTGGTCCGAATGAGCGGCAGGGGACCAATTTTTTTCCGTCACAATCGCGTGGGGCAGCATGGCGAAACTTTCCGGCTCGTCAAATTCCGGACGATGCGGATGCGCGCGGATGAGAAATGCACGCAGATCACGGCCCGCGGCGATACCAGGGTGACGCCCGTGGGACGATTTCTGCGCCGGACGAAGCTCGACGAACTGCCCCAACTGCTGAATGTATTGCGGGGCGAGATGAGCCTGGTGGGGCCAAGGCCAGAGACGTCCGAACACGTTGCCGGTTACAATGAAATTCAAAGACGCATTCTTCATTTGAAGCCGGGAATCACGGGAGCCGCTTCCCTCCGCTATTTGAACGAGGAATCTCTCCTGGCCGAGCAGGCGGACCCTGAAGACTTCTATCTCCACGATCTGATGCCACGAAAATTGCAACTGGATCTCCGCTATTCCGAACAGCTCGGGCTGGCCACGGACCTTCGACTCATCTTGCTGACTCTGGCTGCGGTTCTGAATCCTTTCCGGAAAAAGCCAACCATGAACGCGGAAAAAACGAAGATTCGATTCAACCCATACACAAAGAGTGCGCAGGTCGCGTTGGACGCGGGGATTTTTGCCGGGGCGCTGACGCTGGCCTACCTGATTCGATTCGAAGGCATGCCGAAAGGACCGGACGCAGCTCAGTTCTTCCTGTGGTTGCCGGTTTTGGTGGTTGCGCGATTGATTGTGAATCGGGAAATTGGAGTTTATCGCTTTATTTGGAGATTTGTGTCGCTCCCGGATGTCTTGGCAATCGCGAGATCTCTTGGAATCGTCACGATATTTATTTTGGGCCTGCGGCTTCTGTGGCCGGTGGCGAATTCCTGGGCCGGAGCGGTGAAGTTGCCGCTCAGCGTGATTGCGCTTGAATACCTGCTCTCGCTGATTGGATCCACGGGGGCTCGCGTTTTGCGAAGAGTGCTTTATGAGCGGTCGTGCAAACCGGCCCTTGCTTTTGCGCGGGTACGGCGGCGGGTAATTTTGTATGGCGCGGGAAAAGCGGGCCGGCTGCTGCTTCGCGAGTTTGAAAGCCGCAACGACATCGAGGTCGCCGGCTTTCTGGATGATGATCCCAAGAAAGCAGATTCGGTGATCGCCGGCGCGCGAGTGGTGGGCAATGGCGCCAGTCTCGCCGGAATCGCGCGCCAATTCCGGGTGGAAGAGGTTGTTATCAGCATGGCGACTGCGAACCGGCAAACTCTGATGAGGATTCTGGGCCAATGCAGGGACGCGGGCGTCCCGGCTAAGATTATTCCGAGTTTGCAGGAAATTCTGGACGGGCGCGTGAGGATCAGCGAACTGCGGGAAGTGCAGATCGAGGACCTGCTGGGACGAAGAAGCGTATCCCTTCCCGAGGTGGATGATGGTGCGCGGCAAACCTATGCGGGGAAGCGGATTCTGGTCACCGGGGCCAGCGGTTCGATCGGGAGCGAGTTGGTGCGGCAATTGATCGCGCTGAAGCCGGCCAAACTCTTGATGCTGGATCAAGACGAAAACGGGATTTATGAGCTGGAACAACAAGTCGCGGCGCGGCTTCCGCATGCCTTGGTGGAATCTGAAATCACGGATATCAAGCAACGCGGCCGGATCACGGAGATTTTTCAAGGGTTTCGACCCGAGATCGTTTTTCACGCGGCTGCCCACAAACATCTTTCCCTGATGGAGAAGGCCCCCTGTGAAGCAGTCCTAAATAATGTCTTGGGTACGAAGATCGTTCTGGATGCCTGCATTCATAGCGGAACGGAGCGATTTGTGTTCGTTTCCACGGACAAGGCCGTGAATCCCTCGAGCGTGATGGGCGCCACGAAAAAGATTGGCGAGATTCTGGTGCAAAGCGTGGCCGAAGGAAGTCCGATGCGTGCTGCTTGCGTGCGCTTTGGAAATGTGATGGGGAGCCGGGGGAGCGTGATTCCGCTGTTTCAAAAGCAGATTCGGGAGGGTGGGCCGCTCACCGTGACGCATCCCGATGTGGTGCGATTTTTCATGACCATCCCGGAGGCCGTGCAACTGATTCTGTGCGCGGGATGCCTGGCGCAGCATGGCGAAGTGTTCGTGATGGATATGGGGAGTCCGCGAAAGATTCTGGAGTTGGCGCAAGAGATGATTTTGTTGTCCGGCCTGGAGCCGGGAAAGGACATCGATATCGCGATCACCGGATTGCGCCCGGGGGAAAAGCTGAACGAAGAATTGACGGGGCCGGCGGAAGCTCCCTGCAGGACGCCTTACGAGAAGCTTTCGAAAGTAATTCCGTTCCCGATCGACGGCGTGGAAATTCGAAGGCAAGTAGCCAGCCTGGTAAAGGCGGCCAAAAGGAATGATCGTCACGCAATTTATGGAATCCTGAAGGATATGGAGATCGGTTTTTGTTCTGATCCACAAAGTTTCGGAAAGCCACAGAATATTGCGCAAGGGGGCACGTTGCTTAGGGCGGAGCCACGGAGAAAGGCAGAGCACCTTTCAACTTCGGCGCGCGAAGCCGCGGTAGCGTTAAGCGATTAGCAGCTCCCCATCGCAGTCATCTGCTGGTTCCGAATCAAAGGGCGCTCCGGTGAAATCAGCCGAAGCGCCCTTTTGTATTTTACTTCGCGGAAGCCGGCAGGCCGAAAGCGTGCGATTCAAATTGGAGTGAAGCAGGCAAATGCGCGGCAAAATACTGCCAATCATGGCCGCCGGGGTAGAGGTGGAATTCGTGCGGGATTCCACGCGCCGTCAGCAGATCGTGAAATTGCTTCGCACCCGCGTTGAAGCCATATTCATCCGCGGTGCCGCAATCGAAATAGATCTTGAGCCCGGCGGGACGGCTGCTTCGCGCCACTGTGAAGGGGGTATTGCGCTCCCAGAAAGCGAGGTCCGGGGGCGAGCCGAATGCGGTCCCCATCATGCGCATCACCGGCGACTGACGGGGATTGGAAACCGCAATGGCGGGAAGTTTTTCCAGAAGCGCGGCGCTGTGCACACTTACGGAGCCGAACAATTGAGGATAGCGGAAAGCAAAGCGGAGGGCGCCGTAACCTCCCATGGAAATCCCGGCAATGCCGCGATGAAGGCGATCGGCCAGCACGCGATAGCGGTGCTCGATATAGGGGAGGAATTCCTGGATGAAAAAATCCTCGTAACGCGTGCGGCCGTCGCGCGAATTGATATAGAAGCTGCGGTCGGCGTCGGGCGTGACGATCAGGAATTCACCGATCTGGCCTTGGTCCCGAAGATCTTCGATGAGCTGCCAGCCATCCGAACTGACGAACATCTGCTCGTTTTCGCCAAGCCCGTGCAGATAATAGAGCACCGGGAAACGGCGCATCTTATTTGCATCGTAGCTCGGCGGAAGAAGCGCGCAGTAATGGACCGAGTGCGCCAGGATGCGGCTGGAAGTGGAGGTGCATTCGATGCGGCCAGCCGCTCGGGCGGGCGCCGGTCCCAGAAATAAAAAACCGAGAAGGAGAATCAGTGCCGCCAGGACAGGGCGGCGGGACTTATTCATATCGGAGCGCCTCAACAGGATTCAGGCGCGCGGCGCGGGATGCGGGATACAGGCCGGCAGCTAAGCTCACAACGACAGCAAAAGTGATCGCCCCGAGCATCAGCCACCAGGGCACCGAAGTAAGATCAATTCCCGGGAGATCCTGCCTGCGCAAATAGAAATTGGTGCCCCAAGTGATCAGGCGGCCGATAAACCAGCCAATCGCCACTCCCAGGACTCCGCCAAATAAACCCATGGCGCCCGCTTCAGCAAAGAAGAGTTTTCGGATATCGCTATCGGCAGCGCCAAGGGCTTTCAAGACTCCGATTTCGCGGCGGCGCTCGAGGATGGCCATGACCAGTGTGTTGATGATTCCGAGTGAAGCGACCGCCAGCGCCAAACTGCCAAAGATTCCGAGGAACAGATCGAAGACCGTAAAGATCAGACGGAGATTGCGGGTGGCATCGAGCAGCGAAAAAGCCATGAAACCCATTTTCTTGATCGAGTCTTCGACGGCTTGCACTTGCTTCGGACTCTTGACGCGAGCCGTCAAACTCATGAAAGAGGGCTTTGAATTCGTGCCGCGCAGCACATCACGCAGATCGTTGGCCTGGGCAATTCGGAGGGCTTGCGCCACCTCGTTTGGGATCAGAAGACGGCCACGGCCAAAGCCGCCGAAGCCGGCGGCGGGTTCCGTCTCCACGATTCCGACGACCTTCAATTTCTTCTCGTGCGGCACGATCGAGAATCCAGCTTCGGGGGCATTGCCGCTTCCCCTACCTTTCCCAGAATCTTTCGCAGCAGAATCGGGCGGGAGGGCTTGGCGTTCGGCATAGCGCAGAACGAGCTCTTTCCCGAGCAATGTCTCGGGCTTCTCGGAGAGTTCCTTGGCAAACTCGATTTGCAAGATGGCCTCATCCGACGACGGCCCGGAAAAGAATTTCCCGTTCATGCCCTCGAAAGAACCGCCGTTGCGCGAGGAATCCGGCACGCCCGCGACCATGGTCATGTGTGGCTTACCTTCGAAACGAATCTCAGTGGGAAAGCGAATTTCCGGATAAACCTCGACTACGTTGGCGATTTGAGCGATTTTTTGGCGCGCGTCCTCATCGAGGGGTTGAGCTTCGGCGGCCGGAGGCGCGTTGGCGCGAGGCTGCGCGCCAAAACCGCGCATGTTGGAGCGCGGGGTGATGAAAATGGCGTCAAACAGGCCTGAACCAGAAAGTCGCTTGTTGGCAAGTTCCTGCAAGCCGACACCGAGGGAGAGCATGGCGACCAGCGAAGCGACGCCGACAGCGACGCCCAGTGTAGTAAGGGAATTTCGCAGAATCGCTTCGCGTAAATTTCGGACGGCCAATTCCGTCAGATCACGAGCCTTCATGACTGCTCCCCGTCGCTGACCAGCTTTCCGTCAGCGAGCACCACCGTGCGACGCGCGAATCGCTCGGCCAAGGTTCGTTCGTGGGTAACCATCACGATGGTCATTCCCAGAGACTCATTGATCTCGCGCAGCAGAAGCATGATTTGTTCTCCGGTCGCGCTGTCGAGATTTCCCGTGGGCTCATCCGCCAGAAGAATCGCGGGACGATTCACCAGGGCGCGAGCGAGCGCCGCTCTTTGCTGCTCTCCGCCGGAAAGTTCGCTGGGGCGGTGCGTCAGGCGCGCGCCCAAATGCACGCGCTGAATCGCTTCATGCACTCGCGCGGCGCGATCGCCGCGGTCGACTTCCGCAAGCCGTAAAGGCAGCTCCACATTTTCTTCGAGGGTCATCCGCGGAAGCAGATTGAAGGCCTGAAAGACGATCCCGATCGTCTTGCTGCGGTGCTGAGCCAGTTCCTGCGAATCTAATTCGGCAAGATTGCGGCCGTGAGCAAAAATGGCGCCGGTGGTGGGCCGGTCCAAGCCGGCGATCAGGTTCAACAAGGTGGATTTGCCCGAGCCGGAACTGCCGAGGAGGGCGACGAATTCCGCGGCGCGGACGTTGAGCGAAACATCATCCAGGGCGCGAACCAGCGCATCGCCCATTTGATAATGCCGGGAAAGCCGGTCGACTTGAATCGCTAAGCCATTATTCGACGTCGTCATTGAGCCCTCAATCTTACTACGCACCGGGCGCCTTCCAAGTTGCTACTTTGATTTGTTTTGCAGTCTGGAAAATCTTCTCTTGCTTGAATTACTGAATGCCGCATAATATAGGGTCATTCGGGCCATAGGGAAGCCTGCTTCCAGAAGGCGGTGATCAGCGCAGGGCGGCGCATGTTGCGGAGAGCGTGGCGGGCGCCGTGTTTCAGTTCGGCGAAGTCCTTGGGGCAGGCGTTGGGAAGTTTGTGGTGCTTCGCGTGGCCCCAGATGTATTCCGTGGGATTCAATTCCGGTGCGTAGGCCGGCAGGTACTCTGTGTGGATGCGGCCTTTCT
>JBGPTK010000001.1:0-46506 GCA_041490605.1 Terriglobia bacterium | reverse complement strand
CCGCTTTGTCACCCCCTGCCAATTACGCACATGGATGTGACCGCGAAGCTGTGCCAAAATGGAGTGGAGATCGAGTCGCAGGTCACCGCCACGGCCCAGACCGGCGTCGAGATGGCCGCGCTGGTGGCTGCTTCCGTGGCCGCGCTGACGATTTACGACATGTGCAAGGCGCTCGATCGCAGCATGGAAATAACCGATCTTTATCTGGTGGAAAAGTTCGGCGGAAAGAGCGGGCACTATTTGCGTTCCCGCTCGGGCAGGCCCAATCGACGCTGATGAAGGACGTCAAAGTTTTGGTCGTGGACGATAACCCGCTCGTCCGGGATCTGATCGCGAAGGGTCTCGAGCCGCACTGCGAAGTGTGCGCCGCCAGCGATGGCGCGGATGCGCTGCTCAAGGCCGTGGACGATCCGCCGGATATTGTTCTGTGTGATTACCGGATGCCGGGGATCGATGGGCGGCAACTGTTCGAAAAATTGCGCGGGCGCGCGGCAAGCAAAAACGTCCCGTTCATTTTCCTGGCCAGCCGCGGCGACATCGAAGAAAAATTGCGGCCGCTGGTGGAAGGCGTCGAAGAATTCATTCCCAAGCCGTTTTTCGTGAAAGACCTGGTGCGCAGCGCCAAGAAAGTGATTGACCGCTTGCGCCTGGAAAAATTGCAGCAGCACGCGGCGCGCCCCGGAGTGATTCAGGGCCGCCTGGAAGAAATGGGTATTCTCGATCTAATGCAGTCGCTCGAGATGGGGCAGAAGTCATGCAAGCTGACCATCCGCCACGCGGGCGACGTTTGTGAGCTGTTCATCGCGTCCGGCCAGTGCCGCGACGCCCGCTTGGGCGCTCTCGAAGGCGAAGCGGCGGTGCAGCAGGCCGTGCGCTGGAACGACGGCGAATTCGAAATTGATTTCAATGGAGCGCCGACTCGCGAAACCATCTCCTGTTCCACCACCGCGCTATTAATGGAAGCGCTACGCGTGATGGACGAATCGAATCAAGCCGCTGAAACCACTCCCACCCCGGCGAAGAGCTAGCCTCGGCCATGCGCGTGGCCATCGTCACCGTCAGCGATTCCGTAGCACAATCGAAACGAGAAGATCGTTCGGGCCCGGCCGTGCGTGAGCGCTGCCAATCGCTCGGCTGGACCGTCTCCGCAACCCGCGTGGCTGCCGACGACGAAGCGGCCATTCGCGGTGTGCTTTCGGAATTGGCCGATTCGGGCACGGTGGATCTGATCTTGACGGCGGGCGGAACGGGCATTGGTCCGCGCGACGTGACTCCAGAAGCCACCTCTGCCGTCACCACCAAGCTAATCCCCGGCCTCGCGGAATTGATGCGCAGCGCCGGCCAACGCTCCACTCCCCGCGCCGTCCTATCGCGCGCCGTGGCCGGAGTCCGCCGCCAATCCCTCATTGTAAATTTACCAGGTAGCCCGAAAGGCGCGGTGGAGTCTCTCGACACCGTAGCCGATTTATTGCCCCACGCAGTAGATGTCCTGCACGGCGCCCGCCACGACTAATCCCTATCCGGATAAAACGCAATCTGGTCTTCGCGGGTAGCTGCGCAGCGGTGAGTAGCCTATAATCGCGGGCCATGCAGCGCTTCGACATGAAAGCGGATTGGAACGAGCGGGCCAAAAAGAACTCGCTCTATTACATCGCTTGCGACGATGCCGACGACGAATCGGTCTTTCGCGCAAGCGGCGAACGCGATGTGAAAACCGTTCTCGAAGACGTCGAGCCGCTGCTCCCTTCGCATGACCGCGCGCTGGAAATCGGCTGCGGTGTGGGACGCTTGCTTGAACCTATGGCCGCGCATTTTCGCGCGGTCAGCGGCGTGGATATCTCCGGCGAAATGGTGCGCCAGGGGCGCGAGAGGCTGGCCCATCTGCCACAAATTGATTTCACAGAAATTGACGGCTCCGGCTCGCTGCCCTTTTCCGACGCCACCTTCGATTTCGTCTATTCCTTCATTACCTTCCATCACATCCCGGACAAAGATATCGTGCGCCGCTACATTCACGAATCGCAGCGCGTCCTAAAGCCCGGCGGAATATTTCGATTTCATCTTTTCGGGCGCAGGGAAGGCGCGATGCAATCCATGCGCGAGCTTTTCACAAAAAAAAATACCTGGCGCGGCTGCAAATATACGATCAGCGAAGTTCGCGCCCTCACGCAAGCAGCCGGCCTCGAAGTCCTCAACACAGAATGGTTCGACCCCTTCCCGGGCGAAAAGCGCCCCTTCTTCGGCAAGACCAAACCGCACGTCATCTGGACGACCGCGCGCAAGCCGCGCACGTAACTGCCGCCCAGCAGTATTGCGCTCCGCCTACGACTCTCCTCAGCGATCTCCGCGCCTCGGCGGTAAATCTTTTTGGTCCTCTCCGCAGCAACGTGAACCACTCCTATTTTTGTGCAAACACACTGGATGTGACTTGGCCGGTGTGCTAGCATCTCGGGTTCGCCATGCCAGGCCAATACATTCCGATCTTTATTTTCGCGATACTCGCGGCGGCGTTTCCGGCCGTCACGCTCTTTGTATTCAAGCTGATCCGGCCAACCATGCACGCGGTGGGAGATAAGCTCAAGCCCTATGAATGCGGCGTCCCGGCCGAAAGCAGCTCGCGCGGGCGCTATTCGGTGCGCTTTTACATCATCGCCATGCTGTTCGTGATTTTCGACGTGGAGACGATTTTTCTGTTCCCCTGGGCGATCAAGTACGGCTCCATCTCAGCCACCAAAGGCGAGGCGATGGGAATGTACGGGCTCGTCACCATGCTGGTTTTCATCGGGATTTTATTGGTGGGATATATCTGGCTGTACAAGAAAGGCGCGCTGGATTGGGTGTGATCCAGTCGCGTTGAAGATGGTTTGGAATTGGCAGTACGCCGTCATGCTGAGCGGAGCGAAGCATCCAGCGCATGCGTGAATTAGCACTCAACTCGGGATTCCTCGGGCCAAACTTCGGCCCTCGGAATGACGAACAGAGCCAAACGCTGGACGAGTAGTTATTGCGCGGCAGGTAGGGGCCGCGTTTAGTCTTATCTGTTTTACCCTAAACAAGATGGCCAACGATCCCTCGCAAAAAGATCCCAACGCCGTCCCGGCGAATCCCGCCGGGCCGCCTGAAAGCATACCCGCATCTCCACCCGATGCACCCGCGCCGACGAGCGCTGCGCCGCCTGCTGCTACGCCTCCTGCTGCGGCCAAGCCCGCCGCTCCTCCGGCTGCTGCCGCACCGCCCAAGCCGGCCGCGCCTCCCAAGGAAGCGCCGCCCAAGCCTGTCCCGCTCGATAACGAATTGACGCAGCGTTTCCAAAAGCGATTCGGCTCCGCCGCAATTCCAGAAGCCTGGCTGGACCGCAAACAAGCGATCCTGATCGTCGCGCGCGAAAAGTTGCTCGATGTGGTGATGTATTGCCGCGACGAAGAAAAATTCGATTATCTCGTCGATCTCACCGCCGTAGATTGGCCCAAGCGCGAACGGCGCTTCGACCTGATCCTGAATCTCTATTCCTTCCAGAAAAATGAGCGGCTTCGCCTGAAGGTTTTTGTCGGCGAAAACGAGCCGGTCGCCAGCGTCGTAGCCGTTTGGCCCACGGCCAATTGGCTGGAACGCGAAGCTTACGACATGTTCGGAATTGTCTTCGAAGGACATCCCGATTTGCGGCGAATCCTGCTGCCCGAAGAGTGGCAGGGTTTCCCCTTGCGGAAGGATTACGACATCTTGAAGCAGGACACCGCCTGGGTGAAAGAAAATCTCGGAATCGAGAGCGGCCAATAGAACATGGCGGACTCGCGCAAAACCGGTTACCCCAACGTCACCGAAACGGTGCTGGGCGCTGACGAAATCATCCTCAATATGGGGCCGCAGCACCCCTCCACGCACGGCGTGCTCCGCGTCAAGTTGAAGCTCGACGGCGAACGCATCATGGGTTCGGAATGCATCATCGGCTACCTGCATCGCGGCGTCGAGAAAATCGCCGAGCATCGCAGTTACCAGCAATTCGCGCCCTATGTGGACCGCATGGACTACGTCGCGGCGGTTTCGAACGGACTGGGCTACTGCGAGGCGGTAGAAAAGCTGATGGGTGTCGAGGCGCCGCTGCGCGCCCGCGTGGTGCGCACGATTCTCACCGAGTTGCAAAGAATCGCCAGCCACTTGCTCTGGCTGGGGACCCACGCTCTCGATATCGGCGCGCTGACGCCCGTTTTTTATTGCTTTCGCGAGCGCGAAGAAATCCTGAAAATTTTCGAAAAGTATTGCGGCGCGCGGCTGACCACCCACGCCTTCCGCATCGGCGGGCTGCAATACGAGACCTACGACGGCTTCGAGCAGGAAGTGAAGCGTTTCTGCGACGACTTCGAGCACAAAGTCGCCGAATACGAAACTTTGCTGACTGAAAATCGCATCTGGGTGGGCCGCACGAAAAATGTCGGTTTGCTCTCGGCGGAAGATGCGATCGCCCTCGGCGTCACGGGCCCGGTGTTGCGCGCGAGTGGAGTCCAGTGGGACATTCGCAAGGCCATGCCCTACGCCGCCTACGATCAATATGAATTCGAAATCCCCATCGGGAAGAACGGCGACACTTACGACCGGTACCTGGTCCGCATGGAAGAGATGCGTCAATCGCGCTTGATCTGCCTGCAGGCCATTGAAAATATTCCCACCGGCCCGATCATGGCTCGCATTGGCAAGGTGCTGAAGCCGCCGCCCGGCGAGGTTTACCACGCGATTGAAGCGCCCAAGGGCGAACTCGGCTATTACATCGTCAGCGATGGAACCACGCAGCCCTACCGTGTGCGCGTGCGGCCGCCATCCTTCGTCAATTTACAGGCGTTCGACAAGATGGCCGCGGGTTCGCTGGTGGCCGACGTGGTGGCCATCATCGGCACGATTGATATTGTCCTGGGGGAAGTGGATCGCTGAATGAAAAGGAAAGAGCTCATCTCGCGCTGACACGATGGACTTGCACAGCCTAGAGCCGATCCGGCCCTACATTCTCCCGGTGATATACGCCGTGGTGATTGTGCTGGTGCTGCCTTTGCTCGCCGGCTATATCGTCCTGCTGGAACGCAAAGTGATGGCCGACATGCAGGCGCGGCTCGGCCCGATGCGCGTTGGGCCGCACGGCTTGCTGCAGCCCATCGCCGATGCGGTAAAGCTGCTGATCAAGGAAGACATCATCCCCGACGAAGCGGACAAAGCAATTTTCCTGCTGGCCCCTTTGCTTTCCGTCACCGCCGGGATGCTCGCCTATGCCGCTCTGCCGTTCGGCCCTGTCTTTCAAATCGCGGATTTGAACGTCGGTTTGCTCTTCATCCTGGCGGTCAGCTCGATGGGGATTTATGGAATCGTTCTGGGAGGCTGGGCCTCGAACAGCCATTATTCCCTGATGGGCGCGCTGCGCAGCGCCGCTCAACTTGTCAGTTACGAGACGGCGGCGGGGCTGGCCCTGGTTTCGGCCTTGTTGCTGGGCGGAACTCTTTCCATGAAGGGACTTGTGGAATCGCAAGCTCACGCCGGCCTGTGGTTTATTTTCCTGGCGCCCATCGCATTTTTTATTTACCTGGTGGGATCGATCGCGGAGACGAATCGCGCGCCGTTTGATCTGCCCGAAGCGGAGTCCGAACTCGTCGCGGGCTACATGACCGAATACAGCGGTTTTCGCTGGTCGCTTTATTTTCTGGCGGAATACGCCAACATGATCGTGGTGGCGGGAATTGCCACCACTTTGTTCCTGGGCGGATGGCTGCGGCCTCTCGCGAGAGTCCACTTGCGTGTGCCTGCCACGGATATTGAGATGATGGATCTGATCCCCGCGCTTGCATTTCTGGTTGTCGCTCTCTATTGCTTCCGGCTGGCACCCCGGCAGCCGGTGCCGGTTCAGAAATTGGTGATGGCCGCAGCCGGTGCTCTGATGTTATTGCTGGCGGCAGTGATGGGATGGTCCGCCGCAGCCGCGCCTGGAATTCGGGAAGGCGTGCACGGCGCGTTCTGGTTCATCGCCAAGGTTTTGGTCTACTTGTATGGATTCTTGTGGTTCCGGTTTACCTTTCCGCGCTATCGCTTCGATCAATTGATGCACCTTGGCTGGAGTTTTCTGATTCCTCTGGCGCTGGTGAATGTGATCGCAACCGGAATAGCGCTGGCACTGTATCGGGAAATGGGCTGGGGGCTTGCGCCTGCCCTTTTATTGACGAATCTGATCACGCTCGCGGTTGCGGCCTGGCTGGCCGTCGAGCGTCCCCGTCCGGGCGCCGCGCTCCCAATTCCTTCCGCATTGGATGGTGATTAAGTGGCGAACGGTTTGTTGCCCCAAATCGTATTTTACTTCTTTGCCGCGCTGGCCGTGGTCTCCGCGATCCTGGTGGTCGTCAGCCGCAGCGCGATTCACAGCGCGATTTTCTTGATTACCTCGCTACTCGCCACAGCGGGCATTTATCTGCAGCTCGAAGCGGAGTTCCTCTTCGTCGTCCAGATCATTTTGTACGTGGGCGGCATCATGGTGCTGTTTGTTTTCGTGATCATGCTGGTGAACCTGGATGTTTCGTTGCATCAGCTCCAGTTCAACCGCCAGTGGTTGGTGGCCACGGTGCTGGCCATCGTTCTGGGAATACATTTTTCGTTGCCGTTGTGGTTGGATCGCGGCGTCGTGAATTTGCCTCCGCCGTCCGCCGCCACGATGCAGCCGAATTCCGAGATGATCGGGCAGGCCCTGTTCCAAAACTATATGCTGCCGTTCGAGATCGCCTCCATCCTGCTGCTGGTGGCGATGATCGGCGCGGTGGTGATGGCCAAGCGGAGAATTTGAGGATGATTCCGACCACTCATTATTTGTTCTTGAGCCTGGCGCTCTTCACCATCGGCGTCGTCGGCGTGCTCACCCGGCGCAACGTGATCATTATTCTGATGTCCATCGAACTGATCTTGAACGCGGTGAATATCAACCTGGTCGCGTTTTCGCGCATGTTCGGCTCCGTGAACGGACAGATTTTCGCGATTTTTATCATCACCGACGCGGCGGCGGAAGCGGCGGTCGGCCTGGGAATTATCATCGCTTTCTTCCGCAATCGCGAAACCGTCTTGGCTGACGAAATGGATTTGCTGAAGTGGTAGCCGCATGGGAATTGGCACTAAGCCGTCATGCTGAGCGCAGCGAAGCATCCCGAGTTTGCGTGAATTGGACAAGCACCATGGGAATTCCTCGGGGGATGCATCACCCTTCGGAATGACGAACAGGGGCAAGTGTTGAGCGAGAGGGAATGAACGAAGCAGGCTATTTTCTCAACCACATCTGGCTGATTCCGCTGTTTCCGCTGGCCAGCGCGCTGCTCATGCTGCTCTTCGGCCGGCGCCTCGCGAACATTGCGGTCAGCGTGATCTGCGTCGGCAGCGTGTTCGCCTCCTTCATCTACTCGCTGGGCGCCGTGCTGCAATTGGTCGCCCGCCCTCCCCACGCCCGATTCTTCGAGACTGTTCTCTTCCAATGGGTTCCCGCCGGTGTTTATCACACCACGTCCGGCCTGCTCGGCAATTTCAACGCCGATTGGGGCTTCCTGCTCGACCCGCTTTCCAGCGTGATGATCCTGGTGGTCACCGGGGTCGGCTTCCTGATCCATTTCTATTCCATCGGCTACATGGGGTACGAGGGCGGATATTACCGCTTCTTTGGCTACCTGAACCTGTTCATGTTTGCGATGCTCACCCTGGTGCTGGCCAACAATTTGCTCCTGCTGTTCGTCGGGTGGGAAGGCGTCGGGCTCTGCAGCTACCTGCTGATCGGCTTCTATTTCAAGAAAAAATCAGCGGCGGACGCAGGCAAAAAAGCTTTCATCGTCAATCGAGTGGGCGACGCCGGATTCCTGCTGGGAATCTTCATGATTTCCGGCGTCCTGGGCACCATCCGCTTCTCGGAAATTCCCGCTGCGATCACCGCGGGGCATTTCGTAATCGGCTCGTCGGTCATGACGGCCATCGCCCTGCTGCTCTTCTTTGGCGCCACGGGAAAATCGGCGCAGATTCCTCTGTATGTCTGGCTGCCCGACGCGATGGAAGGCCCCACACCGGTCAGCGCGTTGATCCACGCCGCCACCATGGTCACTGCCGGCGTCTACATGCTCACGCGCACCAACGCCATCTACAAAATGGCGCCCTTCGCCATGGAGATTGTCGCCGTGGTCGGCGCGATGACGCTGATCTACGCCGCCACCATGGGCGTGGTGCAGACCGACATCAAAAAAGTTCTCGCCTATTCCACCATCTCACAGCTCGGCTACATGTTCCTGGCCTGCGGCGTGGGCGCTTATGAAGCTGGAATTTTCCATCTGATGACCCACGCCTTCTTCAAGGCCCTGCTCTTCCTCGGCGCGGGCAGCGTGATTCACGCCATGTCCGGCGAGCAGGACATGCAGAAAATGGGCGCGCTCTCGAAGAAAATCCCCACAACCTATCGAACGATGCTCGCCGCCACGCTTGCCATTTCCGGCATCCCGCCGCTCGCTGGATTTTTCAGCAAGGATGAAATCCTGGCCAAAGTGTTTCAGACCGGCCACCTTCTTTGGCTGGTGGGATGGATCACGGCGGGCATCACGGCGTTCTATATGTTCCGCTTGCTCTTCTTGACCTTCCATGGCGAATCGCGCGTGCCGCATGACGTGGAGCATCACATCCACGAATCGCCCGCCACCATGACGATTCCCCTGATAATTCTCGCGGTGCTCTCCGTGGCCGGAGGCTGGGTGGGAATTGGCGGGCGCTTCGAAGGTTTTCTGGCCCCGGTCATCCATGGCGCCAGCATCCTCCGCGAAGAGCAAACATCACGCGTGGAAGCGCCGGACTTCTTGCTCATGTCGCTTTCGGTGTTCGTGGCTCTCGCGGGCATCGCTCTGGCCTGGCATTTCTACTTGAAGCGCACCGATTTGCCCGGCAAACTCGCGAAGAAATGGAATGGCTTGTATCAGCTTGTCTTCCACAAATATTACGTGGACGAAATTTATGACGCGATGTTCGTCAATCGCGCCAAGGATTTGGCTGCTTCGCTCGCCGTTTTTGACGCAAAAGTGATCGACGGCTTGGGCGTGGATGGCGCGGGCTGGCTCACGCGATTTATTTCCAGCATTTCAATGTGGTGGGACACCTGGATTGTGGACGGCTCGATCCGCCTGGTCTCGAGGCTGGTGTGGGTGTTCAGCTATCCGGTGCGGATGGTGCAGACAGGATTGGTGCAAAGTTACATGCTGCTGATCGTGCTCGGAATCATCGGCATTTTGGGCTATTACTGGCACATGTTTCATCTCTAATTGCGGGTCATTGACGGTTCCGCGAAGTTTCCGGGCGCTCGGCACAGGATTCTGAGTAAGCGAGGAAGAACGGATGATGCTTTTCGATAATCAGCACATATTGAGCACCGTGCTCTTCACGCCGCTGGCGGGCGCGATTCTGATGCTGTTTATTCCGCGCAGCAACGCCGCGGCGCACCGCTGGATGGGGAACCTCTTCGGCTTCCTGGGCCTCCTCGTTTCGCTGCCGCTCATTTGCCGGTTCCAGGCCGGCCAGACGGGCTTCCAGTTCGTCGAAGACCACGATTGGATTCCCACCATCGGCGCGCACTATACGCTGGGCATCGACGGTCTGGGCTTGGTGATGGTCATTCTCACCACCGTGCTCGGGGCGATCGCTATTCTCTCCTCGTGGAGCGCGATTCAAAAACGCGAGAAGGAATACTACATTCTCCTTCTTCTGCTGCAGACCGGCATGCTGGGCGTCTTCACCTCGCTCGATTTCGTTTTGTTCTACGTTTTCTGGGAAGTGATGCTGGTCCCCATGTACTTTCTGATCGGAGTGTGGGGCAGCGAGCGCCGTCTCTACGCCGCCATCAAATTTTTCCTGTTCACCCTGGCCGGCTCGGTGGTGATGCTCCTGGCCATTCTGGCGATTTATTTCAACGCGCACACTTTCGATATCCGCACCGTGCTCTCCGCGCCGCACGATTTCTTTCCACTGCAATTGCAGCGCTGGCTCTTCTGGGGTTTCTTTTTCGCCTTCGCGATCAAGGTGCCCATGGTTCCGTTCCACACCTGGCTGCCCGACGCGCACACCGAAGCGCCCACGGCCGGTTCCGTCATCCTGGCCGGCGTCCTGCTGAAAATGGGAACGTATGGATTCCTGCGTTTTTCGGTGCCCATGTTCCCCGATGCCACCAATCAGTTCCGCGGAATCATGATGGTTCTTTCCATCATCGCCATCATTTATGGCGCGCTGGTCTGCATGATGCAGAAAGACATGAAGAAACTGATCGCCTATTCCTCGGTCAGCCACATGGGTTTCTGCACCCTGGGAATTTTCGCGCTCACCCCGCTGGGACTCTCCGGCAGCATCATTCAGCAGCTCAATCACGGCATCTCCACGGGCGCGCTCTTCCTGCTGGTGGGCGTGTTATACGAACGGCGGCACACCCGATTGATTTCGGAGTTTGGCGGGCTTTCCACGCCGATGCCGAATTTCGCGGTGGTTTATATGATCGTCACCCTCAGTTCGCTGGGCATGCCGCTGCTGAATGGATTCATCGGTGAGTTCACCATTCTTCGCGGCACGTTTGAAGTCCCGCGCTACGGCTTGACCTGGGCGGCCTTCGGCGTCACTGGCGTAATTCTGGGCGCGGCTTACCTGCTGTGGCTCTACCAGCGCGTCATGTTCGGCAGCGTGACCAACCCGGCCAATGAGCACTTGCCCGACATGAATCTGCGCGAATGGGCCACCCTGGCCCCGCTGATCCTGCTCGCCTTCTGGATTGGCATTTATCCCAAGCCGCTCTTCCGCGTGCTCGACGCTCCCGTGCGCCAGCTCGTCGAGAAAGTGAATCCGGGCTATTACACATCGCAACCGCCTGCTCCGCCGGCTCAGGTTCCAGCTCCGGCCGCGGCGCAGACCCCGGAGAGCAGGTAGACACCGCCCATGTGGCAAGAACTCTTCCAACAAACTCGGCAACAGTTTCACCTGATCCTGCCGGAAGTGCAGCTTGCTTTCTTCGGCATGGGCGTGTTGCTGATCGATTTTCTCTTGGAAGAGCGTGAAAAGTGGGTGAACGCGCTCACCGCCATGTTGGGAGTAATTTTCAGCGGCATTTCCCTCTACATGCTCCGTTACGTTCCGGCCAACGGTGTAAAGGGATTCAACAATTCGATCGTCATCGACCCGTTTTTCATTTTCTTCGGCTTCGTCTTCCTGGCTGCGGCCGCGCTGGTGATCCTGCTTTCCGTGCGCTACCTGGAAATCGAAAAAGAGCACCACGCCGAATATTACGCGCTAATGCTGTTCGCGACGATCGGCATGATGTTCCTCGCCTGCGGCACCGACCTCATCGTGCTCTTCATCGGTCTCGAAACGATGGCCATCAGCTTTTACATCCTCACCGGATTCCTGCGCAACGACCGGCGCTCGAATGAAGGCGCGCTGAAGTATCTTCTGCTCGGCGCCTTCAGTTCGGCCATCCTCGCCTACGGCTTTTCGCTGCTCTATGGAATCTCCGGCTCCACGAATCTGGACGTGATTCGCGCGGAAGTAGCCCATCGCCCCCCCAGCGACGTGCTGGTGATCCTCGCGCTGGTCACCGTCGCCGCCGGCGTCTTCTTCAAAATCGCCGCTGTGCCGTTCCACCAGTGGGCGCCGGACGTTTACGAAGGCGCGCCCACTCCCATCACCGCGTTTGTCAGCGTGGCGTCCAAGGCCGCGAGCTTCGCGCTGCTGCTGCGCCTGTTCCTTACCGTCTTCTGGCCCATCCGCGTGGATTGGACCATGCTGATCGCCGCCGTCGCCGTGCTTTCGATGACCCTCGGCAACATCGCGGCCATCACCGAGTCCAATATCAAGCGCCTGCTCGCCTACTCCTCGATTTCGCATGTGGGATATATCCTGCTGGGCCTGGTGGCGGGCAATACTCTGGGCCTGGAGGCCATGACGTTCTACATTCTCGTCTACGCCTTCTTCAATACCGGCGCGTTCGCCGTGGTGATCGTCTTGCGCCGCAAGGGAGTGATCGGCGACGAACTCGACGATATGAATGGATTATTCCAGCGCAATCCGGGCGCCGCGATGTTGATGCTGATTTTCCTGCTTTCGCTCGCCGGAATTCCGCCCACGGCCGGTTTCATCGGCAAGCTGCTGATCTTCTGGGCGCTGATGGAAACGCAGCACTACGTCCTGGCGATCCTCGCCGTGCTCTATATTCTCCCGGCGGTGTATTATTACTTCCGGATCGTCGCGGCCATGTGGGTGCGCGATTCCACGGATTCTTTCATACCTCGCGTGTCGCTGGGGCAGGCAGTCGCACTCGCCGCCATGGGGATCGTCACGCTCGCCGCCGGCATCTACCCCAACCCGTTCATCGAATTCGCGCAATATTCTCTCGGCGTTTTGGGCCGCTGAGCCCTAGGCCGAATGCCTCCCCCAGATTCCATCGGGAAAAAAGTTTCCGGCTCGGCGCGCCAGATTGCCCTGGTGATGGAGCTTCCCGTCATCCTCGTCGGCAGCATCCTCATTTGCGGCGGTATCGGTTACCTTTTAGACCGCTGGCTGCATACCAGCCCCGCCTTTACGCTAATCTTAGGAGGGGTCGGCTTCCTGGCGGGGATCTACCAGTTGCTGCGGGCGCTCAACCGCGAAGATAAAAATAATGGAGACGGAAAATCCAACGGCAGCGCGTGACGGCCTCCCCGAATTTTCTTTGCTCCGCGTCGAGTATTGGACCCTGGGTTTTGGCCTTCTGGTTGCCACGTTTGCCGCCGGCCGGTGGGGCTGGGTCCAGGCAGCGGGTGTTTGCTTTGGCACGGTAATCTCCTGGGTGAATTTCCGTTGGTTGAAGCAGGGCGTGGGCGTGCTGGCGGCGCTTTCCGAAGCGCAGGCGGGGCAGGAAAAAGTCCAGATCCCCAAGAGTGTTTACTTTAAGTCCTTGGGCCGCTTCGTTTTGCTGATCATTGTGCTGTATGCTATTCTTTCGCGCCCGGGATGGCCTGCGGCGGCGGTGCTGTGCGGCTTGTTTGCGGCCGTGGCCGGCGCTCTGGCGGAAATGATTTATTATCTCGTCGAGCATTTGCCCGATCGCGCGGGCCGCTCATAAAAATCCAAACGGATTCAACCAAGGGACATGGAAGAACACGTACTCTGGATCACTGCGCTCCTCAACCGTCTGTTCGGCAAGCCCGTCGCCGCCATCCTTTCGGCGATGCACATCAAGCCGGAGAACGCCGCTTATCCAATTCCCAATCACGTCGCGATGGAGGTCCTGGTCTTCGCCGTCGCGATCGTCTTCTTTCTGTGGCTCAAGCGCAGGCTCTCCGTGGAACGCCCCGGCGCCACGCAGCAATGCATGGAAATGATCCTGAAGAATCCGCTCGATCTGGGCGTGCTCGATCTGCTCGAAAACAACATCGGGCACAACGGGATTCGCTATCTGCCAATGCTCGGCAGCATCGGGATCTTCGTGCTGATGTGCAACTTGATCAGCCTGATTCCCACTCTCGAATCGCCCACGGCGCAGGTTTCCGTTCCGTTCGGTTTGGCCATCGTGGTTTTTGTTTATTACAACTGGTGCGGGATTCACCATCACGGGCCGCTCGGCCACGCCAAGCATTTCCTGGGGCCGAATGTCTACATGTCGCCAATCATGCTGCCCATCGAGATCATCAGCAACTTCGCCCGGCTGCTCTCGCTCACCGTCCGTCTCTGGGTGAACATGTTCGTCAGCGAATTGCTCTATGGAATCTTCCTGGGCCTGTTGCTCGAGCTTTTCATTTTCCTGGGCAAACTGAATGTCACTGGTTACGCGGCCGTGGTTCTGCCTTTGGGTGTTCCGGTGATCTTTATCGTCCTGCACATTTTCGTGGCGGTTTTGCAGGCGTTCGTGTTTACGATTCTCCCGGTCATCTATGTGGCCGGCGCAGTAGGCGAAGAGCACTAGTATAGTTATGCAGTTGAAGTTGATGTAGGGGCCGGCTTCACGTTTACCCTGAGCCTCGAAGAGCCGCGCCCTCTTGGTTTCTAGAATTCATATTGGTTTCTAGAATTCATACCGGCATCATCGCCGTCAATGTGATCCCGTCTGTACGAGGATGACGGGAGCCACCGCCTGGCGGCTACTTTATAACGAGGAGAAACAACGATGAGAAAGTTTGCCGTGGTGCTGCTGGCCGTCCTGGCCATCAGCTTGTTTGCACCGACGGTTTTTGCCGCCGATGAAGCGCCGGGCGCGGGCCCGAACTGGGTGGTGATCACCGCGGGCTTCAGCATGGCCATCGCGTCAGCGGCCGGTGGTTACGCACAGGCGAAAGCCAGCGCCGCTGCTTCCGAAGGCATGGCGCGCAATCCGGGCGCGGCCAAGGCCATCACCAACATGCTCATTTTGGCGCTGGTATTGATCGAGTCCATGGCGCTGTATACTTTCGCCACCATGTTCATCCGCGTGAAGTAGGCGCGGCCTCAAACAAAATCAACCGGTAAAATTCAAGGCCCGGAATTCGCAAAGCGAGTTCCGGGCCTTCTGTTTTCGCAAGCGCAACGAAAAGATCAGGACTTGTTCATGATGGGTTTTTAACGGGTCGGAGCTTTAGCTCCGACATAGGCTCTAGCAAAAAAAAAGGGCTTTAGACCCTGAAGCCCACTCCTAATGGAATTCACCAGAAGGCGAGAATTCTTCGCTAGTGTAGCGAAAGCGCGGAGAGCTGCGCGAAGCTCATCACCTGGTTCGGGAACAGGCCCAGATAAATGGTTCCGGCAGCGGCGATCATCAACACAAACGTAACCGAAGGGCTCACTTCCAGCGGCGCAAATTCCTTCTGCGCCTCCCAGAAATACATGGAGACGATCACGCGCAAATAGTAATACGCCCCCACCACGCTGTTGAGCGCAGCGATGATCACCAGCCACACCAGGGAACTGGCCACGTGGGGCGACGCCATCGCCGTCACTTCCCGCGCGGCAAGAAGTGGCGCCTGGAATGCATAAAATTTGCCTAAGAATCCTCCAGTCCCGGGAATTCCGAGCAGAGAAAACAGGAACAGCGCGAAGCAAGCCGCCAGCCACGGCTGCTGTGTCGAAAGGCCCGCATAATCCTTGATATCCAATCGCTTTTCGCCCGCGCCGCCCAGGTGCGCCACCGCCACGAACGCCCCCAGCTTCATCAGCGCGTAGGCCGCCAGGTAGAATAAAACCGCCGCGATTCCCAGCTTCGTGCTGGCCGCGAATGCCACCAGGATGTAGCCCGCGTGCGCGATCGAAGAATACGCCAGCATGCGCTTCACGTTCGTCTGCACCAGCGCCCCAAAATTTCCCACGCACATCGAAAGCACCGCGGCAATCCAAATCGCCCAATACCAGATGCTGTTCGAACCTCCAAACGCCACATAAAAAATCCGCAGCATCACTGCGAACGTCGCAGCCTTCGGCCCGGAAGCCAGCAAGGCCGACACCGGCGTCGGCGCGCCTTCGTAAACGTCCGGCGCGTAAATCTGGAACGGCGCGGCTACAATTTTGAATCCCAGGCCGGCGAACAGCAGCACCAGGCCCAAAACCAGCAGCGTCCCCGCTCCCGGCCGGGCAACCGCGTTCTCGATTCCCTCGAATCGCGTGGTTCCCGTGGCGCCATACACCATCGCCGTGCCATACAAAAAAAACGCCGTCGCGAACGAACCCAGCAGAAAATATTTCAGCGAGGCTTCATTGGACTTGATCGCGTCGCGCCGGAAGCCCGCCAGGATATAGCTCGAAATCGAGCTCATCTCCAGCCCGATAAAGGCAGTCACCAGTTCGCCCGCGCCGCACAGAATTCCCATTCCCGCGGTGGCAAACAAAATCAGCGAATAATATTCGCCCCGCACCAGCTTTTCGCGTTCCAGGTAAGTGAACGATCCAAGAATCGCCAACGCGGCCGCGCCAATCACCACCGCGTGCATGTACAGGCTGAAGTGGTCCGTCAGGATCAGCCCGCCATAAGCCGCTCCCTGATGCCGCGCGGCTTCGAAAATCGAAGCCAGCGCCACAACCGCTCCTGCAAATCCCACCCAGCCCATGAACTTCTTATTTTTTGCGGAAACAAAGGGGTCCACCAGCATGATCAAAATGCCGGTGAAGCACAGGACGATTTCGGGAGCCAGGCGGAATACGTCTTCGATCGGTGGGCGCATTTAGTTCTGTGCCCGCCTTTCCGGAACGGAATCGTGCCGAGCAACCTGCGCGGACGCCAGCGCTGGCGCGGCAGCCATCGCAGGCATGTCGCAATGTTCCGGCATCCCCGCGGGAGCGGCGCCGCGGGCATCGTAAGCGCGGTTGCGTTGCATCTGTTGCAGCAGATTCTGGCTGGTAGCTTCCATACGCCGCGTGAAGAGCGGCGAGGCCACGCCCATGAACAGCGCCAGCAGGCAAATCAGCGCCAGGATCAGACGCTCGCGAGTCGACGCATCGGGCAAGGTCTTATTTTTCTCCACCGTCACTTCACCCCACACCACTCGCTGGTAAGCCCACAACAAATAAACCGCGGACAAGATCGAACCAGTGGCCGCCCATGCCGCCCAGCTTGCATGGCGTTGCCACGTGCCCGTCAAAATCAAAAATTCGCCCACGAATCCATTCAGCAGCGGCAGCGCCAGCGATGAAAAACAGATGAACAAAAACAGGGAAGCGAAGACCGGCATCGGCGTCGCCAGCCCACCGAATTCCTTGATTTCGTGCGTGTGCCGCCGGTCATAAAGCATTCCCACCGCCAGGAACAGCCCGCCGGTCGAAATGCCATGGCTCAGCATCTGATAGATCGCGCCCTGAATCGAAATATTACTGAACGCGAAAATGCCCAGCACTACGAAGCCCAGGTGGCTGATCGACGTGTAAGCCACCAGCCGTTTCAAATCGTGCTGCACCGTCGCCACCAGCGCGCCATAAATAATCCCGATGATCGCCAGCACGGCGATATACGGCGCCATCCGGTGCGCCGCATCCGGAAACAGCGGCAGGCAGAAGCGCAGCATGCCGTACGTCCCCATTTTCAGCAGCACGCCAGCCAGAATCACGGAGCCCGCCGTCGGCGCTTCCGTGTGCGCGTCCGGCAGCCAGGTGTGCACCGGGAAGATCGGCACCTTGATCGCGAACGCCAGGAAGAACGCCCCGAAGAGCAGCAATTCCGTGCCCGCCGGCAGCATCACGATGCTCCTCTGCAGCTTCATCTGGATTTCCGGCAGATCGAACGACCCGGTCAGCCCGTACAGCCAAACGATCGCCACCAGCATCAGAATCGACCCGGCCATCGTGTACAAAATAAATTTCAGCGCCGCGTAAATTTTCCGGTCGTGGCCCCAGATGCCGATCAGGAAATACATCGGCAGCAGCATCACTTCCCAGAACAAGAAGAAAAGAAACAGGTCCAGCGCCACGAACACGCCGATCATGCCCGTCTCCAGTACCAGCAGCATGATGAAGAATTCCTTCACCCGCACGTGGATGCTCGTCCAAGAGCACAGAATCGCGAACGGCGTCAGGAACGTCGAGAGCAGCACCAGGAACAGGCTGATCCCGTCGATTCCCAGGTGGTAGTGGATCGGCGGCGAACTGATCCAGCGGTGAAATTCTTCGAGCTGGTAGGCCCCCGAGCCCATGTCGAATCCACGCAGCAGGAACAGCGAAATCACGAATTCGGCGATTGATGTGGCCAGCGCCAGCCGCCGCACCCACTCGTGATCGTCGCGCCCCAGCAGCAACACCGCCAGCGACCCCACCAGCGGCAGGAAGATCAGCACCGATAACAAATGATTTTGGCCCATTCGGCTACCGCACCATCCACAAGAAGAAAGTGGTAAACGCCACCGCGCCGATCACCACCCACGTGGCGTAACTTCGCGTGTTGCCCGATTGCAAGTGGCGCACCCGTCCGCCCACTTCTCGCGCCGCGCTCGCCACTCCGTTCACTGCGCCGTCGATCGCGCCTTCATCCACCCCATGCCACAGCACGTTCGCCGAAATCCACAGCAGCGGGCGCACGATCAGGAATCCGTAAATCTCATCCACGTAATATTTGTTGAGCAGAAGTTTGTACGGCCCGCTCAGCGATTTCGCCAGGTTCTTCGGCGTCTGCGGGCTCTTGATATAGAACCACCACGCCGTGGCCAGTCCAATCAACGCGACGATCACAGGAATTCCCAACAGCGACCCGGCCAAGCCCGGCTGCTCAGCGTGCTCCTCCTCTTTCTCCGCGGCCTCTGCGGTCAAAGCCTTTGCCTTGGCCTCATCCATCTGCCGCGCAACTTCTTCCGGAGATGCCCCGATAACAGCGCTGAGCGTTCCGCCCGTCCGAGGGTGGAACACCGGCGCCAGGAAGTGCTCGAAATGATCCACACCGCCCACCAGCCGCGGCGCGGCAACCCATCCGCCGCCCACCGCCAGCACCGCCAGAATCACCAGCGGCGCCAGCATATTTGCCGGCGATTCGTGAACGTGCACTTTGCGCTCGTCGTAACGCGCCTTCCCAAAAAACGTCAGAAACAGCAGCCGGAACATATAAAACGACGTCAGCAATGCACCCAAGATTCCCAGCACCCACAGCCAGGTATTCGCGTTCGGCCCTGATTGCGCGGCTTCCAGAATTTCATCTTTGCTGAAAAATCCCGAAAATCCCGGAATGCCCGCGATCGCCAGTGTCGCCGCGAACATCGTCCAATACGTCCAGGGAATCTTCCTTCGCAGGCCGCCCATCTCGCGCATGTCCTGCTGGCCGCCCATGGCATGAATCACGCTGCCGGCCGCCAGAAACAGCAGCCCCTTGAAAAAGGCGTGCGTCATCAAATGAAAAATTCCAGCGGCGTAAGCTCCCACTCCGCAGCCCAGGAACATGTAACCGAGCTGCGAAATCGTCGAATACGCCAGCACTTTCTTGATGTCCGTCTGCACCAGCCCAATCGTCGCCGCATAAAACGCGGTGAGAGCGCCAATTGTTGCCACCACCAGCATCGCCGCCGGCGCCTTCGAATAAAAAACATGCATCCGCGCCACCATGTAGACGCCCGCCGTCACCATCGTCGCCGCGTGAATCAGCGCGCTCACCGGCGTCGGCCCTTCCATCGCGTCCGGCAGCCACACATAAAGAGGAAGCTGCGCCGATTTGCCCACCGCCCCCGCGAACAGCAACAGGCAGATTGACGTCAGCACGCCGTAGGGCGCGGCCTTCTCGATCGGCATCTGCGCCGCTTGCCGGAAAATCGCGGCGTAATCGATCGACCCAAATGTCCAGAACGTCAGGAAAATTCCCAGCATGAATCCCAGGTCGCCGATGCGCGTGGTGATAAACGCCTTCTTGCCCGCATCCGCCGCGCTTTTCTTGCGGAAATAAAATCCGATCAGCAAGTAGCTGCACAGCCCCACCCCTTCCCAGCCCACGAACATCAGCACCAGGTTCGCCGCCATCACCAGCGTCAGCATGAAGAACATGAACAGATTGATTTCCGCGAAAAAGCGGTAGTAGCCGCCCTCGTGCGCCATGTACCCGCTGGAATAAATGTGGATCAAGAGGCCAACGCCCGCCACCACCAGCATCATCACCACGGTTAACTGGTCCACTTGCAGTTCGAAATTGACGCGGAAATTTCCCGCCGTAATCCAGGTGTAATAATTCTTCACCCACGGAATCTGGTTCGCGCCGAGCTGCAAGAATTCGCGCACCGCCTCCAGCACCGCAAGAAACGTCAGCGACACCGAGCCAATCCCAACCGAATCGACCGCCTTCTTCGGCCATTTCCGGCCAAATATAAAGTTGACCGCCGAGCCGGTGAACGGCAGCGCCAGAATGATCCACAGATGTTTCAGGATAAACATTAGAGCTTGAGCGTATTCACGCGTTCCACGTTCAGCGTCTGCCGGTTGCGCGCGATCTGGATGATGATCGCGAGCCCCACAGCGGCCTCCGCCGCCGCCACCACAATCACAAAAAACACGAACACCTGCCCATCCAACTGACCCAGCATCCGGCTGAACGCCACGAACGCAAGATTCACCGCGTTCAGCATCAGCTCGATGGACATGAAAATCGTGATGATGTTGCGTTTGAATACAAACGCCAGCACTCCCAGCCCGAACAAAATCGCGCTCAAAATCAGGTAGTAGGAGATGGGAACCACTTTAGAAATCCCTCTTGGCCAGCACCACGGCCCCCAAAATCGCGATCAAAATCAAAATCGACGTCGCTTCAAACGGGAAAACATACGTCTGGAAAAGCAGCAGGGAAAGTTCCCGCGTCGAAACCGCTCCGGATGGAGCGGCCAGCATCTTTCCAATAGCGCCGTGGATCACCCATGCCAGCTCGAGCGTCAAAAAAATTCCCAACGGCACGCCGGCAAATTTCGCGATCCGGCTGAAGTTAGTGCGCTCTTCTTCGCCCGCATTCAGCAGCATGATCACGAACACAAATAGCACCATGATCGCGCCCGCATACACGATGATCTGAATCGCGGCAATGAATTCGGCGCCCAGAAGCAGGTAAAGCACCGCCAGGGAAATCATCACCAGGATCAGCGACAGCGCGCTGTGAATCGGCTCGCGCAGAAAAATCAGCATTACTCCGCCCGCAACGGCCAGAATCGCGCACGCGAAAAACAAAATCAATTCCACGCTCATCGGTTCAGCACCATCACGATAAACGCCGTCACCACCAGGTTTGCAATCGCCACCGGCAGCAGCAATTTCCATCCGAAATTCATCAACTGGTCGTACCGGAAGCGGGGAAGCGTGCCGCGCGCCCAAACATAGAAGAACAGAATCAGGAAGACCTTGAACAGGAACCAGAACGGCCCTTCAATCACCGGGATCACCCACGCCTGCAGGCACCCATATCCAATTGCCACGATCGCCACGCAGACCACGCTCAGCACCACGCGATGCAGCCCGCGCAGCTTCCGCACCGTATCTTGCAGCAGCGCCACGCCGCCAATCACAAATACCGCGCCCGGAATGTAGTGCGTCCACTGCCACGAAGCTGATAGCGGCGATAGCCACCCACCCAGGAACAGAATGGTCGCCAGGCACGAGACCGTAATCATGTTCGCGTACTCGGCCATGAAGAACATGGCGAATTTGAAACTCGAATATTCCGTGTGGAATCCCGCCACCAGTTCGGTTTCCGCTTCCGGCAAGTCAAACGGCACGCGATTGGTCTCCGCAATGGCCGCGACGAAATAACAAAAGAATCCCACAATTTGCGGGATGATGTGCCACCGCGGAATCCAGTGCCAGTAACGTCCTTGCTGGCTTTCCACCAACTGGCTCAAATTAAATGTGCCGGAGAGCAGCAGCACGCCCACCACGGATACTGTCAGCGCCACTTCATAACTGATCATCTGCGCCGAGCTGCGCAGCCCGCCCAGCAGCGAATACTTGCTGTTCGACGACCATCCCGCCAGCGCAACTCCGTACACCCCAATCGACGTGATGGCGAAAAGAAACAGCAGTCCAATATCCGAATTCGCGATCACCAACTGCGTCGGATAGCCCAGAATGTGAATGGTCGTGGGACCGATGGGAATCAGCGCCAGCGTCGTCAGCGCCAGCGACAGCGCCAGAAACGGCGCCAACAAGTAAATAAACTTGTCCGAAGCCGGAGGAATCACATCTTCCTTGAAAAGGAATTTCACTCCATCCGCCAACGGCTGCAGCAATCCGTGCGGGCCCACAAAGTACGGCCCCCATCGCGACTGGATGTGCGCGATGACCTTTCGTTCAAACCAGGTGAGGTACGCAAGCGCCGTCAGCGTCAGGAGCAGCAGGACGGCAATCTTGATTACCGATACCACCAGGACTGGATGCTGGGCGACGAACTCCACGGTGTCTCTTTGGCCTCTTCGCAGGTATTGAGCTTCGAACAGTAACGCCCCAGGGTTCCACTCGTGAACAAATTATCTACGGTCGAAAAAACCAGTCCCGCGGGCACGTCGTACGACGCATCCGCCGAAGGCAGCGTCGGTGTGGCCTGTTCCGCGCCGCCCGTCAGCAGGCCGGTGATCGGCACGCGGTAGCCGCGCACGTGCTGCCGGATTTCATCCAGCGCCGCTTCCGGCGTGCGCAAGGGAATCGCCGAACCCATTCCGAGCTGTGCCAGTTGATGCGAAAGAATCCGCAGCAAATCGTAGTCGCTGCGCGGTCCTTGCGGGTCCAGCGCCCGGTGCGTCATTTGCACTTCGCCCGCAGTATTCGTCACCGAGCCGTCTTTTTCATAGGCGCAGGCGGCGGGCAGAACCACGTCGGCCCGTTGCGCGGTTTCCGTCAAAAACATTTCGTGAACCACCAGCAGATCGAGTCCCGACAGGCGGTCCGGCTTCTTCACTTCAAATGTTTTCACCGGATTCGCGCCGATCACGTACAGCGCCTTCAGCTTTCCTCCCACAGCCGCGTCCATCATCTGCCGCGCGTTCATTCCCGGCTTCGCGGAAATCTCGCCGCCCCACAGTTTCCCGAATCGCTTGCGCTCGCCCGCATCGCTCAGCGGCGCGTAACCCGGCAGCCGGTCCGGAAAAACGCCCATATCAGCCGCGCCGCGCGAATTGATGTAATCGCTCAGGGCCATGCAGCGAATTTCACCCGATAGCGACGAAGCGAACGCCATCAGGTCGCGAATGGCAGTGCCGGCCAATCCCGCGCCGAACAGGATCACCAAATCCGCTTCCTTTTCCAACGCCGCTTTCAGATTCCCCAGTTTTTCCACCACGCTGCCGTCAAGTTCCGCGTTGCCGGTGGCCAGCCACCGCGCCACCATCGGCTCCGCGCCCTTGGCTATTTCCACAAATTGCGCCGATTGCCGATGCAGCTTGATCGGCTGCGAATGGATGCTATAGAGCCGCGCGCCATGATGGCGCACCGCCGAGCGAATCTGCCATGCCACCAGCGGATTCTGCTGCGTCGGATCGTTTCCGATCAGCAGAATCGCATTCGCCGAATCAATTTGCGCCATGGTGGCCATTGCGCCGGCCGCATTCGGCCCCAGCGCGGCAATCAGTCCCGCATAATCCGCGGTCCGGTGATGATCCAGGTTATTCGTGCCCAGGGATATTCGCGCAAATCGGTTCAGCAAATAATTCTCTTCATTCGAGGTGCGGTTCGAGCCGATCACGCCAATGGCTTCCGCGCCGTTCTTCTGGTGGACTTGCTTCAGCCGCCGCGATATTTCTTCCAGCGCGACTTCCCAGCTTGCCGGCTCCAGTTTTCCGTTCCGGCGGATCAACGGCTGGCGAATCCTCTCCGGATGCTTCGTAAAATCGAAGCCGAATCGCCCCTTGCCGCACAGGAATTCGCCGTTCACTCCCGAATGATCGCGATTATTTGCGCGGATGATTTCATTGTTGCGCACGCTCAGGGTCGTCTTGCAGCCGTTCGAGCAATGCACGCAAGGCGTGGGCACATACTGCATTTCCCACGGCCGCGTCTGGTAGCGGTAGGTTCCGCTGGTCAGCGCTCCCACCGGGCAAATGTCAATGCACATGCCGCATTCTTCGCAGTTCAGCCCGCCCTGCTTGTTCGGCAGGATCACCGAATGCACGCCGCGCGCTCCCACTCCCAGCGCCTTCACGTCCATGCCCTCATCGCACACGCGCACGCACCGAAAGCACAAAATGCACCGCGGCGCGTCGTAATAAACCAGCGGCGACCACGATTCCTCGGGCGAGTGCAGCTTTTCCTCGACGAACCGGCTGTGATCGAGCCCGTAGCGGAACGTCATGTCCTGCAATTCGCATTCGCCGCCCTTGTCGCACACCGGGCAATCCAGTGGATGGTTGGTCAGCAGGAATTCCAGCATATTCTTGCGCGCGCCGTGCACCTGCGGAGTGGTGGTGCGCACCACCATCCCTTCCACCGCCACCAGCGTGCATGCGGTCTGCAGCTTGGGCGCTTTTTCCACTTCCACCAGGCACAAGCGGCACGCCGCCTGCAACGAGAGGCCCGGGTAATAGCAGAACGACGGCACCTCGATGCTGAGCTTCTTGGCCGCTTCGATCACCAGCGTCCCGGCCGGCACAGTCATCTTGTGCTCGTCAATCGTGAACGTAATCAGCTTTTGTTCCGCCATGAATCCTTATCGCCTGGCCGTCAACACGCTGGCCTGCTTGTACGCGCACTTGCCGTGCAGGTGGTCTTCGAATTCGTTCCGCCATTTCTTCACGATGCTGATCGTCGGCAATGCCGCCGCGTCTCCCAGCGGGCAAAACGTCCGTCCCAGCATGTTTTTCGCAAGCTCGTCGATCATGGGAATATCTTCGCTGCGCCCGCCGCCGTCGTGGAAGCGGTCCAGAATCGACCGCAGCCAGGCCGTGCCCTCGCGGCAGGGAATGCACCAGCCGCAGGATTCGTGCGCGTAGAAGTGCATGATCCGCCGCGCCAGGTCCACCATGCAGGTGTCTTCGTCGATCACCACCAGACCGCCCGACCCCAGCATGGAACCCGCTTTCGCCAGCGAATCAAAATCCATCGGCAGGTCCACTTCCGCGGCCGTCAGAAGCGGGCACGAACTTCCACCGGGAATCACGGCCTTCAATTTCTTGCCGTCCAGCATGCCGCCCGCGACCTCTTCAATCATCCGCTTCAGGTTGAAGCCCATCGGCAATTCATAAATCCCCGGGCGATTCACATGCCCCGAAATACAGAATAATCGCGTGCCGCCGTTTTTCGGCGTCCCCAGGCCCGCGTACCATTCGCCTCCGCGCAGAATCACGGGCGGCACGGACATCAGAGTCTCCGCATTGTTGATCACCGTCGGGCAGCCGTAGAGGCCGATGACAGCCGGAAACGGCGGCCGGATGCGCGGGTAGCCGCGCTTGCCTTCCAGCGATTCCATCAACGCGGATTCCTCGCCGCACTCGTAGGCCCCCGCGCCCGTGTGCGTCGAAAGATCGAAATCCACGCCGCTGCCCAGAATATTCTTTCCCAGGTATCCCGCGGCGTAGGCTTCCTCGATCGCCCGGTCCACAATGTCCAGCACGTAGCGGTATTCCCCGCGAATATACGCGTAACCGCGCGTCGAGCCCACCGCGCGCCCCGCGATGATCATTCCTTCGATCAATTGATGCGGCTCAAATTCCATCAGCGGCCGGTCTTTACAAGTGCCCGGCTCGCTTTCGTCGCAGTTCGCCAGGATGTATTTCGGCTTCGGAATGTCCTTGGGCACGAAGCTCCACTTCATTCCTGTAGGGAAGCCCGCGCCCCCGCGCCCGCGCAGATTCGATTTCTTCAGCTCCTCGATAATTTGCTCCGGCGTCATTTGCGTCAGGGCTTTTTCCGTTGCTCGGTAGCCCTCGTGATCCCGGTAGACGCCGATCGTATGCGAACCTTTGATCCCGAACAGCCGGCTGATCACCGGCACCTCGGCCGGATGCCGCTCATGAACCGCGCCCGCTGTGCAGGCCGAAGGCGTGGGCTTGCCGCCGCGCGCCAGATCATCCAAAACCCTGTCCACTCGCTCCGGCGACAAGTTCTCGTAATAATCGTAATTCACTTGCAACGCCGGCGCGCCGGTGCACGCGCCGATGCATTCCACCTCTTCCAGCGAAAAGTTTCCGTCCGGCGTCACCTGCTTGTTGCCGATGCCCATCTTCTTCTGGACATACTCGTACATTTCTTGCCCGCCGCGCAGCATGCAGGAAACGTTGGTGCAGATTTGCACGTGATGTTTCCCCATCGGCTTGCGATGCAGCATCGAGTAATACGCCAGGGTTTCCGTCACCTCTAAAACTTTCAGGTCCAGGCGCCGCGCGATTTCCTCCAGGATCGGGTCGCCCAGATGGCCCAGGGTATCCTGCGCGTAAAGCATCATCGGGATCAGCGCCGAGCGCTTCACCGGATAGCGGCCGAGCAGTTGTGTGAATTTTTCCTCGAGTTGCTTCGGAAGCTGCATCAGCGGTCCACCTCGCCCAGCACGATGTCCGTCGTGCCGATGCAGGCGACCACGTCGGCGATCAGCCGGCCTTCCACCAGTTGCGGCAGGGATTGCAGGTTCACGAAAGAAGGTGCGCGCACGTGTACGCGGTGCGGATGCGCGGAGCCGTCGCTGGCCACGAAGAAACCCAATTCGCCCCGCGGCGATTCGATCGCCTGGTACACTTCGCCCGGCGGCGGCGCGAATCCCTCCGTGAAAATCTTGAAATGATAAATCAGCCCTTCGATCGAAGTTTTCATCTCTTCGCGGGCTGGAGGTATGATTCCCGGCGCTTCCGCTCGAATCGGCCCTTCCGCCGGAATCTTCTTGATCGCCTGCCGGCAGATTTTCACGCTCTCGCGCATCTCCGCCACCCGCACCAGATAGCGCGCGTAGACATCCCCTTCCGTTCGCGTCGGCACCGCGAAATCGAATTCCTCATAGCTGGAATAGGGGAAATACTTGCGGATGTCGTAAGCCACGCCGCTGGCCCGCAGCATCGGTCCGGTAACGCCCATGGAAATCGCGTCTTCCGCGCTCAGGATTCCGATGCCTTTCGTGCGTCCCCACCAGATCCGGTTTTTCGTCAGCAAATCTTCGTATTCGTCCACCCGGCTGGGGAAATAGTTTAGGAACTTCTCGATGCGCTCGATATATCCCGGCGGCGGTTCCAGGGCCAGTCCGCCCACGCGGAAGTAACTCGTCATCATCCGCTGGCCCGAAACGAATTCGAATATTCTTTGTAATTCCTCGCGCTCGCGGAAACAATAAAGGAAAACCGACATCGCCCCCAGGTCGATCGCATGCGTTCCCACCCACACCAGGTGCGAATTGATCCGCGTCAATTCGGTCATCAACACGCGGATATATTGCGCGCGCTTCGGCGCCTCCAGGCCCAGCAGTTTTTCCACCGCCAGGCAGTAGCACAGATTGTTCGACATCGGCGCCAGATAATCGATCCGGTCGGTCAGCGGAATTACCTGCGAATACGTCTTGGCCTCGGCCGTCTTTTCAATTCCGGTATGCAGATAGCCGATCACCGGCCGGGCCTTCACCACCGTTTCGCCGTCCAATTCCAGCACCACTCGCAGCACTCCGTGAGTGGACGGGTGCTGGGGCCCCATATTCAGCACCATGGTCTGCGCCGCGCCAGTGGCGGTATCGATGGTCGTCACAGTTCGTTGTTCCTAACGCCGGTCATCTCTCAGCGATATCCTTCCACGGGATAATCCTTCCGCAGCGGGTGCCCTTCCCAATCGTCCGGCATCAGGATGCGCGTCAGGTCCGGGTGGCCTTCGAAGCGAATTCCGAAAAGATCCCACACTTCCCGCTCGTGCCAATTGGCTCCCGGCCACACCGATACCACCGAAGCCGCCACGGGGTCGTTCCCGGCCAAATGGACCTTCAATCGCAGCCGTTCTTTCCGGCTCAAAGAGAGCAATTGATAGTTCAGGTCGAAACGAGGCTCGATCGGAAAGCGATCCGTGGCCGTAATATCGGAGAGTAAGTTGAATCGAAGTTCCGCATCATCGCGCAGAAATTCCGCCACCGCTCGCAGCCGCTCCCGCGGGATCACCAGCGTCAATTCATTCCGGAAGACAATCGTCTCCGCAATCGCGTGAGCGTCCCACGCCCGGACTTTGGATACAACCGTGCCGTTCGCCAGGTCTTGCGGTTCCACAGGTGCGTCGCTTTCGGCGGGCCGCTATCGATTCCAGTCCAGAGCGCCCTTCTTCCAAAGGTAAATATAGCCCGCCAGCAGGATGAAAATGTACAACACCATCTCGATAAATCCAAACGAGTGCAACTCCCGGTAGATCAGCGCCCACGGATACAGGAAAATGGCCTCGATATCGAATAAAATAAAGATCATTCCCACCAGGTAAAAATGCACCGGGAACGCTTCTCGCGCGTTCCCCGTGGGCTCAATTCCGCATTCGTAAGGCGCCATTTTTGCCCGCGAGAACTTGTGGCGTCCCACCAGCGCCGAAAGCCCGATTAGGATCGCCGCCAGGCCCATCGCCAGCAGAAACTGGATGAGTAACGGAGCGTACGCACTCGTCAGGTAGTTTGCGTCCATTCGCCTTGACCGTTGCTATAATAGCGGCCAGAGTGCGCATCGGTCAATCGAGTGACGCGCATTTCTTTGCTATTTTCGCGGGGCGGTTTAACCTGTTTTCTTCACCGGTGGGGCCCTTGGGACTTCCGCCGCGATCGCCAGGAAGGCAACTCAGTTTGCTCACCATCGGCTTCAATACGGATATCCACCTCGGCTCGCAAGTCTGCCATGTCCAAACGGAAGTGCGCGGACAGGCCCATCCGATCGTCGAGACAGTGGTTTATCAGCAGGGGCGCGTCGTTCACCGGCGGACGCAGGAGTGTGCGGACCTGGCCGCGCCCGCACCCGGCGACTCTCCGAATGAAACTCTGCGCCGGCGTGTCGAAGAGCAACACCGCGTTGTAATTGACGACCTACGCGCGGGCTTCCTCAAGGTCGAACTGGATAAGGACATGGTCCAGCTAGTCGCGTCTCAGCGCGGAATCGAGGTCCAACTGTTGAACCCGGCATCCTGGGCGGTTGCGGGGACGGCAAACTTGGAAATCAGCGTCATCTCCCGCCACGACCGGGTCCCACTACGCGGGGCCGCTATTCAAGTCACCCTCGAAGGGGCTCAGGGACCGCTCAAGTTTGCGAGCCAGACCGATGGTGAGGGAAAGGCCCAGCTCAGCTTCCCCATGCCGCGGATCGGCCCCGGCGGGGCTGAACTGGTCATTCAAGCTTCGGCGGAGCCGGGCACCGATGAGGTTCGCTATGCCCTTCGCACCAAGCCGAGGACTCAGGCCCCATGACCATCACGGTTAATGGCGACCCCCGCGACGTTCCGGACGGTCTGCACGTGGCTGCTCTGCTCGCTCATCTCGGGTTGCCGCTGGATCGCGTGGCCCTCGAACGCAACCTCGACATCCTGCCCCGCGCTCAATGGAGTGACACCCCCGTCCAGCCCGACGACCGCTACGAAATCGTCCATTTCGTCGGCGGCGGCTAATCAGCCGATGCCCCGATGCCCCTGATCGGAATTCCGCTCACTTCACAGTTCCTGTTGGATGATTCGGATACTCTCGGCTGCCAATGTCAGGAAGGCTCTTTAGGGGTTCGGAGCTTTAGCTCCGGCATGGAAGTTCCTAAAAACAAGGGCTTTGGCCCCTGAAGTACCCCGGGAACGCCATTCTCCCGAATGGCGTTTCGCTGGTGAGAAAAACCTACTCCTCCCCCGCCTCCTGCTGAATCCGCCGCCAGGCATTCTTCACATGCCGCAAGGTAGTATTCGTCTGCCCCACGCAAAGCCTCAGCGTCAATTTCTCATTCAGCCGTGTATGCGTCAGATACAATTCACCGCTTTTATTCAACCGGTCCATCATCCGTTGATTCACCGCGTCCCCGCCGCGATGCCGGAAGCAAACCAGATTCAGCGGCGCGGGCGCAGCCAACTCAAACCGTTCATCCTTCCGCACCCAATCCGCGAACTCCTGCGCCAGCGCCACATGCTGCCGCACGTGGTATTGCAACCCCTCCACCCCGTAATGGCGAATCACGAACCACAATTTCAGCGATCGAAATCTTCGCCCCAGCGGAATGTGCCAGTCGCGGTAATCGATCACCGCTCCCGATTCCGTCGCCTTGTTCTTCAGAAACTCTGGCAGCACGCTCAGCGTTTCGATCAGCACTTTGCGGTCGGCCAGATAGAAACAGTTGCAGTCGAAGTTCGTGAACATCCACTTGTGCGGATTGAAGGAATAACTATCCGCCAGTTCCACTCCATCATTGATGTGCCGGAATTCAGGACACAGCGCCGCCGTCCCCGACATCGCTGCATCCACGTGCAGCCACAGCCCATGTTCCCTGCAAATGGCGCCAATCTTCGCCACCGGATCAATCGCATTCGAAGACGTCGTCCCCACCGTCGCGCACACAAAGAAAGGAACCAGCCCGTCGCCGCGGTCCTTTTCGATTTGCAGGCCCAACGCGTCCGGGCGCATTGCGAAATTTTCGTCCACTTCGATCGATCGCAAATTCTGGCCGCCCAGTCCCGCGATCTTCATCGCCTTCTCAACCGCCGAGTGCGCGTGCTTCGACGTATACGCCACCAGCCGCCCGTCGCATCCCCTCCGGTTGCATTCGAAATTCGTGGCCCGCTCCCGCGCCGCCAGCATCGCGCAAAGCGTTGAACTCGACGCGGTATCCTGGATGACGCCTCCTCCCATTCCCGTCGAAAGAAATTTTTCCGGCAAGCCCAGCATGCCCACCAGCCAATCCAGCACGTGCGTTTCCAGCTCCGTGCACGCGGGACTGGTGGCCCACAGCATTCCCTGCACGCCAAGCCCCGACGAAAGCAGGTCGCCAAGAATTGCCGGCCCCGATGCGTTCGCCGGAAAATAAGCGAAGAAATTCGGCGACTGCCAGTGCGTCACGCCCGGCAGAATCACCCGGTTCATATCCTGCAGGATGGTTTCGAATTTTTCGCCCTGCATCGGCGGCTCAGCCGGCAGCGCCGCTCGAATCTCCCCCGGCGCCACTTGCGAGAGCACCGGCATCGACTCAACCTGCTCGTAGTAATCCGCGATCCAGTCCACCACCGCGCGCCCGTATTGCCGGAACTGCTTCGGCGTCATGTGAAACGTCTTCTCGCCCGGCGCCGCCGTTTTCGCCGCTCTCGCGCTGCCTTTCACAAAGTTCTCCCGTCACAAGATTGCACGCGCATTCCTCGATTTCTGAAGCGGCCCCGCTCACTCCGCGTTTCCATCTTCCGGCCTGAATGCTACCACCATTTGTTCAGCAGGGAAGCCGCACATCTGCCCGCGGAAATCCTCGCTGAGTATGCCGCGGCATGGCGTTCCAATTCCCAATTCGCCCTTTCCTCCGCCGCTTCAGAGGAAATTAACTGCGCTTTACATATTATATTAACCTAGGTTAACATGCTGTCCATGGGAATCAACCTGGAGCTGTCGGTTCTGCTGGCAATTTCCGTGATTGGCCAGAGCCTTTTTGCGCGATTCGAAATCGAAACTCCCGCCTGGCGCAAGATCGTGAAATGGTTCGTGGTGATCGGAGTGACGCTGGGAATTTATCGGCTGGCCGGGCACTGGGCGCTTCTGTTCCCGCTGGCGATGGCCACGATCGGTATGACGGTTCATTTCATCTGGTGCCGCCGCAACGGTATCGATCCCGTTCGCGCAACGCCAGCCCGCAGGTACTATCAGCTTCGTGGTTGGCAGTGGCCCCAGGACCGCGAGTAGATCGGGCTCTCATCGCACGCTTCTTTCATGAAGCCTTCTTTCGCTTCAAATAGGCCCGCCACGGCACCCAATAATATTTCGGCCAGCCTTGCGAAACACCTTTGTGGTCGTGCCCGGGAACATTCGAATGAACCAGGTCAATTCGAGTGCCGCCAGGCACTTTTTCAAACGTGATCACCAGAATGGAATCCAGGTCGCCGGCCTTCCACGGCCCGCGCCACGACTGCACGATCATTCGATTCGGAATCACCGCCAGATTCTTGCCGCGCAGTTGCCCGCCGAACGCGGTGAACTTGCCGCCCGCGCGCCGGCTGATTTTTGCCGGCGCCCCCGTTACTTCGCTATGTTTCTTCGAATCCATGTACATCTCGAACAGCACTTCCGGCGCAGCTGGAAACCGCACGGATTGTTGAATCGCCTTGGTCAAGCGATGCCTCCTGTAGTTCGAAACCGGCCGACAGCGAACGCCTTCCGCACCTCCGCGCCGTCAAATGTCAGCGAGAATGTGTCCCAGTTTTTCTTTCTTCGTTCGAAGATACGCGCGCGAAAGCCGTCCCGCCGGAGGCTGGCAGGGAATTCGTTCCACCACGCGAATGCCCGCGTCTTCGAGTTGCTTCACCTTGTCCGGATTATTCGAAAGCAGCCGCACGCTGCGCACGCCCAGAAGCTTCAATGCTTCCGCCGAAAAACTGTAGTCGCGCGAGTCATCCGCAAAACCGAGTTTGCGATTCGCTTCCACCGTATCCATTCCGCCATCTTGCAATTCATACGCGCGCAATTTGTTCATCAAACCGATTCCGCGGCCTTCCTGCGGCAGATAAAGCAATAATCCCGCCGGAGACTTGGCAATTTTCTTCAATGCCAGTTCGAGTTGCCCGCGGCAATCGCAGCGCTCGGAAAAAAGCATGTCCCCGGTCAGGCATTGCGAATGGATGCGCACCAGCGGCGCTTTCGCCCCGCGCACGCGCCCGTGCTCCAGCACCACCGCGGTTTCTTCTTTCGCTCGACCCTCCACGCCCAAAATCGTGAATTTTCCGAAGCGCGTGGGCAGCTTGGCGCGCGCCACGATTCGCGCTCGTACAGTTTTTCCATTGCGGTTTTTCATCGAGCAACGAGTATAGCAGCATCGCGCTGCTTTACATCCTGGGCCGCTTTGGCTAACGTAAGCGAAGCAATTCGGATTTTCGCTGCCATGCAAGCGGACGCGCTCAATTCCGGCAAGGATTTGCTGTTCACGCTCGTGCTGAAAGTGGGCTGGGCGGCGTCGCTGGCCGCTTTGCTGGCCCGCTCGAAAACTTTTCGCAAGGTTCTTTTCATCGACCAGCGCGATTCCGATCAAAAAGTTCAGCTCCTGCTTTTCCTGACGCCGCCGCTCGCGCTGGGCGTGCTCTTGCGCTTGCTGGCGGGTTACCGCTTCGCCGATCTCACTCTCGAAGGCTCGTTCTTGATGGGGCTCATCGGCGGACGGATCGTCGGCCTGCTGGGCGGTTCGCTGATCAGCCTGCCGGCATTTGGAAATCACGAATGGCTGGCCAGCCCCATGGCTGCCCTCGTCGGATTGCTGGCCGGCTCCATCCGCCAACTGATTCCCAACAAAGAAGACGTCTGGCACTTTGGCCCATTTCTTTTTCTCAGCATCCCGCAATGGATTTGGAAACTGGTGCGCCACGCGCAGGGCAACTGGGCCATGCTGCCTCTGGCTGCGACGGTTGGTATCGAGCTGGGACGTGTCGCGTTGGGCCGCGCCGTGCCTGCGCACTGGCTGTTCTTTTTCAATCCGCCGGGATGGCCGCTGCTGCTTCTGCTCTTGCTCTCCACCGTGATGGCCGTGGCCGTCCCCGTGAAAATTTGGAACAACACGCGGATCGAGATGAACCTGGAACAAAATCAGCGGCTGCTGCTGAAGGCGCGCATGGACGCGCTCTCCAGCCAGATCAATCCGCATTTCCTGTTCAACACGCTGAACACGGTTTCTTCGCTGATTCGCTACGATCCCGACATGGCGCGCATCGTGGTGATCAAGCTGTCGAATATTTTGCGGCGGCTGCTGCGCAAGCACGAAACCTTCGTTCCCTTGCGCGAAGAATTGGAATTCATCGACGATTACCTGGACATCGAAGTGGTGCGTTTCGGTCCCGAGAAAATGCAAATCTTCAAGGAAATTGACGAGCAAACTCTGGAAGCGTTTGTTCCTAGCATGCTGCTGCAGCCCATCGTCGAAAACGCAATCAAGCACGGCCTGGCGCCGAAGCTCGAAGGCGGCCAAATCCATTTGCGCACGCGCCGCCAGGATGGGCGGCTGAAAATTGACGTCGAGGACAACGGCCTGGGAATTTCTCCCGAGCGCATGGCCCAGGTTTACGGGGAAGGAATCGGCATCAGCAACGTCCACGAACGCCTGCGCCTGCTCTATGGCGACAACTTCCGCATGGACATCCAAAGCCAGGAAGGCCAAGGCACCCAAATCCACATCGAAATCCCCGAACTCGTTTCCGCCACTCCCGCCGCAAGGTGATTCCAATCCCCCGGACTGGGTGGCGCAGGCATTTTCCCGGTTGAGGGTCATGTGTTTTGCGGAAGCGAGCAGGGGCGTCTCGATCAAAATCATCGGGACACCAAAGGCGTGCCCTACAGGATCGGGAAGGGTGGGGAGTTATTCCTCTTATGTGGGCGGCGATGAAGGACTCTCGCGAATCGATCCGCTGGATTGAGGGTAAATGAGGAGGAGAGAACGAAAAACGAAGATCCCCGAAAACCTACTCGGGTCGGGGTGGCCACCCACACTAGCGAGAAAGAAGTGAAAAGCTCGGCCATCTGCCTGATCGACATCAGCTTAGAAGAAGGGAAAACATACCGACGCCACGAGGATGAATTCCCCGGACGGATGCTGGACGGCTGCGTCGATCGGGTTAGCGGCAAAAAAATACTCAAGACACTATGGAATACGGGTGCCCGGGAAATTGTCCACGCCAGGGCCGACAGCAGCGGCGTCTAGTGAGGTTAGAAAGCTCGGGGGGGCAGCGATCTCAAGAAGGATGTGGTCAAAATACAAATCATTGAGGGTGACATTCGTGCAACCGGGAGCGCTTGAGTTTACAAACGCCACTATCGAATCGAGGAAGGATCTCGAAACGTTGGTGAAGATACCGGGTGCTCCATTAAAAGCGACATTTCCGCTCGGGGTGGGGCGTGCTGCAAAATTGATGCGGCACGCGCCCGAGCTTTGCAGATTGCTTATCCCCAATTGGACAAACCTGAGTTGGGGGCTGCCGCTCGGGAGGAAGGTGGTATAAGTGAACCCCTCTGGCATTCCGCTCAGAGGAATAGGAGTTGATAGTTCAAAAGAGAGGGAATCTATTCCTCCACCTGCGCTAATAAAAGTTCCATCTCCTGGCTTGTCGGGGTCACCTTCGACGAACGAAAGAAAGTATGGACGTTGGCAATTGACTGCCTCGGGGGCATTAATGACTCTGAATTTTTGTCCATCCACAGCTGATCCACTCGACTGTGATGCTGCCAAGATACATTGCTTGATTTGAGCCGCTGAGAATTCGGGGTGCTTCGAAAGTACCAGCCCCGCAAGGCCGGTGACGTGGGGCGCGGCCATCGAAGTGCCAGACCTCAGACCGTATTGGTCGACACAAGACAAAAAGCATGAGCGGGGAAGCGTACTCAAGATATTCTCGCCGGGGGCGGCTACCGTAACTAGGCTACCCCAATTGGATCCCCAATTGGATAAACGCGATAGTTGGCTACCTTCTCCTATGGAAGCAACGGTAATTGTGTTCAATCGGAAGCTCGAGGTTAAACTCGCAGGAGAGGCATACTCAGCATCGCGACATTCGTTACCAGCAGCGAACACCCAGAGCACATCCGGTCCCTTCTCAGGGTGCCGGGAGACGTACGACATCGCCTGAGCAAATATCGCATTGGTCTCTGCGACCTTCTGCAAAGTCGCGCCAGTCCCAGAGACCCCGCACATATCGGTATCAATCCATTGGGAACTTAGGTTGACAATTCTGGCACCGTCCTGAAAAGCCTCTACCATGGACAGCATGGCATTCAGTGGACTGATCAGCTGAACCTGCGTAACGCCAGGGCCAGGGCCATAATCATAGAGACGAAGAGAGCAACTCCACATAAGTCCGGCGACACCCATGCCATTGTTTCCCTCGGCGCAGACTATGCCCGCAACATGTGTGCCGTGACCTGTGCTTGGCCCTGATAGAGGCGTCCGCGGCCCTAGGGTAGAGCGAACATTGTTTCTTAGATCTCCATGGGCTGCGTCCATGTCGGCATCAATAATGCCTATGCTAACCGCAGGGCTGCCGGTAGTAATGTCCCATGCAGACGGGGCCTTGATAAATTCTAGATTCCAATTATTTCCTGCAGGGTTGTTTTCATCCCAGGAGTTGTATTTAGTTGCGCAGTTCTCGAACAGTACCCCCGCAGGGCAGCCGGAGTCGTTGGGGATATTCACAAGGGGTTGGCCCTGCAAGTAGGAGTGGCTAGCGGCTTTCACGTTTGGCAGACCCTCCAAGACGTGGCGTATACCCTCCAGTGCACTTAGGTCCGAGATCGTGTACTGCAACTGGTAAGTTAAGGTAGCTGGAACCGCTCCAATGATGAATCCAGCGGTCGTCCGTGCAATCTGCTGTATTGCGGATTCAGGGCCTGATGTGTCCAAGTCCAGCATAACAACAATCTCGTCTCTGACTAGCTTTTGACCGTCGGCATCAGTGGTGATGCGATCCGGGCTCGGCTGCGCAATGGACGAAGGAATGTCAGATGAGTTTGGCTGTAGGACCTCAAGGTGGACAAATAGAGGGACTGCGAAAGACCTACGTTTCAGACCTTCTTCATCGTTCTCTTCGCTCTGTTCTTCGTCTTCGTCACCTGCACGGAGGAGACGAATCCTTCCTGTGATCGACTGGGGGCGTATCCCCTTTGGAATTGTAAAGAGAATCGTGAGAGTTTGAGTCTGTTTGGCCGGCACACTGGCGAAAAAGGATGTTGACACTGAGACTATGCGACGAATGTTTGGGGAAAGTCTTACACGCACATCGGAGAGCGTTCCGCTGGTTGTAAACGTGACCTGCACGGTCGACACTGTTCCGGCAAGTGCTTTGTGTGTCACCAGCGAAGGAGTCCAAGTAACTGAGTGCTGGTTCGCGGACACAGAAGTTGCAAACCCACAGACGAAAAACAACAGACCTAGCTTAGTCATGCGCATCTGGGTGCGCCTCCTCTATCCAGGCGGGGCTTGCAGTTGCTGTTGCGAACGTCTCGTCGGCGGATTGTCTTTTGACAATGTCTTCGTGTCAAGTACCGAAATTGAGATAGTCGTACTGGTATGGTGAGAACGGACAGGTGGGGCAGCCATTTTGCCGCTTGAGGGACATGAGTTTTGCGGAAGCGAGCGCCCTGATCTGAGATATTGGGGCGCAAAATGGCGCGGTCGCAGCCCTTCGAAGCTCAGGGTAAACAAGCAGCGCCCCGATCAACGGAATCGGGACACACAAACCGCGCTCCTACGAAGTCAAAGCGCGGCCGCCGGGCCGGCGACAATCCTACACTTTGAATCCTTGCGCCCACAGGGCGCCAAGGGGCACATCGGCTTGCGGAAGCGGCAATCGTTCGTTCGCGGCGTGATCGCTCAGAAACTTCAAGTGGCTGTCCGCCTCTTTTTCAGTGAACCCAAGAGCCAACAGCGCGGCGCGTGCTCCCGCGGTTGAAGGATACATCACGACAGCGCCGAGGTGGGGGCCAACCCTCGTGACGTCGATCTCAACAATCCCATTGTGCAATCTGTTTAGGCCTACGTTTACCCTCACGGTCTCAGTAGCAAGACGGCTCATGGCGCGCCTCCGAGACTCTGGAACAGAAAGTAATATGCTACCAATCTGTACGATATTCAATAGTCAAGGGCGCGAGCTAGAATCCGCGCAGAGCATGAACGCAGGACGGACCCTAACCATGCACTCGTCGTTCAGTCAGTGCGTCGAGGCGGTGCATCCCTTGGCGGGTAGCGAGAGAGCACTCTTGCGAATCGATCTAGTGTGGTGAATTGTAAATTCCTTGCATGTCCTTGGCCGCCCTCAGGGGTTAAAACCCCTGAGTTTTCAGCGCATCCAAGTCGGAGCTGAAGAGCCTGTATGGCAACGCTGATTGGGGGCGGTTGTGTAGCGCCGCCCTTCAGGGCGGCATCTTAGAATCAATCACCTGCCCGCCTGAAGGCGGGCGCTACATGAAGCAAGACCGAGTTGCCACATAGCTTCTGAAGCTCCGACCCCCTAAAAACATATGATGAATTTCTGACTGAGGACACTAGTGGATTGGGGGAGAAGAACGAAGATAAGACGAAAAACGAAGAACCAAGAACGAAGAACCAAGAACCGCACCCTTTCAAAACCGGAGAGGATGCGGCAACCGTCCGGATCAAAACCACCTGGGTAAACTCCAGGCGTGGGAACGATTATTGGAGCTTGTTATATTCGGATTTGGCGGCTACTAACGTGGGGACATCGGGATCAGCGTCTTTCCAGAGGGCGAAGAAATCCTGGTAGGCTTTGCGGGCGTTGGGGGAATCGCCGGCCAGAACGTAAGCGCGGGCCAGGCCTAATTGGGCGGCCCAGTGCTGGGGGGCCATGGGGAAAATTCCGGGCAAGTTGAGCACTTTTTGAAATTCGGCGGCGGCTTCTTTTCCGGATTTCATCTGCAGATAGGCGAGGCCGCGCAGGTAGGTGACTCCGATATCGTTGCGGTCGTAGCGCGAGGCGACGCGCAGAGCATCCACCGCAGCCGCTCCGTTGCCGTGAGCCATGGCGATGGCAGCGCGGACTTGAGGAAGTTCGCGTTCGTTGAGGAGTGTGTCGGTGGGATGGAGCTTGGACATTTGGTCAATCACGCCTTGCGCGCCGGCGGGATCGCCCGCCAGGGCCAGCCATTCGGCCATCCATGCCAGCTCGTTCTGCGAGAGCTTCAGGCCCTGAATCGCATACTGTTTGGCTTCCGCGGGGTAGCCCAAAGCAAACTCGGTTCCGGCGCGGGATCCATCAAGCCGCACGAGCCAGCCCTCCGCTTTCTGCTGGGCGAGCGTGTCATAAGCTTGCTGCCAGAGGCGCCGAAAATCTCGCACCTGCCCGCGCGCGGAAGCTGCGCCTGTCACAGAAAGGAGCATTTGCCACTCGTCCGGCTTTCCCTTGGCCCATTCTGCCTGACGCTGCATTTCCGCGGGGTCATGCTGGAGAAACGCAATTTCGTACAGAGAGCTGTGCTGGTCCGTGGTATCGATGCCGTGGGCGATCGCTTGCTTAACCATCGCCTTGGCTTCTTCCAGGCGATTCAGAATCTGATAGGCATACATCGCATTGTCATAGGCGAGGATGTGACCGGGGGCGAGGCGCAAGTTTTCGAGGGCCATCGGCAGGGCTTTTTCCGGCTCGCCAGCCTCGGTGTAGGCAACTACCAGATTATTGGTGGGAGTCCAATCCCGTGGATAGGTCTGATGCCACAACTCGTAGGTGGAAATTTGCTTGTCCAGCTCGCCGGTCACCTGTTCGTAATAGTGAGCGGTGATGTAGAGCTTTTCCAGTTCGCTGGCTCGTTCCCGGAGCCCGAACGCTTTCTTCTGATTCTCCTGGCCCAGGCGGGAGTTGCCGGAGTTGGTGTAGACGGTTCCAAGGCGGGCGTAGGCAACCGCAAAATTGGGGTCGAGCTCGACGGCGCGCTGGTAAAAGGGGATCGACGGGAGATCGCCCTCTACAGCGCGCTTCTCTTCACCCAACGTGTAGGCCTTGAGCGCGTCGAGCGAGGAGGTGGTGGCTTGCTCGACGGGCGCGTCGAATTTCTGAATCGAGCCGAGCGATTCGCCGAGTTGGCCGCGTATTTTTTTGGCTGCTTCGCCGATCGCAGTGAGAACCTGTTCCTTGCTCGTGGCCTGCACCTGCTCCTGGGCCAGGGAATCGCCGGTAAGACAGTTGATGGCGGTGAGATTGACCACGTAGGTGCTGCCAAGCTGCGAAATTTCGCCGCCGATCATGGCTTTGATGCCGTTGCGCTCGCAAATTTCGCGGGCCAGCGGGCCCACCACCCGCTCGTCCTGCGAGCGATTCATGTAGCCGAGCGTTTGGCGGACGCGTTCCTGGGGAAAGATATTGATGAACGGGGATTGCTGGAGCTGGACGGCGAGCGCTTGCTTGAGAGTGCCGTCGAAAACGCCGTCGCCGGTGGTGTTGACGAAATCGGAGAGAAGCAGCGTGTCCTTTTCCGTGAGGGCGTTGGCTTTGTGCGTATAGAAGAGCCAGCCGCCGATGGTGAGACTGAGCACGAGCGCGGCAGCGCCGGCGAGAAGCGGCCAGCGGCGCGGCTTGCTGTTGGTTGCTGCGGCAGTGGCAACGGTTGCAGAGGCGAGCGCAGGTGCGCTGGACGCCTGCTCGGAGGCGCTCGCGCGGCTTACTTGGCCAGAGGAGGCGTCCCTCGGTTCAGCGCTGCTTGGGAAGGCGGAGGGGGATTGCGCGCTGGAAATCGAGGCGCGGCTGGAATCGGTGGCGCGCTTGAGCCGCTTCAAATCGGCGCGCATGTCCGAGGCATGCTGGTAGCGAATCTCGCGATCTTTTTCGAGCGCCTTGTTGATGATGTATTCGACTTCCGGCGGCACGTCGGGATTCAGCCGCACCGGTGAGACGGGAACTTTATGGAGAATGGCGTCGAAAATTGCCGCGGAAGTCTGTCCCTTGAAGGGCAGAAGGCCGGTGGTCATTTCATAGAGCACGATGCCGAACGAAAAAAGATCGGTGCGGGCGTCGAGTTCTTCGCCCAGCGCCTGCTCCGGCGACATATAGGCGACGGTGCCGACCGTGGAGCCGGGGCTGGTAAGCAATTCCTCGCTCACCACTTGCGTGGGCATCACGGATAGGCCGGTGGTGTTTCCTTCGCGAGCCGGAGCGGTTTGTTTGGCGAGGCCGAAATCCAGGATTTTTGCCTGGCCGCGCTGGGTGATGAAAATGTTGGCGGGCTTGATGTCGCGATGGACGATGCCTTTTCCGTGCGCGGCATCCAGGGCGTCGGAAATCTGGGAGGCCCATTCGACCCAGCTATCGAGGGGGATGGGTTTGCCGAGGATGCGGTGCTTCAGGGTCTGGCCCTCCAGATATTCCATGGCGATGAAGCGGCGGCCTTCGAATTCGCCGATTTCGTGAATGGTGCAGATGTTGGGGTGATTCAGAGCGGCGGCGGCGCGGGCTTCGCGGAGGAAGCGATCGAGGATTTGCTTGTCGCTGGAGACTTCGTCGGGAAGAAATTTCAAGGCGACGAAGCGGCCGAGCGTGGTGTCTTCGGCCTTATAGACCACACCCATTCCGCCGCCACCGAGCTTTTCGATGACGCGGTAGTGGGAAATTATGCGGCCGAGGATGGGCGAGGTATCGGTCACCGACGGTGCATATTACGCCAGCAACCGGAAGCAGGCAATCATTCCCTGAGCAGCAGAGAGCGTGGCGGGGAGTACCGGTCCAGGCCGGTGACCGCGGTCACTATTCAAAGTGATGGCGCGCACAGCTTCCGCAGGCTGTGCGGGCTATACAGGTTTTGTAGTCGCAGTGCATGGGCTATCAGGAGGTGAATGAAGATGAGAGTCAAAGACGTGATGGTGGGAACTCCGGTTGGGTGCAATCTCGAGACCAATCTGGGGACCGCGGTGGACATGCTGTGGAGACAGCAATGCGGAATCCTGCCAATCACAAATTGTGAAGAGAAAATTTTCGGCGTGGTTACGGACCGGGACATCTGCATCGCCCTGGGAACCCGCAACCGGCTGCCGGGCGAGATCAACGTGGGCGAAGTGACCACCGGAAAGCTCTATTCCTGCAAACCGGATGACGACATTCATACGGCGCTGGCGACGATGGCGGAGATGAAAGTTCGCCGCCTGCCCGTGATTGATGCGGCCGGGAGATTGGAGGGCATTCTCTCCATGGACGACGTGGTGCTGCACGCGGAGCCTCGCGGCGTGGGGAAGACTCCCGAGCTTTCCTACGAAGATGTGATGAATGCGTTCAAGAAAATCTATGAACCGCCGCTTCCGCAAGTGGTTCAGAAAAAGAGCGTGGCGGCCTGATTATGTGAGACACCGCCTAGCCGGCTGACCGGGGGCGGTGTCTCCCAAGAAACTTACCAGATGATCCGGCCAGGACAGGTGCGAGTAGCCGAGCGCCTGCCGGCAGGGAAGGAAGTGGCTTATGACTTACTTTGAACGAGCGGTCGTGCGCCACGGGCATCCACGGCACATAATTCTGGCGATCGTGGGCTTCGCCTGGGCAATTTACTTTCTTTGGGGGCACGCCTGGATTTGGGCAGCGGCGGCGGTTTTCACCAGCGTGCTGCTCGGAGCCATTGTGACTCCGCGAAAACAGGAAGAGAACCTGGCGCAGACGACTTTGGGAAAAATCATGCTGCTGCACCTGCATCCGGCGAATGTGCTGCTGCAGACGGCGGGCTTTCTATTCCTGCTATTCGGCGTGTGGGTTCACTCGGAAATCTACATCATGGCGGCCGGCTCGATCATTCTGATCGGGCACATGTGGGGCTGGCACCGGGTGAGCGAAGCGCTGTAGGCGCAGCGAACTGCTGAAGGCATTCGAGACGGAACGAGAAGCGAATGGCGCCGGCTTACAGGCCGGGCGGAAAGGCGGAGAAGATCATGCTTGATGACAAAAGATTGCAGCATCTCTCGCAATTGCGAATGCCGGTGCTTACGGTGTACATGACCACGAATCCAGCGAAGACCTCCGGCCGTGGACTGACTGAGCCATGCCTGAGCTGGTTGAATTCGACGGGAAAGTCAATGCTGGAGGAATTGCCCCAGTCCCAGCAGGGGCTTTTCCTTCTGGAGTTGGCTCGCGTGGAAGATTTTTTGCGAGACCGGAGGCCGAAAGAAAAAGGACTGGTGATTTTTGCCGGTGCGCAGACTTGGGAGGTGGCGCCGCTGCAGATGGAAGTGGAGAACGAACTCCGCTGGGGAAGGCCGGCCTTGGCCCCATTGCTCTGGCTTGCCGATGAACACAAACCTTACGGGCTGTTCGTGGTGGACCGGACTGGGGCGCGTCTTTTCCGGTATTGGCTGGGCGAAATGGCCCAACTCATGGAGAAGAAGTTTTCAATCGACATTACTCAGTGGAAGAAAAAAGAACTGGGGCATGTGGCTCATCCTGGCGTGCAGAAAGCTCGTGGATCTCAATCGGATGTTCTGAGGCGCCGGATGAACGAGCAGTACCGCCGTTTGTGCCGGGAAACCGCCGAAGAGGTGGAAAAGGTCTACAAAAAGGAAGGGCTCGACGCATTATTCCTGGCAGGGTCCATTCGATTGATCGAGCCAATTCAGGCGGAGTTCCGGCAGGGGCTGCGGCAACAAGCCGTGCTGATTGACGAAGACTTCGGGCGGCTCTCGGCAGCCGAATTGCAACGGCGTCTGGAACCTCGGATCGCGAAATGGCAATTGCAGCATGCTTCGGAGCTGGTAGCGGATTTGCTGGGAGCGGATCATGGAGCGGTTGCGGAATTCGACGAGACCATGGCTCGCCTGCAGAAAGGCGAAATTGGGTCCCTGGTGGTGGTTCGCGGCCTGAATTTCCGGCTGCACGGCTGCGATGAATGTGGTTGGGCGGATCGATCCGCCGATCCGGTCTGCCCGGCCTGCGGAGGCAAGCGGCGCGCGGCCATGCTGCGGGACGTTCTCCCGGAGATGGCCCGAAAGCATGGGACTCATCTGCAAGTAGTGGACGGCGCAGCGGCAGAGAGGCTGAGAGAGAAGGGCGGAATGGGCGGCTGGCTTCGCCAGGTAAAACGAGTGGCGGCGCGATGAAGAGTTGAACTGTTGAATGATTTCAGTTTCTGATTAGGAAGCGTTTGCCGTGAGACCGAGAGCTATTACTTGGCCAGCACGGCGGCCAAATTGAAGAGTTGTAGATCGAGTGGTTTTATCTTACCCACCACGTCGGCCAGGGGCGTGCTTTTCATCTCCCCATGAATCAAGCCGATTAGAACCCCAAATTCGCCGCGCGCAATCCGCTCGGTGGCGGCCGCGCCCATGCGGGTGGCGAGAAGACGATCGAATACTCCCGGCGTGCCGCCGCGCTGAACGTGGCCTAATTTTACAACCCTCAATTCGAAGCCCAGCCGCTGGCGATGATCGCGGAAATAGGCGATGAGTTTTTCGGCATCGTAGCGAGACCCTTCGGCAACCACGACGATGGCATACGCTTTGCCGCGCTCGTAGGAGTCGCGCAATTCGAAGGCGATTTTTTCCGGATCGACCTCCACTTCAGGAATCACGATGCATTCCGCTCCCCCGGCAATTCCCGCGGTCAAGGCCAGGTAGCCGCAATCCCGGCCCATCACTTCGACCAGAAACGCGCGTTCGTGAGACGAGGCGGTGACTTTGAGCCGGTCGATGGCCTCCAGCGCCACGTTCAGCGCCGTGTCCACGCCGATGGTGATGTCGGAGCCCCACAGGTCGTTATCAATCGTCGACGCGATGCCAACCACCGGGAAGCCTTTGCGGGAAAGAGCGTACGAGCCGGCCTGGGATCCATCTCCGCCGATCACGATGAGCGCATCGATCGCGCGCTGCCGAAGAATTCGAATGGCGTCGAACTGGGCATCGTCCGTTTTGAACTCGGGGCATCGCGTGCTGCCGAGCATGGTGCCCCCGCGCTGGATAATGCCGCTCACATCGCGGGGGCCCAGGGGAACAAAGTTGTCGCGGATAAGCCCGGCATAACCGTGGCGAACGCCGAACATTTCCCAGCCGCGGTCGATTCCGGTGCGCACAACCGCGCGCACCGCCGCGTTCATTCCCGGCGCGTCACCGCCGCTGGTCAGGACGGCAATTCGTTTCATTACGCCTCCGTGGAAACTTTCCACGAGTCTTTACGGCGCCGAAAAGCTCGCCGAAACTCGGCGAGATCAATCCCAGTCAATTCGTAACCGATTCAAGGAATGGCCACAGTGAGGCGCGTCACATCGGAAAGTGACGTAGGTCACTGAAGGCATCCCGCTGGGCGCATAGGTTCTTAATTGAAAGGTCAGGACAAGGCATCTCGCGGAAAGGGCGGAACAGGAGGTTGCGATGATTCGAACACTGGAAATGGCCGGGAAGCCGGTGAAGAGCAGCGAAGTAATCGAGATGGTGCGAATCAAGAAAATCATGGTGGCCACGGATTTCTCGCCGTGCTCGGACCGCGCGCTGGAATACGCCTTGGCGGTCGCCCGGCGTTACAATTCGCAAATTTATTTGACGCACATTCTGGCGCTGGACCCTTACGCCATGGTGACGCCGGAAATCGCCATGGCATCGATCGAAAGGCTGCGCCAGAATGCGGCGCGGCATTTCACCGAAATGCAGAAATCCGAACGCCTGGAAAGAGTCCCCTATGAAGTGGTGATCGAAGAGGGGCCGTTCTGGCCGGCCATGGAAGCGGTGATCAAGAGGGAAGGAATCGATTTCATTATCGCCGGAACTCGCGGTGCTGGCCCGGTGGCGAAATTGGTGATGGGCTCGACCGCCGAAGAAATCTTCCGGCAGGCGCGAGTCCCGGTCTTGACCGTGGGCCCGGCGGTGGAAAACGAGCCGCTGTATGAGGCGGAGTTCAGGAACATATTGTTCGCGACGGATTTCGGACTGGGCGCCGAGCGCGAAGCTGAATACGCTTTCTCGCTCGCGCAGGAGCACCGGTCGAAGCTGACTGTGCTGCATGTGATCGCGCCGGAGAAAGAGCTTTCGGAAGGCGGCCTGGAGTTGAAGAAACAGGCGGCGACGCGGCAAATGAGAGAGCTTGTCCCGGCTACGAAAAAATATCTCTGCTGGCCGCAATTCCGGGCGACGGCCGGCGATGCCGTGGAAGAAATTCTGCGGGTCGCGAAAGAGACCAAGGCCGGCCTGATCGTGATGGGCGCCAAGCGGATGAAGGGATTGGCCGGCCATGCGCCGAATACCAAGGCTTTTCGAGTGGTCTCCGAGTCAACTTGTCCCGTGCTGACCATCCGGTCGTAAGAAAACGGGCGGAAGCGGAACCAGACGGAGCAGGGTGCGCCAGTGCTTCCAGCGGCGCACGGGTCATGGAACGCATCAGGGATCGCAGGATGGAGGTGCCAAGTGAAAGCGCTCGAACGTGAGGCCAGAATTCAACTGAAGAACATTGTGTTCGCCACGGACTTCTCCCGGCCGTCGGAGGACGCTCTTCCCTATGCCGCGGAATTGGCGCGCCATTTTGGGGCCAAGCTCTTCGCCTTGCATGTCAGGCCTCCTGAAGTTTACACCATGGTTCCTCCGGAGAGCTGGAAGGCCCTGGGGGAAGCCCAAGAGGCCCAGGCGCGCGAACGGGCCAGGAATCTTTTAGCGCCATTTCCCGACCTCAACAGCGAATTGGTGATTGAGGAGGGCGAAATCTGGCCGGCCCTGGCGTCCACAATCGAGAAGAATCAAATTGACTTGATTGTGATCGGCACGCGGGGCAGGACGGGGCTGGGGAAGCTGCTGCTGGGATCCACGGCGGAGGAAATTTTCCGCGAGGCGCCTTGCGCGGTGTTGACGGTGGGTCCGTATTCGCCGGTGCAGCCGCCGGCGGGCGGGAATTTTCACGAAATACTGTATGCCACGGATTTCAGTCCGGAATCTCTGGCCGCCGCCCCCTATGCCATTTCACTGGCCCAGGAATATCAAGCGCATCTCACGTTGCTGCACGTCATCGCGAGGCCCGAGGCGGGCGATTTGGTTAACCCCAAAGAGCTCGAGGCTTCGGCGCTGCGGCGGATGCACGCACTGGTGCCGGCGGACGCGGAGTTGTGGTGCGAACCCTGGTATATGGTTGCGGAAGGTGAAGTGGCGGAAACTATTCTGGACGTGGCTGATGACCGGAAGGCGGACTTGGTGGTCGTCGGAGTCCGGCGGCCCACAGGCGTTCCCGGCGCCGCGACACACCTGCCAATCGCGACCGCCCACAAACTCGTCTCCCACGCAAAATGCCCGGTCTTAACCGTTCGCGGCTAATTGATTCTTGCCGCGAGGGTGCCCCTCGATAAGAACGAAGGCGTTGTCAATACGCAGATGTGCCGTCCGGTGTTTTTAGCACCGCGTGGTAGCCAGAGAAGGTGGAGGACCAAGACTCTGGAAATCTCACGGTGAATCATTCCCCGGTGAAACCAATCGTTTCACCAACCATCGATACGGCCGCAACGTCGACCATGATTCTTCAATGCGAATCCCGATTTGCATCGGGACGAGAGCGCCCAAT